>NZ_JAALEU010000010.1:0-169382 GCF_011800685.1 Pantoea sp. EKM10T
GCACGCTGACGGACCGCGATTACAGCTGGCAGGTGAAGGTGACGGACGCGGCGGGGAACGAAACCCGCGGCGAGCGCGCGACCTTCAGGCTGGACAGCAGCAGCGTGGAGCTGAGCATTGACCAGGCGAACGACGATGCGGGAAGCATCACCGGCGCGGTACTGAACGGCGGCCTGACCGACGACAGCACGCCGGAGCTGCAGGGCACGGCGGCGGCGGGCGCGGTGGTGACCATCAGCGACCAATCGAGCGCGGTGCTGGGCAGCAGCACGGCAAACAGCAGCGGCGTGTGGACGTTCGCGGTGGCGGAGCTGGCTGATGGTGAGCACGTCTTTACGGCATCGGTAACCAACGCAGCGGGCAACAGCAGCGAGGCGAAATTTACCCTGAATGTGGATACCACACCGCCAGAACCAGTGATCATCCAGTCATTACAGGATGACGTCGGTACATTGCAGTTCACCTCACCAGTGGCAGGTAATGTCATTGACGATCCGGCGCCGACCTTTACCGGCAAGGCGGAAAAAGGCTCGCTGGTTACGCTTTATGACAATGGCATCCTGCTTGCGACAGTGACGGCAGATGCACAGGGTGAGTGGAGCTATACGCCGACCACTAACCTGCTGGAAGGGACACACGGTATTACGGCGACGGCAACGGATGCTGCAGGTAACGTCAGTGAAATCAGCAGTAGCTGGGATTTTATTATCGATATCACAGCGCCTAACGTTGGGATTTCAGGAAACTCAGAGGAGTCACTGAGCGGTGTTACTGAGCCAGGCGTTGTGGTTGTCATTGTCGATAAGAACGGCACGGAATATAGCGTAGTAGCCGATCAGCAGGGTAAATGGGTGATAGCACCTAACCCAATCTCAGCTGGCGAGTCAGGAGAGATCTACGCTATCGATCCAGCAGGGAACAAGGGCGATACAGTGGCCTTCCAGGGATCTGCACTGGCTACGTATAGCTTGCTGAATGAAAGTATGCAGGTGAACACCACTACCACAGGCGATCAGCTTAACCCGTCGACGACCCGGCTGGCGGACGGCCGCATCGTGGTGACGTGGCAGGGCGCAGGTGTCTCCGGCACTGAGGTTTACATGCAGCTCTTTGAGGCCGACGGTATACGTAAAATCGGCACCGAGCAGCAGGTGAACCAGCGCACGGCCAACAATCAGGACAGCCCGCAGGTGATCGCGCTGACCGACGGCGGCTTTCTGATTGTCTACGAGTCCAACGTTAACGGACTGGACAACAGCGGCGACGGCGTGATGGCGCGCCGCTACGGCGCCGACGGCCAGGCGGTGACCGATGAGTTCCAGGTGAACACCACCTACAGCGGTGCACAGAACCGTCCGGGTGCGATGGCAACCGCCGACGGCGACTACATCATCAGCTGGGAAGACCAGGGCACAGGCATCGTGCAGCGCAGCTACGGGGCGGATAACCAGCCGGTGACGGGCGAAGTGACGGTGGCAACCGGCAAGGGCATGGGCAGCTCCGGCGGGCCGGAAATGGCGGCCTTTACCGATGCGGCGCACGGCGGCATGTACGTGACCGTGTGGAACGCCACCAGCGGTCCGGGTGACACCAGCGGCAGCGGGGTTGTCGGGCAGATTTTTGCCGCAGACGGCACGCCACTGGGGGGGAACTTCCAGGTGAACACCACCACGGACAGCTCCCAGAACTATCCGGACGTTATCACCCTGAACGACGGCAGCATCGTGGTGTTCTGGGACAGCAGCGACAGCGGCACCAGCGGCTCTGACATCCGCGCAGTGCACTACCGCGTGGATGCCGCCACCGGAACGCTGACGCTGGTCGGCAGCGGTGACTTCATCGTCAACAGCTACACCAGCGGCAAGCAGTATAAGCCGGTCGGCGTGGCGCTGGATGATGGCGGCTACCTGCTTATCTGGGGCTCTGAAGGCGGCGACGGGGATGGCTCGGCCATCTACGCACAGCGCTTTGATGCGAACGATAACAGGGTGGGACGCGAGTTCCTGGTGAACACCACCACGAGCGGCAACCAGGGTGACCGAACATACAGCCAGTGACATGGTGAGGGCCGCCCGTCAGGATCGCTGGGAAGGCTGGCTATTTATTGCCTGGGGCAGCGTGGCGTTAATGGTGCTGGTAATCGTCTGGGCCGCCAATTTCAACATCGAAGAGGTGACAACCGGGTCAGCCAAAATTGTTCCCAGTTCCCGCGAACAGGTTTTGCAAAGCCTTGAGGGCGGTATTTTGCAGGAGTTAATGGTGCATGAAGGCGATACGGTTGAAAAAGGTCAGGTTGTGGCCAAAATCGATCCCACGCGCGCCGAAGCCTCCTTCCGCGAAAGCGCTAACCGCCTGCTGGCACTGAAAGCCCAGGCCGCGCGTCTTGAAGCAGAAGCGACCGGCAGCGAGCTTGTGTTCCCGCCAGAGGTCATGAAAGTACCTGAACTGGTTACCCGTGAAACCGATGCCTGGAAACTACGCAAAAGGGCGGTAAATGAGTCAATTGAAGGCTATCTGAAGTCAAAAACATTGCTGCAGAAAGAGCTTGAAATGGCGCGACAGCTCTCAGCCAGATCGCTGCTGTCAAAAACTGAGGTTCTGAAACTTGAGCGTCAGATGAATGATGCCGAATTGCAAATTACCGAGCGAAAAAACCGCTACCGTAACGAGGCTAACGATGAACTGTCCAAAGTCGATGTTGAGATGACAAGCCTGCAGGAAACTGCCCATGGCCGCCATGATACGCTTGAGCGTACTGAAGTTCGCACGCCAGTACGAGGCATTGTTAACAGTATTAAAATCAATACGCTTGGCGGTGTGATCCAGCCTGGTGCCGCAATAATGGAGGTGACACCATTGGATGACCAACTGCTGGTGGAAACCCGTATCCGGCCCTCTGATGTGGCTTTTCTGGCGCCCGGTCAGGAAGCTGTGGTAAAAATTTCTGCCTATGACTATTCGATTTATGGCGGCCTGACCGGACATGTTCAAAGTATCAGTTCGGGCGCGCTAAAAGATGAGGAAAGTAAGGCTGCCCGCAGGCCAGGCGTCGATGATACTTATTACCGGGTGATGGTATTAACGGAAAATAATACGCTGACGAAAAGCGGCAGTCAGGAACTACGGGTTATTCCCGGTATGACGGCCACCGTTGATATTCGTACGGGCGAGAAGAGCCTGCTGCAATATCTGTTGCGTCCTCTGTTGCGCGTACAGGAAGCGTTTCGCGAAAAGTAAAACCTGCCCTGAATGTAAAAAAGCCAGCGCTATAGCTGGCTTTTTTACACAGAAGTCCGGAATTATTTCAGAATGAAGAGCCGATCAACATCGATTTCGCTATGGCCGTCATCGCGATCTACCTCACCCGTTATCCGTACCTTTTTACCAATAAGGAAGCCGTTGTCGTCTTCGTCATCCTCGTCGACATCAATACGGATACGACCCGTTGAGTCCTGTAACCAGTAGTGGTCATCGTCAGCCCGTCCACTAATCGTACCGGTAAGGGTAACATGACGTTCGTCTCGCATGTTTTTTGCTTCTGCGATGGTGGACTCCTGCCGGGCGAAAGCGGATCCTGAGCAGATCAAGGCCAGCAGCATCCATAATGTTTTTTTCATTAACACCTCCTGTTATACGAGCGCTTGCTGCACGTTGATTTAAAAACTAAAACGGTAGCCAGCATTAACCTGACGTTGGTTAAAACGTTTTCCGTCTACCATATCTGCCTCCAGGAAAAGCGTATGGCTGCTGATTTGGGCACTCAGGCCGACGCCGTTATTCCAGCCATTTCCTTTAAAGGAAAGACGTTCATTTGATCCGTTCAGAGCATAAGCAGCATCCCCGGCATACTCGCGCATTACACCCGTTTTTACATAGGTGTTGAGTTTGTAATTGCTCTGATTGATTTCATACCCTGCCAGCACGCTTGCCCGGCTCATCAGTGATTTGTAGCTTGAAAGTGTGATATTGAGACCATTAGACGCACCTACGGAAGCACCATCCTGATGACCTGCTGTCAGCTGTAGTTGCGGTTCAAGATAAAAACCTGCCAGCCGATCAGAGAAGCTGAACTTTTTGCCCGCCTCAAGCGATCCGCTCAGACCTGAAGAGACACCGTTACCGGATACCTGGTTATTCTGTGTATCGTGAACATTGAACTGATTCCTCAGCCGGTTGACTTTCACAACGCCATCAACATAGAAACCGGCATCATTTACCCAGGTGGTGTAGAAGCCATAATGCTCAGAACGGATGTTGCCGTTACCATTTTGGTAATGAGGCGATCCTTCAGTTACCCCCATGAACAGGCCCAGATAGATCGGAATTTCATCGGACAAACGTTTATCGACCCCAAACTGATAACCGGTGTAGTTCAGGCTGAAACGGCTCAGCTTGCCATTATCAAAGCCGCTGAACCGTCCATCTATAGCGCGCAGCCAGACATTCCCGGCTGTCTTACCCTGACGAACATCACCCATACGCTGCATCAGCGTCTGCATTTCGGCATAGTTCATCAGATAGCCAGTGTTGAGGAAGTTAGCCCCTGCGTTGGCCGTGCTGGTAATAGGGGAAGTTGCGTTGTCTTGCCCGGCAGGCGCCGTGCCACCGTTATCGGCTGGAGTCGCGGCAGGCTCATTGGCAGGAGTCGCGGCAGGCTCATCCGCAGGGATAACGGCCGGATCA
This sequence comes from Pantoea sp. EKM10T, assembly GCF_011800685.1. Lineage (NCBI taxonomy): Bacteria > Pseudomonadati > Pseudomonadota > Gammaproteobacteria > Enterobacterales > Erwiniaceae > Pantoea > Pantoea sp. EKM10T. The sequence goes on from NZ_JAALEU010000010.1 coordinate 4,684, forward strand.
TCTGCTTCAGGGGTTTCTGGTGCTTTAGGTGAGGAGAGTACCCAGTTGTTGCCTTGCTTATTGACCGAGTAAACATAGCCACCAAGTTCCACGTCGGCGTTACCTTTAAAGGTGGCGATGCCATCAGTCGTTTCAACCACAGTCAGTACTTCGTTGCCAGTGGTGACGGCACTGCCGCGGTTCTGTATGGTCAGACCGTAATCACCGGAACTACTCTCTGTCACCACAACTTTATCGCCAATGTTATTCACGCCAGCACCATCGCCTGCCAGATTGGTGCGCAAGGCGAAGTCGCCGCTGCCGCTGAGGTTGGCGATAGTCAATGTTGAATAGGTTGCGTCATCCGAGGCTGCAGAGAGGTCAACCAGCGAGTTACTCAATGTCAGATTATCGACATTGGATGTTCGCGATACATTCCAGGTGCTGTCGGTCAGATTAACGTTCAGATGGCCATTATTGACGTTATCGCTGCTGGCGCTGCCAGACCAGAGTGAACCTGATGTCAGATTGAGGTCGATGAGTCCGGCCCGGGATAAAACGCTACCAACGATCTGCGCTTTTCCGTCGGTGGTGATGACACCTGCTGTATAACCTTCATCATATCGCGTAGCCATGGCTATCCCATCCGGGGAGCTCATATCAATGGTCAAATCACCCGTAAGATTCGCTTTACCACCAGCCATGGCGTAGACACCTGTAGCATTCTCCGGGCCGGTAATGGTCACTGCATCACCGTTAACTGTGCCACCGCTTGTGGACCAAATACCCAGGGTCATGGTATCCACATTTTTCATCATAATATCGGTGTTCTGCAGATTAATGGTTGCGCCGGTTGACTGTGCGGATACGCCATAAAAACCTGCTGAATAGACCGTATTGCGTTCTTCTTCACTGCCAATGAAGTTAACGATGGCATTGTCGCCCATAGCCACAATGCCGCCAGTCTGATCAGAGGAGATCACGCTACCAGCACCAATGTTTGACAGGCTGTTGTCACGGCCTGACAGACCTGCAGAGGTCTCACCCGCAGTACTGATTGTCAGATGATCGGCCTTCAGCTCACCCCAGCTCCAGATGCCAGCAGAAAGATCCCCAGTGGTAATAATGGTCGAGTTACTGCCCAGATCAACAGAACCATTATCCTGGATATTAATACCCTGCGAATTATTGCCAAGAGTGTTGATCGTCAATGCATTTGCTTTCAACGTGGCCACGCCATTAATCGACTCACCGGTCAGGTTATCAACCTGAACGGCATTACTGTTAAGACCATTCGTCTGTAAATTACTGTCGTCGCCCAGACTGGCGTGACTTCCGTAACCACTGACGCGCAGAGCCGTTCCGCCAGTGCCCTGGGTGCTTATTTGCAGGTTATTTGCCTGCAGCGAGGAACTATTGCTGACAACGACGCCCTCGGCGAAAGAATCACCTGATGCTACCGTGGTGACCGAGGAACCTGATCCTAAACTGGCGGTTACATTTTTTCCGCCGAACTCAATGCCGACCGCTGTTTTACCGGAAACGTTGAGGGTTAACTTATCTGCAGTAAATTCACTGTTTGCCGCTTCAATAAAAATCCCTTTTGCATAACGTTCAGCATCTGTCACGCTAACTGTGCTGCCGCTGCCGATGGTAACCGTTGCGGCGGTAGCGCCATTAACCAGGATGCCATAATAACCGTCGCCAGATGACTGGTCGGCAATCAGCGTGGTGCCATCAGTTAAGATGATCTCATTGCCTGTCTGGCTTCCGATGACTGCAGCATAGCTAATCAGAGGCACAACCCCCATCCCACTTGCCAGCATTAATGCTTTTGCGATTTTATTTCGCGGGAATTTATTATTCATCTCAGTCACTCTTCCTTAAGAATTTATTGATAGTCTGATCGTTAAATGGCACCTGAATCGTGAGTTGTTATTCAGGTGTTAAGCAGCAGCGATATTTAAGCGATACCAATAAGTTGTAGGTTTTATTGATCCCATTAATGGCAGTGCGCATACAAATGTTGCGGGATTATGCAGCGGGAAAAGGATTTATGTAAAGGCATCGCAAGTGTGCCTGTTTTAAGTAAACGTTAAAGGCGATGCCGTATCCGCGATGAATTTCCATTAAAAATTAAGATAATGCATCGATTGTAATAATGGGGTTTTTGTTAATTATCTTCACATGCATTCTAATTTTGGCTTTATTCATTTTTTAATCACTGCATTAAAGGTCTATCTGCTTATGTGTCGCGTGAGGTTGTTAAGCGCGGGTTTAGTGGCAGCACGCTATAATTATGTATCGCTACCCGCAGTGGTGAGTGCAGAGTGGACGGCAGAATGGAAACATGATGATTGTCACCCCTGAGGTTAACATGTGGCAGGAGAAAGGAGGATTCCTGATAAAGTCGTTGTTGTGCTATCAGACTTAATCACACCACTGGAGGGTAAATGCTTAATTCACAAAAATAAGGTTAAGAGAGGTTTTATGACCGTCACAAACAGGTTAGCAGGAGTTTCACTGATGTTACTGGCTTCACTACTTATCGCCTGCACACCGAACAGCAAGGAACCGCAGCGTTTAACAATGCGTAATCCAGCCAGTGAATATTGCGTTAATCGCGGTGGTCAGCAGGTCCAGGAAAAATCTTCGGCATATTGCCTGCTACCCTCTGGAGAAAGGATTGAGCAGTGGGCTCTGTATCATCGTGACCATCTGAAATGAATTCCCGTTTTGTTCGCCTGCATGCTCCCTGTTCGGGCGAACAACATTTAAATTTAATGGTATTGCATCATCTGAATCTGCTTAATACACCCTTGCTTAACGACTGAGCAGCTTTTATTATCACCCTGACACGATTTGCCGTTCCGGGATCGGTGCTGGTGGAGCATGAGCTAAATTGGCAGCATATCGCCTGAACAGATAATCATTATCGTAGTCGTGTGAGTCCGGAAGGCATTATTTGTACGAGCTTTTCTGAATACAACAGATGAAGCCAGTTTTGGCGTCATATTTAAAACGGTTTACAGTGGTCTGGCAGGTTTGTCTTACTATTTCTTACAGCGCTTTATGTCGTGCGTTTTTTGAGAATGACAGAGCATCACAGCACTAAAGGTGATGCTCTGATTTATCTGTTCACCGATTCTGCCCGACGGAGATCAAAATGCATCGCGCCAGGATTATCAGGAATTGATGATCTGCAGGGTGATCAGCCCTCAGCAGATAATGGGTTATGAGTGATCCTGCCCTCCTTTTTTCGCCTCAGCACACCAGTCTCCATACTTCTGAAGGAACTTCACTGTAGGTTTCATTCATTATTAGTTCGGCTTTACGATGATCGTAAGCGCCTTCAAATGAAGAGAGGTCGTCACCAGGAAGTTTTTTCCGCATATAGCTTGTTACGATATCCAGAATGTCGGTTGACGGGCAGTTCCTTAACTTATTCAGATAGTAGACTTTGTCCATAATATTCTTGCTGATTTAACCTGTGAAATGAGCTTATACGCAGTCTGAACTTAAGTTATGCAGACGCGCCGTTATATCAATGCTGCCAGGCGAGAGTAAGCGGCTCCTGACACCAGATATACTTGTTTCCTTACGCATCGGATACATTCGGGCGCGATCACTCGCACGCGAAGTTCCATTAGCCGGCTAAGCGAAAGGTTAATTTCTGAAAGTAAATTTTAATGGCATGATACATTAATTTTATATCTTCATTGATTTTGCTGATCTTCCCCAATCCCATAACAAATTGAACAGAAAAGCATAGGTCAGAAAAAATAGCACCAGTCCGGATTCAAGTCTCAACGCTGAGAATAGCGTAATATCCAGCCACCATGCTGCAAAGGGGATTAACACTAATAACAGACCCGCCTCAAACAGAACGGCATGGAGGCATCTCATTCGCAAGTTCTTTTTAAATCCTGTTCTTAGCTGAACACTGTCAAACATCAGGTTGAACAGGTAGTTCCATCCCATAGCCAGAGTCGATGAGACCAATGTAAGCAACAACGACTGCGATGGTGCTGCGGAGGTAAAAATAATCAGGATAAAGAAAACCAGCACATTAGCGACAACTTCGAATGCCACCGCGTGCAGCACTCTCTCAGTTCTGGTACGCACCGGATATAAACACTTTTCCAAATCAGACGCTCATTAATTAGTCAGGCACCGTGCTGGCGCAGGAAAAATTCAGGGTGGCCGTAATATCAGTGAAACGGTTCTTCATACTGCCCTGTTTTAAACCGACGAGAACTTAGCATCAACCTGGCAGAAAGTGAAACCCAATAGAAATATGACGATAAAAACCCATTAAGTTTTGATATTGATCAATTCTGCAAAGTACGCTTTTAATGGTTAACCGTTCAGGACAGCGAGTGTTATTCCTGCTCTGTTTCCGCACCTCTGTCGTACATTAATTCACCCGTTTCACTTCGCTGTTTGTTCAGTCGGATACGATATTAACGTCATCACTCTGCATCTGAATATTAAAACCATAAAAAATGCGTATTTAGATTTATATTTTAATATTTAGATGATAGTTAGATTTTTTATCTGACATAAAGGGGCGGTTTCAGCTTGTCACTGCGATCAGATTATCTGTGGCAGGCTATTTTCTATGCACTTCTGAGCCAGTGAGCCACTTTCCCGGGCAACGTCTCGCGCGGGAAATAGTGCTGAATGCAATGATCGACGGCAGGTAAAGCATATTTCTTTACCGGTGGATATGACACAACGGGCAATCTTTAGAGACAGTTTTCTGCCGTATAAATGATGAAATCCACTTTTCCGTTAATGTAGATATCGGGTTTCTCTCCCTGCTCCAGATAATTCAGCATCAGCTGCAGCGCGAGCTGGGCATGCTGTCGGGTGTTTTGATCCAGTGTCAGCGCAACGCTCTGCTGCGCCATCAGCGTGCGGGTGGTGGCGTAAAGCTCATGAGTAATCCAGATGCACTGATTCAGCCGACGATGTCGTGCCAGCGCCTGCCCGATCTCGGTATTCCCCAGCCCGGTGTTATAAATGCCCTGGAGATGACCGCTCTGTACCAGCTGCTTCTCCAGCAACTTACTGAGGGTGTCGCGATTTTCCTGGGCGGCCAGAACTTCACGTAACTGAAGATGGGGAAACCGACTGGTTATCAGGTCACGAAACCCTTCAATACGCTGACGATGCGCACTGTAATCCCGGTGCCCACTGACCATCAACACCTCACCGGGCTGATGCAGCATTTTGCCCATCAGCTGAGCGGCTGTACGTCCTGCCTGCAACTGATTGATCCCCACATGACAGAGCCGGGCGGCACCGGGTAAATCGGTGACCAGCGAGATCACCGGTACGCCACGCGCCTGACAATGGTCCAGCGCCTCATAGATCGCCGGATGTTCATGGGCAAAAACGATCAGACCATCCCGCGTTTCACCGCCCTGCCTGATAAGCTTTGCCAGTCGTTCTGGCTGAGCCTCGGGGACAAAAGTGCGGCGCAGCGTTAACCGGCGATAGCCCAGATGCGAGGCAACCTCAGTAAAATCCTGTGCCAGCTGCTTAAAGAAAAACGAATCGTTGCTGCTCAGCAGCAGTTCTATCTGCCACGGATGACGATGCTCCTCCGGCAGGATCCGCTTCAGCCCGACTTCACGTGCTGCCTGCAGCACCCTGTGAACCGTCTCCGGCGCGACGCCGCCACGTTCATTGAGCACCCGATCCACGGTTGCCAGTCCCACACCTGCCCGTCGGGCGACCTCTTTCAGCGACATGCCGATCTCCTGTGAGGTAAACACCTCAAAACACCGTGCCGCCAGTGTAAAACGCAGCGTTATCCTGCAGATGCATCTTTCTGCCGGACTATGATGGAGTTCAAAAAAATGAATAAAAAGCAACGTGTTGCCCTGCTGGGGTGTGGCTTTATTGGTGAAGTTCATGCCGCGAATCTTCAGGCGCACCCCGGAGTTGAGTTGGTATGGGTTGCGGATGCGGATCCCGCGCGCGCCGCCGTCTTTGCGACCCGCTTTGGTGCCCGGGCCGCGTCTGTCACCGAGGCGATAAATGATGAGCAGATTGATATGGTGCTGATCGCCAGCGCGACGCCGACACATGCTGACTTACTGGAAGCCGCAGCCCGCGCCGGTAAAGCTATTTACTGTGAAAAACCGGTCGATCTCTCTCTTGAGCGGGCCCGCTCTGCCGTGGCTAATGTTCTTCCTTACAACGTGCCGGTCACAGTAGGGTTTAATCGCCGTTTTGATGTCAGCCATCAGCAGCTGAAGCAACAACTCCGCCAGGGGCGGATCGGCCCGGCGGAACTGATTCAGATGGTCTGCCGCTCCTCAGCCATGCCGCCGCTGGCCTATCTTCAGGCGTCCGGAGGACAGATGCGCGATCAGGCTATCCACTTTTTTGACCTGCTGCGCTGGCTGACTGAAGAGGAGGTGACAGAGGTGGCTGCGATGGGTGCAGCGCTGGCTCTGCCCTCGATCAGGGAATTTGACGACGTGGACACCAGCACGCTGCTATTGCGGCTGCAGGGCGGGGCGCTGGCACAGCTCGATAATGTCCGCCGCACCGGCTATGGCTACGATGAACGCATCAGTGTGATGGGACCGCACGGGATGCTGGAATCAGCCTCTCAGCCACAGCGCGGCGTCAGCTGCTATCAGGGTGCGCAGATTCAGCAGCCAGGCTTGTTGCCCGACTGGTTCAGCCGGGTGCAGCCAACTTACTATGCTCATCTGGATGCGTTTATCCGATCGCTGAACGGTGAGCAGGTTGACGATCTTCCTGGCCTTGAGGATGGACTGAAAGCCCAGGCGATTGCGGAAGCTGCGGTGATCTCCCTGGCGGAACGGCGTTTCTGTGCGGTGGAAAAACTACCGTTCTGATTCAGCGTGGCACCCTGGCAAAAAATAATTTTATTTTTATCGAATAGAAACCGGCGCTGAGCTGTTTACCGTACAGCGCCGCGCTAGCGGACTGCATCCGGCGGGCTTTATCGCCTGTCTCACAGACCCGATAAGGATAAATTATGACAACGCGTTCTGGTTTTTCTCTGCTTGCCGTTCCGGCACTGCTGCTGATGCTGCACTCTCCGCTGAGTATGGCGATGGGCGACAATGACAGTGATAAAAAGACGCCTGACTGCCCCAAAGGTCAGGTCTATGACAGTCACACTAAAAGTTGTGTGCCTGAGAAGACCAGCAAGCTGAGTGACGACGATAAAACCCGCTATGCCTGGCATCTGGCGAAAAAGGGCGAATATCAGGCGGCGCTGAACCTGCTGGATACGCTGAAAAATCAGGATACCCGCGAAGCCTGGAACTATCGTGGTTACGCTACCCGTAAACTGGGCCGCACGGACGAGGGCATTGGCTATTATCAGCGCGCCATTGCACTTGATCCCCGTTACGCTAAAGTGCGTGAATATCTGGGCGAAGCCTGGATGATCAAAGGGCGTCCGGATCTGGCGCGCGAACAGTTAAAAACCATTGCCGGGATTTGTGGCACAGACTGCGAGGAATATCGCGATCTGCAGGCCGCGATCAATGGCCACCCCGAGGTCTGATGCGGAAGGGAGGAGCGAAAAATCACTCACAGTGACATCCGTCAGCACCTTGCGGAACATCTGACGCGGCTCTGGCGTTACGGCTATGTGCTGTCACACAACCGTGACATGGCAGAAGAGCTGGTGCAGTCAACCTGCGTACGCGCGCTGGAACGCAGCGCGCAGTTCACGCCGGGCACACGCATTGATCGATGGCTTTTTTCGATCCTTCACTCCATCTGGGCCAGTGATTTACGGGCGCGAAAGGTCCGGCAGGGACAGGGATTCGTGGATCCCGATGCGCTGCTGGCCGCAGACAACCACACCACCAGCGACGACCACCGCCATTTCCAGCGCATTATGCTACAGGTTAACGCCTTGCCCGAGGCGCAGCGTAATGCACTGTTTCTGGTGTATGTCGAAGGTCTGACCTATCAGGAGGCGGCAGAGACGCTCTCCGTTCCGATTGGCACTATTATGAGCCGTCTGGCCGCCGCACGTGCCACGCTGGCCAGACAGCCGGCGACCTCGCCCGCACCGCAGGAGAAACGGAGATGAACAGGGAAACTTTTACGCCACCGTGGCGCGATGAGGCAATCGTTGCCTGGCTGGATGGTGAGATGACGCCACAGGAAGCCGTGCAGTTTGAGCAGTCGATGGCAGGGGATCCCGAACTGGCGGCACGGGTTGAGCATTTACAGCAAAGTAATCTCGATTTTGAACAGGCTTTTGCGCCGCTGCTGGAACAGGCACCGCAGGCCAGAATGGCACAGCAACTGGCAGCCATCACGGCACCAGAGTCAATGCCAGCCAAAGGCTACAGCCGTCGGGCTCTGATTGCTGCGTCTGTCAGCTTTTTGCTGGTGGGCAGCGGCATCGGTTTCCTGGCAAGACCGGAAGATGAAGAGAAAGATGAAAGCCAGAATATCCGCGATCTGGAGGCGCGTTATATGTCGCTCTACAGTGCTGAAACGCTGGCCGACACACCTGATGACGCCGCCATGCTGCAAAGGGGGCTGGACCGTACCCGACTCGATTTAGGATTGCAGATGCATCCACAGCAACTCAGCCTGCCAGGGGCTGAACTGAAAATGGTGCGGATCCTGCGCTACGAACGGACGTCGATTGCACAAATCGCCTGGCTGCATGCTGATTATGGCCCGATGGCGCTCTGTATCTCGCCTGAGCCGGACAGCGCGAATCCCATCGCCCATGAAAAGCGCCATGGCATGCAGCTGGCCTGGTGGAAGCGTGACGGCTATCAATATGTGCTGATTGGCCGCAACCCACCGGCTCAACTGGCTGCCACAGCGGAAACATTGCAGACAGCACTCAGTTAATCGGACCCTTCAGCGGTTACCGTTACAGCGGCTTTCTGCCCTGCGCGGCAATGGCCAGCGCAATGTTGACGCGATCATCAACCACCCCGACCAGCCGATCCATTCCGAAGGCTGAGCGGGAGATGGCGGTGGAGGCATGTAGCGCCAGCGAACCTGAAGCCGGATCAATTGTCTTTCCGCTGTCCAGCGAGGCCAGCATCACGACTGGCCGGCTGACATTTTTAACCGTCAGCACACCAAAAATACGGTAATTGCCGCCACCCAGTGAGGCCAAGCGACTACTGACAAAGTGAATGTTTGGGTAATGCTCTGCATCAAAAAACAGATTACTTTTCAGTTGCCAGGTTAACAGGCTGTTCGAGGCCACCAGTGTCCCTACCGGAATAGTCACTTCAATACGATCGTCACGGTCTTCATCAGGATTGAGTGTCACCGTGCCGCTCACACCCTGCAGTCTGGCCTGCGAAAATTGGTGACCAAAGGCGCGCCATGAAAGGCCTATCGACGTTTTATCGGGGGTAATGGCATAGGTTACCGGCGCGGCGTAAAGCACCGGGCTGAGCAGGGCTAACAGAGTGCATAAACAGGCGGCACGCATCATCACTATTTTCTCTTTTTTAGGCAGACCCAACGTTAACGCCTGAAACCGCGATCCTATTCACTTTTTTTAGCACTGTTTTTACCTTACAGGCACAGATAATCTGACAGATATTAACTGACTGTCACCTGAGAATCACCAAAGTGTAATGATTATTGCAAGGGCAGAACATTAATAACGAAAAATATTAAGAATACATTAAGACGGCTTTATTAATCTGTGATTCATCCTGAGATGAGCGGAGCGCTATTTTTTTCGATGTGATACTGTGAGTAGCAGACTGAATTTAGCCCGGCAATTTCAGCGTGTTAATTTTTCTTTCCAGAAGTGACTTCATTCGGATGAGCTGAATCCTGCTCTGGTGACTGACAGAGTCTGCTGATTTTAAACAAAATATCAATAAATCAAAAAGAGTTGAGGTCAGGGCTATTATTAGCCATTTAATAGTGAACTTTTTCTGAAATCCTTAACTTGCCCTCCCTTGATTTTATTTCAATTCACACTCTTCATTTAATGTTCAGTTAACTTTCATACGGTAGTTTGTATTAGCAGTCCGGTAACCTTAATTCCAGAACGGGAAAGCGTGGTGTCGATAACACCCTGGCCGACTGTGAGTCATTCGCTATTTCGATTATTTTCTGGCGTTGTGCCTGATTAACAACGCGCGACAGCTTATGGGTTTGATCTGCAGGAGTTTTAGCATGGATTTTTTGCCATTTTCCCGGCCTTCATTCGGTGATGAAGAGCTGGCTGCTGTTAAAGCGGTATTTGACTCTGGCTGGATAACGACCGGGGCAAAATGCGCCGAACTGGAGCAGGCCTTTGTTCAGATGACCGGCAACCAGCACGCCATTGCAGTAAGCTCTGCCACTGCCGGAATGCATGTCACGCTGATGGCGATGGGGATCGGGCCTGGCGATGAGGTGATCACGCCGTCCATGACCTGGGTCTCTACCCTGAACCTGATCACGCTTCTGGGTGCCACGCCGGTGATGATTGATGTGGATCCCGACAACCTGATGGTCACGCCGGACCGGATAGCGCAGGCGATTACGCCCCGCACCCGCGCGATTATTCCGGTGCATTACGCTGGTGCACCTGCCGATCTCGCGTCAATCTATCAACTGGCTGAGCAGCGTGGGATTGCCATTATTGAAGATGCGGCTCACGCGGTGGGCACCACATATCACCAAAAACCGATCGGGCAGCGCGGTACGGCGATTTTCTCTTTCCACGCCATCAAGAATATCACCTGCGCGGAAGGGGGCCTGGTGGTGACCGATGACGCCACTCTCGCCGATCGTATACGCAGCCTGAAGTTTCATGGCCTGGCGGTGGATGCGTTTGATCGTCATACCCAGGGGCGTCTGCCGCAGGCGGAAGTCATGATGCCGGGCTTTAAATATAATCTGCCCGATATCAGCGCGGCGATTGCGCTGGTGCAGTTACAGAAACTGCCGGGCTTTATTGCCCGCCGCCGTGAGATTGCTGAACGCTATCTTGAAGCGCTGCGCACGCTGCCGTTCACGCCGCTGTCACTGCCCGACTGGCCACATCAGCATGCGTGGCACCTGTTTATTATTCGCATTGATGAACAGCGCTGCGGTCTGTCGCGCGATGCCTTTATGCAGGCACTGAAGACGCGGGATATCGGCAGCGGATTGCATTTCCGTGCGGCGCACACCCATAAATATTATCGCGAGCACTATCCCGATTTACGTCTTCCCGCCAGTGAACTTAACAGCCAGCAGATGTGTTCGATTCCACTGTTTCCGTCAATGACGGATCAGGATGTCGAACGTGTGATTCAGGCTTTACATGACATTGCCGGAGCCTGAGATGCGCGATATTAAACCGATCAATATGCTCTCCGTGGTCATCCCGGTCTATAACGAGCAGGAGAGTCTGCCGGAGCTGCTTCAGCGCACCTGCGCCGCCTGTGACTCAATTAAGATTGAGTATGAAATTCTGCTGGTGGATGACGGCAGCAGCGATCGTTCTGCCGAACTGATTGAACAGGCCGCCACCGTTCCCGGCAGCCGGATAACGGGTGTGCTACTCAACCGCAACTACGGTCAGCATTCCGCCATCATGGCCGGATTCAGCCAGGTTCGTGGCGATCTGATTATTACGCTGGATGCCGATCTGCAGAACCCGCCGGAAGAGATCCCGCGGCTGGTAGACGCCGCACGTCAGGGTTATGACGTGGTGGGTACCGTCCGTCAGCAGCGCCAGGACAGCTGGTTCCGTCGGAAGGCCTCGCGCACGCTCAACCGGCTGATTCAGCGGGTCACCGGTAAGGCGATGGGCGATTACGGCTGCATGCTGCGCGCCTATCGTCGCCACATCGTCGAGGCGATGCTCAACTGTCACGAACGCAGCACTTTTATTCCGATCCTGGCCAACACCTTTGCCCGACACACCATTGAGCTGCCGGTGATCCATGCCGAGCGCGCTTTTGGCGATTCGAAATACAGCTTTATGCGCCTGATTAACCTGATGTATGACCTGGTGACCTGTCTGACCACCACGCCGCTGCGATTGCTCAGCGTGGTCGGCAGCCTGATTGCGCTCTCAGGCTTCGCCTTCTCTTTGGTGTTGATCGTGTTGCGACTCTTTTTTGGTGCGGCCTGGGCGGGTGACGGCGTCTTCGTGTTGTTCGCCGTGCTGTTCATGTTTATCGGCGCCCAGTTTGTGGGTATGGGACTGCTCGGGGAGTACATCGGGCGCATTTACAACGACGTTCGGGCGCGTCCGCGCTATTTCGTTCAACGCATTGTTCACGCTCCAGAAGAGCCTTCAGTACAGGATACTCAATCATGAAGACCGTTGTTTTCGCCTATCACGACATGGGCTGTGTCGGCATCAATGCGCTGCTAAGTGCAGGCTATGAGATCACCGCCATTTTTACTCACAACGATGTGGCGACCGAAAACCACTTTTTCGGCTCAGTAGCCCGTCTGGCGGCAGAGCATGGCATTCCGGTCTATGCACCTGACGAGGCGAATCACCCGATCTGGCTTGACCGCATCCGTACCATGGCACCAGAGATGATCTTCTCCTTCTACTATCGCCATCTGCTGAGTGATGAGATCCTGCAATGCGCTCAAAAGGGTGCTTTTAACCTGCACGGCTCGCTGCTGCCAAAATATCGCGGCCGGGCACCGCTGAACTGGGCGCTGGTCAACGGCGAAACTGAAACGGGCGTTACGCTACATCGCATGGTGAAGCGCGCGGATGCCGGTAATATTCTGGCGCAGCAGAAGGTCGCTATTGAGGATCAGGACAACGCGCTGACGCTGCATCGTAAACTGACCCAGGCTGCAGTGCAGTTGCTCGGAGACGTTTTACCTCGTCTGCGCGAGGGTGAGGTGAATGAATGGCCACAGGATGAAAGTCAGGCGACACGGGTTGACCGCCGCACGGCCGAGGATGGCCGCATTGACTGGAATCAGCCTGCTCAGACGATTCACAATCTGGTCAGAGCGGTTACCGATCCCTGGCCTGGCGCATTCGCCTTTGCCGGTTCGGTTAAATTTATCGTCTGGAAGAGCCGGGTTCATCCGCAGCAGCATCAGGCAAAGCCAGGGACGGTACTCTCTAAGCAGCCATTCCTGATCGCCTGTGGCGAAGGTGCGCTGGAAATCCATACCGGCCAGTCCGAGCATGGCGTTTACATGAATGGCAGTCAGCTGGCGCAGAGTCTGGGCATCGTCCCTGGCGCGCTGCTCTATTCAAAACCGCAGTCGGCGCTGCAACGTCGTACCCGCGTGCTGATCCTTGGCGTTAACGGCTTTATCGGTAATCATCTCACTGAGCGTTTGTTACAGGATGAGCATTTCGAGGTCTATGGCCTGGATATCAGTTCAGACGCGATCAGCCGCTTCCTGGATCATCCGCGCTTCCATTTCGTCGAAGGGGATATCGCTATCCATTCCGAATGGATTGAGTATCACATCAAAAAATGCGACGTCATCCTGCCGCTGGTAGCCATCGCCACGCCAATTGAGTACACCCGCAATCCACTGCGCGTGTTTGAGCTCGATTTCGAAGAGAACCTGAAAATCATTCGCGACTGTGTGAAGTATCAGAAGCGCATCATTTTCCCATCCACTTCAGAAGTTTACGGCATGTGTACCGATGACAGCTTCGATGAGGATTGCTCTAATCTGGTCGTCGGGCCGATCAACAAACAGCGCTGGATCTACTCGGTATCCAAACAGCTGCTGGACCGCGTTATCTGGGCCTACGGCGAAAAAGAGGGGCTGCGTTTTACCCTGTTCCGTCCGTTCAACTGGATGGGACCGCGTCTGGATAACCTTAATGCAGCGCGCATCGGCAGTTCCCGCGCGATAACCCAGCTCATTCTTAACCTGGTAGAAGGCTCGCCCATTAAGCTGATTGACGGCGGCAAACAGAAGCGCTGCTTTACCGATATTCAGGATGGCGTTGAGGCGCTATTCCGCATTATCGAAAACAAACAGCTGAATTGTGATGGTCAGATCATCAATATCGGTAATCCGGACAACGAAGCCAGTATCAAAGAGCTGGCCGAGCAGCTGCTGGCCAGCTTTGAGCGTCATCCGCTGCGCAGCCAGTTCCCGCCGTTTGCCGGTTTCCGCGAAGTAGAAAGCAGCAGCTACTACGGCAAAGGCTATCAGGATGTGGAGCACCGTAAACCGGCTATCCGCAATGCGCGTCGCCTGCTCGGCTGGACACCGACCGTGACGATGGATGTCACTATCGACAACACGCTCGACTTCTTCCTGCGCACCGTTGAGCCACAGGCTGATAAGTGATGAAGAAGATCGGTCTGCGGATTGACGTAGATACCTGGCGCGGCACGAAGCAGGGCGTGCCGGCGCTGCTTGAGCTGTTCCGGCGTCATGCGGTGCGGGGCAGCTTTTTCTTCAGCGTGGGACCAGACAACATGGGCCGCCATCTCTGGCGGCTGGTGAAACCGGCGTTTCTTATGAAGATGCTGCGCTCCCGTGCCGCGTCGCTCTATGGCTGGGACATCCTGCTCGCCGGAACGGCGTGGCCGGGAAAGCAGATGGGACGGAGATTGCGGCACATCATGCAGGACGCCACTCGTCAGCACGAAGTCGGTCTGCACGCCTGGGACCATTTTGCCTGGCAGACCTGGGCCGGCGTCTGGCCGCAGGATAAGCTGGTTGAGCAGATAGCACGCGGCACCGAAACGCTGAGTGAGATACTCGGTCATCCTGTCAGCTGTTCGGCCGCCGCGGGCTGGCGAGCCGATGGCCGGGTGATCGCCGCCAAACAGGACTTTGGCTTTCACTACAACAGCGACTGTCGCGGCAGCGGCCCGTTCCGGCCCATGCTGCCGGATGGACAGATCGGTACCGTACAGATTCCGGTGACGTTGCCCACATGGGATGAAGTGGTTGGCCGCGAGGTCAGCGCAGAAGGCTATAACGACTACATTCTGGCGAAAATGCTCTCTTCTGATGATGGGGCGGTCTACACCGTGCATGCCGAAGTCGAAGGGATTATCGGCTACCCGGACTTTGACCAGCTGCTGGCTGCTGCGGACCGTCACGGCATTCAGTTCTGTCCGTTAAGCGAGCTGCTGCCCGACGATCTAAGTACCTTGCCGGTGGGCAGGGTGGTCAGAGGCGAAATCCCCGGACGGGAAGGGTGGCTGGGCTGCCAGAAACTGACTAAAGAGGCGAACTAGTGCGGATACGTAACAACACGAAGTGGCTACTTTTTTTCAGCTTTTTTATTCTCTATTACCTGCTTCCGCCGATGTTCCGCGATCTCTGGCAGCCGGATGAGACTCGTTATGCGGAGATCAGCCGGGAGATGCTGGCAACCGGCAACTGGGTGACGCCACACTTCTTCGGTCTGCGCTATTTTGAAAAACCAATTGCGGGTTACTGGGTCAACTCGCTGGGTCAGTGGCTGTTTGGCCACAACAACTTTGGCGTGCGGGCGGGATCGATATTCTCCACGGCGATGACCGCCGTGCTGATCTACTGGCTCGGCAGGCGGTTGTTTGGTTCGGCACGCACGGCTGCCGTCGGCACGATTATTTTCCTCAGTTCGCTGCTGGTCTATGGCGTTGGCACCTATGCGGTGCTCGATCCGATGCTGATGCTCTGGCTGGCTGCCGCGATGTGCAGCTTCTGGCTGGCGACGGAGGCCAGCGGACGCGCCGGGCGGGCGGGCGGCTATCTGCTGCTGGGTCTCGCCTGCGGCATGGGGTTTATGACCAAAGGCTTTCTGGCGCTGGCAGTGCCTGTGCTGGCGATTCTGCCGTGGGCGATCTGGCGGCAGCGACTGCGCGAACTGCTCTGCTTCGGTCCGCTGGCTCTACTCTCAGCCGCGGCGATCAGCGCACCCTGGGCGCTGGCGATCTATCATCAGGCACCGGATTTCTGGCACTACTTCTTCTGGGTTGAGCATATTCAGCGCTTTGCTGAGGACAATGCCCAGCACAAAGCGCCTTTCTGGTATTACCTGCCGGTTCTGCTGCTGGGAACGCTGCCGTGGCTGGCGCTGTTACCGGGCGCATTGATGACCGGCTGGCGCGAGCGTCAGCAGCATCCCGGTGCGCTCTATCTGCTGAGCTGGACGGTGATGCCGCTGCTGTTTTTCAGCCTGGCAAAAGGCAAGCTGCCAACCTATATCCTGCCCTGTTTTGTGCCGCTGTCGCTGCTGATGGCGCACTATGGCCTGAACGCCGCACAGCGGGCAGGGCGCGCATTAACAGTCAATGGCGGGCTCAACCTGATTTTCGGCATCATTACCCTGGCAACGGTCGTGCTGGTGCTCGCTCCCTGGAGTGTGACGCATCATCCGCTGTTCGCCACGCACGAGATGCTGAAGCTTGCGCTGGGGGCACTGGCATTTTTCATCTGGGGGCTGGTGGGCGCATATAGCTGCCGCTCTGCACAGCGCCGCTGGCTGGCGGCCGCGCTTTGCCCGCTGGGCGTCGCCCTGTTTATTGGTACGGCAATCCCGGATAAAATCCGCGACGCCAAACAGCCGCAGCGTTTTGTCTCGACGATCAGCCAGCGTCTGGCCTCAAGTCACTTTATCCTGGCGGACAATCCCGGCGTGGCATCTGCCGCAGCCTGGCATCTGCAACGTAGCGATATCGGCTTCTATGACACCAAAGGCGAGCTGGAATATGGGCTGAGTTACCCGGATGCGCAATCCCGCTTTGTCTCTCAGGCGGACTTCGGCGGCTGGCTTGCCGATCATCGCCGTACGGGAAGCGTATCACTGCTGTTGCTGGTTGATTCAGTACACAGTGATATCGGCGAGGATGTTCCGGTGCCGGACGCCGTCTATCGCCAGGGCAGGCTGGTCTGCCTCTATTACAGTCAGATGAAGTGATGCTGCTGCTGATAGTACTGGTCAGTCTGCTCAGTTGCAGCGCGCAACTGTGCCAGAAACAGGCGACTCACGCGGCATCGCGCCGGGTCCGCTTAAGCTGGATTGGGGTGAGCGTGCTGTTGCTGGGTGTCGCGATGCTTCTCTGGCTGCTGGTGCTGCAGCGGGTGCCTGTCAGCCAGGCCTATCCGATGCTGAGCCTTAACTTCATTTTCGTTGCGCTGGCAGGACGCATCCTCTGGCGCGAGCGCCTGACGCTGCGCCAGATCTTCGGCACGCTACTGGTGGTGACGGGTGTGGCGCTGATGGCGAGCCAGCTATGAAAGGGTATGGATGGGTCGCATGCAGCGTGCTGCTGGTCTCAGCGGCACAGCTGATGATGCGCTGGGCGATGCCGCGTCTGCCCGATGTCAGCAGCATAACGTCGCTGCCTGCTGTTGCCCTGCTGCCCGCCTTGCTGCTGCTGGCCGGGCTGGGCGCTTATGGTGTTTCAATGCTCTGCTGGATTCGGGCGCTGCGCTATTTTCCGCTGAACCGCGTCTATCCGCTGCTCAGCCTCAGTTATGTGCTGGTGTGGCTGGTGGCTGTCTGTCTGCCGGTATTCCATGAGGCGTTCAGCTGGCACAGCCTGGCGGGCGTAGTGATTATTGTCATCGGCCTGCTGTGTATCGTGGTTAAGCCCTGATTTAAGAATATTGTTAGTGTTTTCGCATCAACTACGCCTTTTATTAGCGTTTTTGGGCAGCGAGTAACTCTCGCGGCATTAAAGTATTTGCGGTAAACGGCGGGTCAGCAAAGCGGTTTTATCTTTGCAGCCAGCTCGCCAATATCGCTGACGATCAGATCAGGCACAGGCGCCAGCGGATACAGTGCCTGCCCTTTGCGGGTAACAAATGCAGTTTTCATGCCTGCACGTTTTGCTCCACCCACATCCCAGCCATGCGCAGCCACCATCATGCACTCTGAGACGGGCTTGCCCATCTCTTTCATCGCTTACTGATGCGCTGGGGAGACTCTATCCGCTGAAACAGGCATGCAATGAGAACGGGGACTGTGAAACGTTCATGTTTGCAGAAATGTACTGCGGCGGGATAACGGACATTTATGCCCGTATCGGTGTGCGTTACTTCCGCCTGCTTAATTACACCCACATAACCGATGCTACCTTATGCAGATTGCCTGATTGAAGTCGGATTTAATCCATCAGTTCAGATGTCCGTCAGTTGATTTGATATTGATCCTGTCACGGTGGATATGGCGTTTATACAGCTTTCCCTGCTGGGCATTGCAGCCGAGGTTGTCACCGGTAATACGCTGACGCTGGAGTTTAACCGGGTGCGCTATACACCGGCTTACTATCTCAACGATTTTGAAGAACGTCTCAAAAGCCAGCGCCGGATCAAGGCGATGCTGGATTTTATCAGGGCAATGTAGGCCATGGACAAAACAGCAGGAAACTACATGGTAGGGAAGCAGTGGTTACGGGTTTGTATGGGGTGCATGAGTAATGCAGAAATTGCACAATATACGAAATTTCGTATAATGAGGTGATGATGCGTAAGAAAATCAGTTTTATTGACAGCAGTCTTGAGGATCTACGGGCTTTCCCGGAAGAGGCCCGGACCGCATCAGGGTATCAGCTTGACCTGATCCAGCAGGGACTGGAGCCGGACGACTGGAAGCATTTTGCTACGGTAGGTCAGGGAGCACGTGAAATCCGAATCCGGGGTAATGACGGCATTTTCCGGATCATGTATGTCGCCAAATTTGAAGAAGCCGTGTATGTGCTGCACTGTTTCCAGAAAAAGACACAAAAGACCAGCCAGAGTGACGTAGAACTTGCCCGAAATCGTTATCGCCGATTGGTTGAGGAGCGTAAAAAATGAATATTCAGACTTTTGATAATGTGTGGGACGCTCTTAGCGAAACGCCAGAGCAGGCGGAAAATATGAAACTCCGCGCCGAGTTAGTAGGCCGCCTGAATAGCTGGATTAAACGTAATGGCCTGAATCAGGCCACTGCTGCTGCTGCGCTGGGCGTTTCACAGCCCAGAGTGTCCGAGCTGGCAGGAGGTCGGATCAACTGCTTTTCAATTGATAAGCTGGTCAGCATGATGTCACATGCCGGACTGCACATAACCAGTATTGAGATAAGCGAACCAGAGGAAGCTTGAGCTGCCTTTTTGCATCGCGCGAACTGCCAGGACGGTAGCCCCTTCGGGGCAGGATAAACCCGGTGCTGATGCACCGGCTATACCCTTTCACCTGACCGTCTTCATCCCTTCCCATCTGACGCTGATAGCTTGCCGTTTCTGCTATCAAGTGACACTACCAAATTGGCCATCTGCAGAAGTGCGCATAATACTAATTATGTTAAGTTTGAATGAATTAAGATAATGTGAAGGGTTGTTGCTCTCTCTTCTTTTCTTAAACAGCATCTGTATATACTCCATTATCACTTTTTCTCGTTCCCTCCCTGTCGTACGGTTTACACATTGAGAGAATAATTTATTATCTCTGGAACGGTAAAATCTACACAGGGAGAGTGAAAATGGATGCTGCACTACTTTCAATGATGCGTTCAGGTGGCCGCAACCGGGCATGGGCCGAAACAATGGTTAATCTGGAAGCGAGAAAGCTGGTAGAAGCCGCTAACGTAATTTCAGGCTTTCATCTGCGCGACAGCCTCACGCGACTTCAGTTTGTTCAGGAGATCAGGGATGTCGTTGAGAAACAGTTTGCCGCAGCACGTCAGGCCAGGACCGACGAAGACTGTATAGCCTGTATAAAAAACCTACGGGAAGAGACTGAGAACCTTCGTGAACAGGATCGCCTGCTACGGATGCAGACCGCAAAACTCATCGCTAAAGTGGAGTTTGTCCGGGACAATAACGAAATTGTCGGGTACGTCATATCTGCGGTACATATCGTTTTATCCGGGGTTGCCATGTTTGGCGGGATGATCATGATCTCTTCCATGATCCCCATCGGTATGCTAGCCGGTGCCACGCTGTTCATTGACGGCGTAAATGGCATATCGAAGGAAGTCAGTCATCTCCGTTACGGCAAAGAGTCGCACTCTGAAGGAATTTTTGCAGACGGGGCAATGGAGGCTGCGCAGTTCATGGGATTCAGCCCGAACACAGGACTGGCACTTTACAATGCGGCTACACTGAGCGCCAGCGTGTACGGTGTTTTTGGTCTGGCAAGAAAACCCGGCGCGTGGCGTCTGTTCCGGTGGTTGCCCCGTGATTATTACCGGAAAGTTGATACCATGAGCAGACCAAAATTAACGATGAAAATCGTGGACTATGGCGTCAAAGCGAAAGTGGTTTTTGACCTTCTCACGACCAATCAGCAGAGTCGCTAATTTCTGTTCGCTCTCTGGTATCGCCAGGACTTATAAGACAACACAGGCGGTTGTACAAATATGGCAACCGCACAACCGCAGAGCAGCGCAATTCCACCGGAAAAAACGGTCTCGCTGGAGCCAACAAAGAGCAAAAAAATAAAGATAGCAAGACAACACAGCACAACGGTCAGCGCTATTGTGAAGCGTCTGGACAGATCCTGAATGGCATCCCCCAGGGAACCGCCATAACTTTCCAGGTTGTTTTTGACTTTTCGCAGGTCTGCGGAGCTAAAGCCTGAGCGCAGCAGGGCATCTTCACTTACTATCATTGCTTTTCATCCTTAAAATGCTCCAGAGAACACCACAAGATATAACAAAAAGTGGTCCGGTTATCGAGCCCGGCTTTCCCCACATTGACCCGACTACTATTAGATGTCATACGTAAGATTTCCCTGCAAGCTATTGATAATATTACACCTAAGTCATCGCGCAGCCAGAAAGGAATTTGTCATGTGTTCCAGCTTTTTCGGGTTTTACGGCGTATCAAAACAGGCCGTAGCTAACGTTTTCATCTCTGCCAACACAATATACGTTTTTGATGCCAACGTCCTCCTGACCCTTATTAGTAGTAAATCCTGATAAGATTTGTAGCCCTGTCAAAAATAGGTGTGTAAAGCCAAATATGCCCTCTCTACCGCATCCTTTCACTGGCAAGATGATAAACATCGCTGCGCTCGCGTTTACCCACAGCAACAACGGCAATTACCAGCTGATCGTCTATTACCTGATAAACCAGGCGAAACCCGGATGCTCTGAGTTTGATTTTATAACAGTCTTTAATCCCACGTAGTCTGGCAGAAGGAATATGGGGATTATCACAACATTTCTTCAGTTTTTTGGCAAACTGCTGCTGGAGAGATTTGTCCAGCTTCTGCCACTCTTTAAAAGCCTCTTCCCTGAATTTGACGGTATAACTCACAAAAGCGCATCCAAATCGACATCAAGCAGACGCTGGCCGCTGCGTTCACTGACCAGCTTAACCAGTTCCTGATCGTCAAGGGCATCAAGCATCTGTTCATAAAGCTCAGCCGGGACGCAATAGAATGCAGGCTGGTTGCGGTTAAGAATGGCGACAGGATAACCGTCACCTGCATTAACCGTGGCCATCGGGTTTTTCTTCAGTTCGCTTACGCTGGCGCTGGTATCACTTAAAATAATGTTTGGCATAGAGCCTCCAGGACTGCTTAACAGGTCTTTATAGTAGCAGCCTCAAGACCTGATAACCAGTCTCTTTCGGTAGATACAAATGGCTATGTTTGATGAACTGCAAAGGCTGAATGAGCCATTTGAAATGCCGGAAGATGGGGTTATTTTTCATTTCTCTTTTTCGCGGCGACAGGAACAGGATCGTCAGTTGCAGCATCATGAATAATCAGCGCGTTGCTTTTATTATCTAAGGTCTTGAGAAGCGGCTGCAATTCTCTGAGCACAAGGTCCAGACGCTGCATATCCCCCGTCAATTTTTGATATACGGGCGAACCAGGCTGAATACCTTTTATGCTACGGCTGAGCTGTTGCAGGCTTTGCTGCATATCCTCAGACAGTGTTTTCATTGCAGGGCTGCTGATAAATCCATCAATATGCCTGAGCGATTTTTGTATTTCTGTCATGGTGCGCTGACTTTGTTTTAGCGTACCGGTCGCAACTGAAATCAGTGGCCGAAGCGGAAGGCTGTTCATCTTATCCACTATAGCCACAATCTTTTGCTGTATCTGGTTTAAACCACCAGGCGTTGTGGGGATGACTTTGTAACCCGCGACGATATCCGGTCCTTTGTCGGGTGCAACATTTGCATAATAGTCTAAGTCGATAAACAGCGAACCGGAAAGCAGACTGCCTGTTTTCAGGGAGCCTCTTAACCCCTGTTTTTTACCCAGCTGTAGCTTTTTCTCCAGGTCAAAGTCTTCCCTCATACCGCTCATGAATCTCTGGGGTTCAATGTGAATCAGTACGGGAACCTCATAATGGCTGCGAAAATTCTGGGTTATCTCTGGTGAGTTAAAAGGAACCTGAGCAACCGTCCCCAGGCGTATTCCACGAAACTCGACAGGCGCGCCTGCCTGAAGTCCGCGAACAGAATCGGAAAAGAACAATACGAAGTCGAGGTGTTCGGTATAACGTGAATTCGCGATGCTTCGCAGATCGTCATAAAGAGTATAAGTTGCTACGCCCTTAACCGGCTGGCCCAGGGCCACGCCTTCAGGCAGGTCAAAACTGACCCCGCCACTTAATAATGTGGTGATGGAGCCCATCTCCACGCGCATCCCGGATGAGGATAAATCCACAGCAATCCCACTATTCTTCCAGAAACGAACGTTTGAGGTGACAAGCTGATCAAAGGGCGAAGCGATAAAAACCTGATAACGCATCATCCTTTTTTCCATATCAAACCGGCTGTTCTCGACTGACCCGACACGCAGGCCGCGAAACAGAACCGGGTAGCCCGGCATGAGTTGCCCCGCTTCACGACTATTAAGCGTGATTCTGATCCCCTTTGCATTCGGTGAGGCCTGGGGAGGCGCATCTGACAGCCGATAGCGTTCCGGCGCTGGCCCCGGAGAACCTGGCTGTAAAGCTATATAGGCGCCTGAGAACAAGGTACTTAAGCCCGTTATCCCCTCGAATCCAATTTCAGGCCTGACCACCCAAAAAGCGCTATTGCCGTTCAATAGTTTTTGCATACCAGTGTGCATGCGAACCTTGATCTCGACGTGCTTAAGATCGTCAGTAAGCTCGGTACTTTCAACGACACCCACATCAATGTTGCGGTTTTTTATTACGGTTTTACCTGCCTTAATCCCCTGTGCGTTTTCGGTCATCAGAATCACCAGAGGTCCCTGCTGGCTTTTATGGTAATACAATAAAAAGGCACCGATGAGCAGCGTGACAAAGGGAATGATCCAGACAGAAGACCATCTTTTGTTGGGGTTTACATGAGCACTATCCGGCTTATCCGACAAAGTATGGACTCGTGTAAGAACAGAGTAACCTGAACTTTTCAGGGCGTTCTGTTGAAGAAGGATTCAATCTCAGGGCTATGTATTCGCTGGTCTTTCCTGAGGCCATGATAGTTAATCTCATCATTAAGCGTTAAATTTCAATAAGTCAGGATCATAAAATCTACTATCAAACGGAGATCTATTATTTTCCAGTAAATAATGGATCGGATAATTCGCAACAACGTCGGGACAGGATAGTTAATAAGTATAAAGATATTTTTTTAAATAAAGCTTTAGAAATACAAATCTGTGATCAACGTGTCATGTTATTTTAATAAAATCAAATCAATCAGTTACCAATATCATGGAGGTTAACGACTCAAAATAAAGAGGAATAATCCTGCGTTTAAAGTGTAATAAATCCACTAAAATCATCACCAATGAACAGTATTGCCCAACTACGTCCTCGCTGAAGTGCCTCAAATCCCTGAGCGCTGCATGACTTTCTGGTATTGCGTCTGTCAACAAGGTGTGTCAGGTTAACTCTTTTACGAATAGAAACATTCTTGCAGACGTTCTAATTTCACTTCGCATTCCAATTTAGCAGAGGCACCTATGTTCCTTAACTATTTTGCTTTGGGTATGCTGATCTTCGTTTTCATAATTATTTTTTATGGAATTATCGTTCTTCATGATATTCCCTATTTAATCGCAAAGTCCCGTAATCATCCTCATGCCGATGCCATTCACGTCGCAGGTTGGGTAAGTTTGTTTACACTGCATGTCATATGGCCTTTCCTGTGGATCTGGGCCACTCTTTATCGTCCGGATCGTGGTTGGGGTATGCAGAACCAGTACACTTCATTACTGGAACTGCAGCAGCGCGTAGCAGAACTGGAGCGTTTACAGGCTGATTCGAAACCGCTGCGACCGGAGCGATGATATGGATCTGCTCATTATTTTAAGCTACGTTGCGATAGCCTGGGCTGTTTTTAAAATATTTCGCATACCCGTCAATAAATGGACAGTGCCAACAGCGGCCCTCGGTGGCGTTTTTCTGGTCAGTGCGCTAATTCTGCTAATGAATTATAACCATCCCTATACGTCACTGGCACAAAAAGCGGTTGTCGCGATTCCTGTTACTCCACAAGTGACCGGCGTCGTAAATGAAGTTACTGATAAAAAAGAAGTGCTTATTAGAAAGGGAGAAATGCTCTTCACCCTGGATCAGACACGTTATAAGGTCCGCGTCGAAAGATTACAAGCCGACCTGAGCACCGCTATTAACAATATTGAAGCGATGAAAGGACAATTAAGCGAAGCCGTTGCCTACACAACCCATGTATCTGCTGAGCGGGATAGATTATTTCTGGACTATCAACGCTATCTCAAAGGCAGTAAGGCGAAAGTCAATCCATTCTCCGAACGTGACATTGATAATGCCAGGCAGGCATTTCTGGCGCAGGATGCCCTGGTAAAAGGTTCACTGGCGGAACAGGAGCAGCTCAGAAGCCAGTTGACCAGTGTATCAGGAGGAGAACAATCCCAGATAGCCAGTCTGCGCGCGCAATTAGCAGAAGCCCGGTATAACCTGGATCAGACGGTTGTTCGCGCACCCAGTGATGGTTATGTCACTCAGGTCTTAATCCGTCCCGGAAGCTACGCAGCCGCCCTGCCGCTGCGCCCGGTCATGATATTCATTCCTGTACAAAAACGTCAGATCATTGCTCAGTTCAGACAAAATTCCCTGCTTCGCCTGACGGCGGGAGATGAAGCAGAGGTCGTTTTTAATGCCCTTCCGGGACAGGTATTCTCAGGAAAACTGCTCAGAGTTTTGCCAGTGGTTCCAGGCGGAGCTTATCAGGCACAGGGAACGGTGCAATCACTGAGCCTTGCTTCAGGTTCTGATGGCGTATTAGCCATAATTGAATTAAACCCAAATCAGGACGTTGATGCATTGCCAGACGGCATATTTGCTCAGGTTGCGGTCTATTCTGACCACTTCACGCATGTTTCGGTCATGCGTAAAATTTTGCTGAGAATGACCAGCTGGGTGCATTACCTCTACCTGGATCACTGATGATGATAAATATATCCTTAACTGTCCATCGATTAACCGTTTGCCCCCTTTCAGAAGAAGTTAATCAGAACAGTTATGAGCGGCCTGACTTTGTAATAAGCCCTGATTTGAAATTACCCTGAAAACACGATGGGTGGTTAATTAAATTACTGATCGGTTATCACAAAACAGGATCGTAAATAAGCTTTTGAAATAGCTGTTTGCATTGAATATGCTATGTTTTAAATGTAGTTACGAATTCTAATCGTCTTTTATAACATTCCGAGGATACACATATGAAAAAATTAATTTTTGGTGTGGTTATTTGCTCTTTATCGTTTGGCTCATTTGCTGCCGAAATGATGTCAAAGAATGATTTTATGAAAGTGAAGGATCAGTATGAAAAGATAGGCGATATCTCAACATCAGGTGAGACCAGCCCTTCAGATGCAAAAGCGGAGCTATCAGAAATGGCCGATAAAAAAGGCGGCGATGTGTTCGTGCTGACCTCAGCCAATACGAATAACAAAATTAAAGGTACCGCTGATGTATACAAGAAAAAATAGCGAAATAACGAAGCTATCTGTCTGAAATACAGACTGAAATAGATGATTTTTTTCGGAGCCTCAGGAAATATGTTCTTAATACAGGTTAATCGATGCCCTTTACTAACGTAAAGGGCATCTTTCTTACAGCACCATCAGGACTTTAAACCGTTTTCAGCGAGGATGAGCTGAACGTCGGTGACAGGACCTTATCTGCCCAGGCTGATGCGCGGATAACACGTCACGCTAATCCGCCTGCACTTGATTAACTCCAGGCGATGACGTTATCAGCCGTCAGGCGAAGGTTCCCCTAATCAGCCGCCGCCCGCCTCCCCCTATTTCTTATCCAGCGACCAGGTTGCACTGCGGATATCGACCTTCACTGGTAACAGACCAATCTGGGTAAACTTATCGGCCAGAGCCTGCTGCTGCGTGAAGACTTCAGGTGTCATCCGCTCAGCCCCGAACGGCATCCTTGCCAGCGCCCGTTGCCAGATCGGCTGCGGCAGACCGGTTGAGGTGGACATGATTTTTGCCGCCTCTTCCTGATGTTGATTGGCCCAGGTACTTAGCGACCCAAGCTCATCCACCACCTGGCTGGCGATTTGCGGCCAGGTTTCCGCAAACTTACGGCTGGCAAGATAGAAGGTGTAGTGTGGCACCAGGCCTTCGGCATTTTTAATCAGCCGCGCGTGGGCGTTGGTTTCAACTTCTGCGTAGTAAGGATCCCAGATTACCCAGGCATCCACTGCACCGCGCTGGAAAGCGGCACGCGCATCCGCGGGTGGCAGATAGACCGGTGTAATGTCTTTATAGCTCAGCCCCGCCTGCTCCAGCGCAGTGACCAGCAGATAGTTAACGTCAGAGCCTTTATTCAGCGCCACGCGTTTGCCTTTGAGATCCGCCACGCTTTTAATGGGGGAGTCGGCGGGCACCACAATCGCCTCAGTTTTGGGGTTGGCGGGAGAATGTGCCAGATAAACCAGATCGGCCTGTGCGGCCTGAGCAAAAGTCGGTGGCGCGTCGCCAGTTGCGGCCAGATCGATACTGCCGATGTTAAGGCCTTCCAGCATCTGCGGCCCAGCCGGGAACTCAATCCAGTGAACCGCAATCCCCTGTTTCTTAAATTCCTGATCCAGCGTGCCGCGATATTTCAGCAGGGCGAAGATATTGGCTTTCTGAAAACCAATGTTAACTGTTTCGGGCTTCTCTGCTGCAGCCTGGGTGTTGAACGCTAATCCCGCCTGGGCGGCAATAATCATTGCGCTAAGCAAAACTCTTTTCATCTCTCATTCCTGAGTCTGGTTGTTGTCAGCGCAACATAACAAACGCAGGTTGAAGCGCTTAGCGATCAAATGTTCGATGCTTAGCGAAAAAAACGCTATGGATGCCAGACCGACTCACGTACCCGAATGGCGCGACTCAATAGCCCCAGTGCATAGAAGCGGTCAGCGATGGTCTGCTGTTCCCGAATGATGGCTAAGTTCATGCGCTGGGTCTGGTGGCTGCGCCGCGCTAAGGCATGCATCAGTGAAGGCGCTGATATCCCGAGTTCGGTTGAGAGCAACGCAGCGGCTTCAGCACGGTGTGCATCGATGTAGCGGCCAGTCTGCTCCAGCGCGGTGAGCAGAACCTGCAGCAGATCGCCCGACTGCGCGGCGAACCCGCGTTCGGCAAGGTAAAACTGATGATTATTGACCCGGCCGGTGCCATCAGCGATCACCCTGAACTGTCCGCTGTTCTCTGCATCGCTGAGCAGCGGATCCCACATCATCCAGGCATCCACTGCGTTGAGATCGCTGGGCGTCAGCGGATATTTTGGTGGTGCATAGACGATGCGCACATCGTCCAGCCCTAAACCCGCTTCATCCAGGATCTGCAGCAGCAGATAGTGAACGTTGGAACCACGATTCACGGCGATGCGTTTTCCTCTGAGATCGCCAATCTGTTGAACCGGGCTGCTGTTCGGTACCAGCAGTGCCACGCTCTGCGGCGCGGCGGGTTCCCAGGCCACATAAACCATCGGGCTGTTGCTGGCCTGCGCAAACAAGGGAGGAACTTCACCGGTCGTGCCGAAATCGATCTCCTGTTGGCTCAGCGCATGCAGAAGTTGCGGACCCGCAGGAAACTCACTCCACAGCACGCTGACGCCTCTATCGGCCAGCTGCTGTTCCAGTGACTGGCGCGCTTTCAGGATGCCGAGGTTGCCAAATTTCTGATAACCGATGCGCAGTTCCCGCTCCCGTTCTGGTTGCTGATTCAGAGAAGTGTCGCGCTGACGCAGTGAAGTGCGGCGCGGTTTAATCACCCCCAGATGGCCCAGTTGGGTGCGCAGCGTATGACGACTGATGCCAAGCAGCGCGGCGGCCTGCAGTTGATTGCCCTGAGTGAGTTCCAGCGCATTCTTTATCAGCGCCTCAATCACCCGGGGATAGAGCGGTGTTTCGCTCTGCTGCATCTGTTGCCGTAAAAACTGATCCAGCGCCTCCTCTCCCGGTGGTAACTCGCTACCCGTGAGGTTATTCAGCCGGAGCTGCTGCGGCGTGACCAGCGAGGTTTTGCTGAGCAGGACGGCATTATGCAGGGTGTTCTCCAGCTCGCGGATGTTGCCCGGCCAGCTGTAGTCCATCAGCGTGGCGACAGCATCTTCACTGAGACGTAACTGAGGTCGGCCCAGACGGCGCGCATAGAGCTGCAGGAAGTGAGTGGCCAGCACCGGGATATCTTCGCAGCGCTGGCGCAGCGGCGGCAGCGTGACGCTGGCCACATTCAGCCGGTAGTAGAGGTCTTCCCGGAAGCGCCGTTCACGAATCGCCACCGCCAGGTCGCGGTTGGTGGCCGCAATGACCCGCACATTGACCTTTAAAGCCCGGGAGGAACCCACACGGGTAATCTCGCGCTCCTGCAAGACGCGCAGCAGCTTCACCTGCAGCGATGCGCTCAGTTCACCGACTTCATCCAGCAGCAGCGTCCCGCCCTCTGCCGCCTCAAACCAGCCGCGATGCCGATCCTGTGCGCCGGTAAATGCCCCTTTCTCATGACCAAAGAGCTCCGACTCCGCCAGACTCTCAGTGAGGGCACCGCAGTTGACCGCCAGAAATGGCTGTCTGCTGCGGGCGCTGTGATGATGCAGATAGCGCGCCATCACCTCTTTGCCGGTGCCGGTTTCACCAATGATCAGCACCGTCGCGTCGGTAGGCGCAAGCTGATCCAGCACGCTTTTAAAGGCGCGCGATGCGGGGTCAATCAACTCAGGGCTGGTAATTTGCATCTCATTTACCTGGTTAACTGGAAAGCCATGACCATACCGCGTGGCTAACGCGGAAACGAGAGGCTAACCGGACCGGATTGTTGCCAATGCAGCAGGCTGTAACTTTACCTGTCGCAAATGCAGCAATATGCATCAAGCGAAATTATGAATATATCGTTGAATTAATGAGATAAATATTAAGTAGCAGACTGGCACGCATCCTGCTAACAGCTATATAACAAAAGAATTTATGCCTATGTATTAAATTCAAATATCGTTATAAAGGAATCTGCTAATGAGTCATGCGACACAGGAAAACCTCAACCTCTTCTGGTTTCTGCCCACCCATGGCGATGGGCGCTATCTTGGCACCACCGAAGGCGGCAGAGCAGTCGATTTACCCTATTTACAGCAGGTTGCGCTGGCGGCAGATAATCTGGGCTACTACGGTGTATTAATCCCGACCGGTAAGAGCTGCGAGGATTCCTGGCTGGTCGCCTCTGCACTGGCTCCGATCACCAAAAAGCTGCGCTATTTAGTGGCCGTGCGTCCTGGCCTGCAACCGCCAAGCCTGGCGGCGCGTATGGCGGCTACGCTGGATCGGCTTTCTGGCGGACGTTTATTGATTAACGTGGTCACGGGTGGCGATCCGGTGGAGAACAAAGGTGACGGCATCTTTCTGAGTCATGAAGAGCGCTATCAGGTGACCAGAGAGTTTCTTGAGGTCTACTCCCGCCTGCTGAAAGGCGAGAAGGTCGATTTTTCGGGTGATCACATCCGCGTGGAAGGCGCTGAGATCCTCTTTCCGCCGGTGCAGGAAAATGGCCCACCGCTCTATTTTGGTGGCTCGTCTGATGCCGCTATCGACGTTGCGGCGAATCAGATCGACACTTATCTGACGTGGGGTGAGCCGGTTGAACAGGTAGCGGAAAAACTGGCGGTGGTTCGTCAGCGGGCGCAGGAGAGTGGCCGTAGCCTCTCCTACGGCATCCGGCTGCATGTCATTGTCCGTGAAACCGAAGAGGAAGCCTGGGCGGCGGCCGATCGGCTGATTTCTCATCTGGATGAAGAGACTATTGCCGCCGCGCAGAAGATCTTTGCCCGCATGGACTCAGCCGGACAGGCGCGGATGAGCGCGCTGCATCAGGGCTCGCGAGACAGCCTGCGCATTGGTCCCAATCTCTGGGCAGGCGTCGGCCTGGTGCGCGGCGGTGCGGGTACTGCGCTGGTGGGGAGTCCGCAGCAGGTAGCCGATCGCATCCGGGAGTATCAGGCGCTGGGGATCGAGAACTTTATTTTCTCCGGCTATCCGCACCTTGAAGAGGCGCACCGCTTCGCTGAACTGGTGATGCCGCTGTTACCGCTGGCTGCCAACGCCGAAAAGAGACAGCGCAGCGTGAACACCGGTCCTTTTGGTGAAACCATTGGCGGCGACCGTCGTCCTGATAAACAGGCCAGCGCCAGTTAACAGAAGAGAAGGTTCGCTTATGTCACAGCAGCAGATAGTCATTATCGGCGGTGGTTTTACCGGCACCGCGCTGGCGATCCATCTGGCCCGGGCTGGCCAGGCAGGGAGGCACGTGACGGTGATTGAACCACGAGCGCAGCTTGCTCAGGGTGTGGCATACGGCACCACCGATCCGGCCCACCGCATCAATGTGCCAGCCGCCAGAATGCAGCTTGCAGGGGATGAGGAGGGCATATTTGACCGCGACTATCGCGCATCGCCCGCCTTTCAGGCCGACCCGGACGCGTTGTGGCGTGACGGCAATGTCTACCCGCAACGCGGTGAGTTTGGTCGCTGGGTCAATACGCAGTTTGTGCATCAGCAGCAGCATTCGCCGGTAAAACTTAGTCATCTGCGTGACAGCGCGGTTGCGCTGCAGGATGGCGTAGTCACAACAGCCTCAGGGCAGAAGATCCGGGCCGATCAGGTGGTGCTGGCCATCAGCCATCCATCGCCGGACCTGCCTGCGCTGCTGAAGCCCTTACAGGGGCATCCGGGGTTGATTGCCAATCCCTGGCAGAATGGCGCGCTGGCACAGGTCGCACCTGACGATCGGGTAGCGATTATAGGTTCAGGCCTGACCATGTCCGATGTGGTGGCATCGCTGCATCGCCAGCAGCATCGCGGAGAGATTACCGCCTTCTCACGCCGTGGACAGCTGCCGCGAGCCAACCTGAGCGGCAGCGATGAGAGCTACACCCTGGATTACAGTCAGCCACAGCCCGCCAGCGCACGTGGCTGGTTACATCGGGTGCGTCAGGAGGTAAAACAGGCAGCCGCGTTAAATCTCCCCTGGCAGCTGGTGCTGGATGATATCCGCCGTAACGGCCAGCGTATCTGGCAGAGCCTTTCACTGCATGAGCAGCAGCGTTTTCTGCACCATCTACGCCCCTGGTGGGATGTTCACCGCTACCGGATTGCCCCGCAGGTAAGCCAGATACTCAACCAGCAGCAGGCGAGCGGTCAGTTGTCACTGCTGGCGGCGCGTCTGATGGGCGCGGAAGCGGTGGGAAACAATCTTCAGCTGACGCTGCGCCGGCGTGGAGCGCAATCAGAAATCCGGGTGGTGGAAAAAGTGATTGTCACCACCGGGCCAGCGCACAACGCACTGCTTAAAAGTAACGCGCTGCTGCGCCAGCTCCACGGCGACGGCGTGATTCAGCCCGACCCGCTGGCGCTGGGCATCCAGGTTAACGCGCTGTCACAGACGCTGAATGCGCAGGGTGATGCCAATCCTCATCTCTATGTAGCCGGGCCTGCCGCGCGTGGTCGCTTTGGCGAACTCATGGGATTACCGCAGGTTGCAGAACATGCTGAGTCCGTAGCACGGCAGCTACTCTCCACTACGCCGCTGCCCCTCAGCGAGCGATGTCCCGGCTCACTCATCTACTGAATCACCCTTCCGGAACAATCACTAAAAGGTGGGCGGCAAGCGATTGCCGCATCCGCCCAGGAGTCGCTATGTCATCGCAACGTGAAATTCGCCTGAATGCTTTCGATATGAACTGTGTCGGTCATCAATCGCCCGGCTTATGGGCGCATCCCCGGGATCGTTCCTGGCAGTACAAAGATCTGGAGTACTGGACCGACTTAGCACGCCTGCTGGAGCGCGGCAGGTTTGATGGACTGTTTATTGCTGATGTGCTTGGGGTCTACGACGTGCTCAATGGCAATAACCAGGCCGCGATTCGGCACGCCACGCAGGTGCCGGTAAACGATCCGCTGGCGTTAATCACGCCGATGGCGCTGGTGACGGAACATCTGGGCTTTGGCCTGACCGCCTCACTGTCGTTTGAACACCCCTACCCGTTTGCGCGGCGGATCTCGACGCTGGATCATCTGACCAAAGGCCGCATTGGCTGGAATATTGTAACCTCCTATCTGGAAAGCGGTGCGCGTAATATCGGACATCAGGCTCAGACCGACCATGATGCGCGCTACGACTATGCCGATGAATATCTGCAGGTTATCTATAAGCTGCTGGAGGGAAGCTGGGAAGATGGCGCGGTCCTGCGCGATCGTGAACGTCATATTTTCAGCGACCCGAATAAAATCCATCCGATAAATCATCAGGGTAAATTCTTCCAGGTGCCCGGCATCCATCTGTGTGAACCTTCGCCGCAGCGCACGCCGGTACTATATCAGGCGGGCGCCTCCAGCCGCGGTAAAGCGTTTGCGGCGGAGCATGCCGAATGCGTGTTCGTGGCGGCACCTTCGAAAGTTCTGCTGAAGAAAACCGTGACGGATATTCGCCGGAGAGCCGCTGAAGCGGGACGCGATCCCCGCTCCATACTGATCTTCAACCTGCAGACAGTCATTGTGGGTGAAACCGACCTGGCGGCGCAGGCCAAATGGCAGGAGTACAAACGCTATGTCAGTTACGAAGGCGCGCTGGCGCTGATCTCAGGCTGGACCGGCATTGATTTCGGGCAGTATCAGCCGGATCAGGTACTGAAACATCTGCACACCAATGCGATTCAGTCGGCAGTTGAGACATTCTCCACTGCCGATCCCAACCGCCAATGGACGGTGCAGGGCCTGGCAGACTGGGTGGGCATTGGCGGATTTGGTCCGCTGCTGGTGGGCAGCGCTGAAACGGTGACCGATGAGCTGCAAAGCTGGGTCGAAGAGACAGACGTCGATGGTTTTAACCTCGCCTACGCCGTAACGCACGAAACCTTTACTGACGTGGTGGAACTGCTGGTGCCGGAACTGCAAAAGCGTGGCGTCTACAAGCAGGAGTATCAGCCCGGCACGCTGCGTGAAAAGTTATTTGGCCAGGGGCCGCGGCTGGCGTTGCCGCATCCGGGTGCCGGTTATCGCCGGAGTGCGGATGTGGAACAGCCAGCAGCAAGGGTGGAAGTTTCATAACAGAGACGGCTGGCTGCCCGGCATGAATAACCGGCGCATAGCAAAGTGCAAAGAAACAAGAGTACGTCTTGTCGCCGGTAGATGGACAGGCATTACCGGACCGGTCATTGCTGTTAACCGTTGCTGAACCGGTCTGCCATGTGCTGCTGAAACCTCACCCGTTTCAGCAGTATAAAAACAACATTTCGCTGAACGCTACCGGATGAATTTTATATTTCATGCGGGGTCTGGTGTGGGCGAAATATAAATCTATCTTATTGAATTAATTATAATAGTTATCTGATTTTGTTGGTTGTTAACTATGCCAGTAATTCATATAAAACCCTCGTTACCTGCTGAATATAATAACGAGGATACGATGAGTACATTAGAAATTGACAACACCTTAACTGCGCCACCGCCTCACTCTCAACCGGTTCGATCGGTGAGTGATGTGGCCCGGCTGATTAACAGTAACACCGAAAAAAACAGCTATGCGCGCTGGATTGTTTTCCTGGCGCTGGGCGGCGTGTTTCTTGATGCCTACGATCTCACTACCCTCTCCTACGGCATTGATGATGTGGTGAAGGAGTTTGGTTTAACCCCGGTACTCACGGGCCTGGTGACGTCGTCAATCATGATCGGCACCATTGTGGGTAATCTGGTCGGCGGCTGGCTGACCGATAAATATGGCCGTTACTCAGTGTTTATGGCGGACATGTTGTTTTTTGTCGTCTCCGCCATTGCGGCAGGTCTGGCCCCCAACGTCTGGGTGTTGATTGGTGCCCGTTTTCTGATGGGCATCGGCGTCGGGATCGATCTGCCGGTTGCCATGGCCTATCTGGCAGAATTCTCTAAGTTCTCCGGCAAGGGCAATAAAGCATCGCGCCTCGCAGCCTGGTGCCCGATGTGGTATGCCGCTTCGTCTGCCTGCTTCTTTATTATTTTTGCACTCTATTTCCTGCTGCCCGCCGAACATATCGACTGGCTGTGGCGCGCCTCGCTGCTGTTTGGCGCCGTACCGGCGCTACTGATTATTGCGGTGCGCAGTAAGTTTATGAATGAGTCACCGCTGTGGGCGGCGAATCAGGGCGACCTGAGCGGTGCGGTGCGTATTCTGCGTGACTCTTACGGCATTGTTGCGCATGAGGAGCCGCCCGCTAAAACCGATGCGGTGAAAGCGAAGCCGAAAGTGCGTTTCCGCGTACTGTTTCAGAAACCTTATCTGGAGCGCACGGTCGTCAGTGCGGTGATGAACGTCTGTATTTCATTTGAATACACCGCCATCGCTTTCTTCCTGCCCTCTATCCTGGCGCAATTTCTCGGCGCGGGCGTATTTGAAACTATCTCTGCCTCGCTGGGACTGAATGCGTTGTTCGCCTTTACCGGCGGGCTGTTGGGGATGCGACTGGCGTGGAAATTCCCCTCACGACATGTCGCGATCGCCGGATTTGCGCTGCAGTTTATCGCACTGATTTCGCTGGCATTGATCGGTCATCCGCAGGCGACAGCTGGCGTGGTGTTTGCGGTACTGATGCTGGGTTTGTGGCTCTTCGCAGAGGGATTCGGACCCGGCGCACAGTTGATGATCTATCCGGCGCTCTCCTACCCGACCCACATACGCGCCACCGGTGTCGGCTTTAGTCGTTCGCTCTCCGGTGTGGGCAGCGCGCTGGCGCTGTTTATTCTGCCAATTTTGCAGGCGCGTTACGGCACCAATATGTTCTGGATTGTCTCACTGGCCGCCCTTATCCCGATTATTTTCCTGTTAATCATTCGTTTTGAACCGACCCGACAGGACATCGATGAACAACCCGACTCAGGAGAGGATCATGTCTGAATTAAATCGTACCGAATTTGCCGAACTGGTTCAGCATTTCAGGCCGCTATTCGCCCGCATCGCTGAGGGGGCAAGTGCCCGTGAAACCGAACGCACACTGTTGCATGAACCGATTAGCTGGCTGAAAGCGGCGCGCTTCGGGACCCTGCGTATCCCTAAAGAAGAAGGCGGCTTTGGGGTTTCGCTGCCGCAGTTATTTGCTCTGCTGACCGAACTGGCTGAGGCAGATTCGAACCTGCCACAGGCGCTGCGTGCGCACTTCGCATTTATTGAGGATCGCCTGAACCAGCCAGCCAGTGAGGATCGGCGTCGCTGGTTCCGCCGCTTTGTGGACGGTGAGCTGGTGGGCAGCGGCTGGAGCGAGATCGGCGCGGTGAAGCTGGGTGAGGTCAATACTCAGGTTTCTCCCGATGAGGGGGGATGGCGGATCAGCGGTGAGAAGTTCTACAGCACAGGCACGCTCTATGCAGACTGGATTGATGTCTATGCTCAGCGCGCGGATAACGGTCGTGACGTGATTGCACTGGTGAACACCCACCAGAATGAGGTGAAGCGCGATGATGACTGGGATGGCTTCGGGCAGCGACTGACCGGCAGTGGTACGACGCGCTTTCATCAGGCGCGGGTTGAACTGCCACATGTCTATGATTTCAGTGAGCGTTTCCGCTATCAGACGGCATTCTATCAGCATGTCTTACTGGCCACGCTGGCGGGCATCGGGCGGGCGGTGGTGCGCGATGCTGCTCAGGGCGTGGCGCAGCGTAAGCGTATTTACAGCCACGGTAATGCGCCGCAGGTGAAGCAGGATGTTCAGGTGTTGCAGGTGGTCGGTCAGATAAGCAGCTGGGCATGGGCAGCCGAAGCCGCCGTCGACCGGGCGACCCACTCGTTGCAGCGGGCATTTGAGCTGCAACTGAGTGGCGCAGATGAGGCACAGCTTCATGCGGCAAACGTGCTGGCCGAAGTAGAGTCCGCTCAGGCACAGGCGGTGGCCGTTGAGCTGGTGACGCGTGCGGCAACAGAATTCTTCAATGCGCTGGGTGCATCTGATACCCGAGTCAGCAAGGCACTCGACCGGCACTGGCGTAATGCACGAACGGTGTCGTCGCACAATCCGGTGATCTACAAGCTACGTAACGTGGGTGACTGGGAGGTGAACGGCACCGATCCGACCTTTATCTGGCAGATAGGCAATGGAAATGGCGTATAAAACCGCTGTTTCATGGGCAGATATTTGCGTTTGGGAATTGATCAGCCTGAAATGGAAACACCAAACCGACAGATTTCATTTTATTCGGATGAGAAACTGACGCTGGCCATTTAATAGCACTTATACTGTCCGTGATACAGGAAACAGACACGCTAAATGCGAAGGATATTAATTGCCATTTATTAAGTATGAGCCAGGCGTTATTATCTTCAAGCCCGAACGTTTATTTTTGCGTAAAGGGAAAAGAGCCAGCATCACATCATGACGCTGGCTATTTTTTCATCAGCGCGTCTGTTAAGGCTTGCTTACAGGCTCTGGCATAGCTGAAGAGTGATGGGTTGAGATTTTCCAGCCCTTACCATCCCAGACATAAGTGAAGGTGTAGCGTGCTGTGACGTGCGTGTTATCTTTAAAAGTAAATGTATAAACGCCGTTATCAATCGCTTTATTACAACCGATTCTGATAGTCCGGGAATCAATTTTACCGCTCGGCCCTTTTTTCAGGAAATCTTTAAAATAATCGATACGTTCCTGATCGGTCAGACGTACCTGATTTGAAATGGTCGGCAGCAAAACGGCATCGCTGACATATAATTCAGAGACTTTTGTTGCATCACCGGTTGCCAGAGAGTCATTCCAGGCGTCAAACAGGTTGGCCACATCCTGCTCTGAGGCTCTGACACAGGCCACGGACTGTTGTGCCTGCGTAACAACTGGGGCGCAGGAAAGACCTAAAAGGCACAGCGATAATAACGTTTTTTTCATGAAAATATCCTCATATTTACCCTGGGTGAAGCCGACGTTCTGTGCGTTCTTCCAGACGCCGCCATAAAATGTGTATAACTCGTTAATACGTTTTAATCCGGCTGATCAGCCAGAATAAGACCGCTGCGATAAATACATTAGCCGCTTTATTCGATTAAAAAGCTGATGCATATACTTATCGACGCTTTTGATATGCAGGGGAACAAGATAGATGAAAGGAAGTGCTGTCTGGTATTTAAATCGGCGATAAGCTGGTATTTAGTTTTTTGTTCTGAGGGTTAATGCCTGGGTCTCTTTTGGTAGCGTAAATGACATGTCGCCTGTTCAGAGCTATGAACGTAATATCGGGAAGTTGTGTTTAATTTATGTGCTCTATAAAACTTTCAAAGGGTATTGCCTTTGAGCAGTGTTATATGGAACCTTTTTATGAGTCATTAATTTAACTGACTAACTAATTAACGTCTTCTGCCATTTTTCAACATCTCTATTTTGATACTCCTGCTCATTATTGCGCTGGGAAAATAAAGCATCGTGATGTGCTGATTTAATTAAATAATGATTAAACCGTTCATACCCTGGTTTAAACGCACCTTAGTTTGAGACATTTTTTTGCGTCGTGGTTTCACTTGAACAACTCGCAGTGAGTTACGTTCAGCTATTGATAAAGCGTGTGACCTGTACCTGCCCTGACTGACTGCGATGAGCGTCAATCCGTTAAAAGCCAGACGGGATCAGTTACGATATACTAACTTCGTATAATTGTTCTTATACGAAGTCATGACATAGGGATGGTGCCGGGTTAAGATGGATAGCAGTAAAGTTCGCCCTGAAAATGACAACGCTACGTAAATTCTGACCGGTTATCCCCCTGCTTAGTTCTCAGAATTAACGTAGCGAGATCATCGGCGTCTTTGGTTGATAAGTGAGCAAATATGAGTGAGTTAGTGCCGTTAACCCCTCTGACGGTTGACCGGAATAGCGATATCACCGAGCGGCTCCGGCAGTTCGTTCAGGATAAAGAGGCTTTCTCACCTAACACCTGGCGACAGCTGCTTAGCGTAATGCGAATCTGCAATCGCTGGTCGGAAGATAACCAGCGCAGCTTCCTGCCGATGAGCGCAGACGATTTGCGTGACTATCTCTCTTTTCTGGCTGAAAGCGGCCGGGCCTCCTCAACCGTCACTTCACACGCGGCGTTAATTTCGATGTTACACCGTAACGCCGGATTGCCGGTGCCCAATGTCTCTCCGCTGGTTTTCCGGACGATGAAGAAGATAAACCGTGTGGCGGTGATCAACGGTGAGCGGGCAGGCCAGGCCGTGCCCTTCAGGCTGAGTGACCTGCTGGCGCTGGATAAAGAATGGTCAGGTTCTGATAACCTTCAGGCGCTTCGCGATCTGGCTTTTTTACATGTGGCTTATGCAACGCTATTGCGTATCAGTGAACTGTCGCGTTTGAGGGTGCGGGATGTGATGCGTGCCGGTGATGGTCGCATCATTCTGGATGTGGCATGGACAAAAACTATTGTGCAGACCGGCGGATTGATTAAGGCGCTCAGCGCCCGTTCAACTCAACGACTGGAAGAGTGGATTGAAGCGTCAGGGCTATCCAGCCAGCCTGATGCCTGGCTGTTTACTGCAGTACATCGGTCTGGCCGGCCACTGATTGCCGAAAAGCCGATGAGCACAAGGGCACTGGAACAGATTTTTAGCCGGGCATGGCGCACTGCCGGAAAAGAGGGCGCAGTAAAGGCCAACAAAAATCGCTACACCGGCTGGAGTGGCCACAGCGCCAGGGTAGGAGCTGCGCAGGATATGGCAGATAAAGGTTATCCGATTGCCAGGATCATGCAGGAAGGCACGTGGAAAAAACCAGAAACACTGATGCGCTATATTCGCCATGTGGATGCACACAAAGGTGCCATGGTGGAGTTTATGGAGCAATATGGTGACCCTGATTATCCTGGCTGATGGCTCCTGAAATGAGAATAAAGCCCTTATTCAGGCTGAAGTTATCCACAGAAAAAGTGGACAGCCTGTGTGTAAGCCGGTACGGATTATCGCTGCGGCGGGCATCCATAGCGTTCATCCGGCTGATTTAATTGATTTATTCTTACTGCCATACCGCATGCTGCGAATCTGTCTGCAAAACAGGAGCTGCTATCCATAATAAGGGCATGCTGCAGTGCATGGTCAGACCTGCTTTGGTAAGTATCCGCCTTAGCGAGAAGGATAATGCTTCTGGCGGGGTTAATTGTCATGCTGCCTTTGTCACTGCTCATACGCTAATCATCCCACTATTCTGGCTTCAAATTCGTAAGAACAATTAACAGGACAATCCTCACCTGTCCGCTGCGGCCAGGAATCGCCGGCAGCGGAAAGAGTGAATGTCATCAGTACTTATTTTTACCGGGCAAAGCCTTTCTGCTTATCACAGCCGCCGTGGCAGCCGCTGCAGCTCCCCTTTTCCTCCCTGAGCATGACCGGTATTGACTGCACCCGGCTTCCCGCTTTTCGCAATGCCAGCAGGATGATTCCGTTCAGCACCAGCACAATTATCAGGCAGGTCGCACTAAATGCAGGATGGTCGGCAAAAGTGACGGTCTGGTAAAACAGCGTGGCGGTGGCGTAGGCAATATTGAGTCCCCAGAAGAAGGAGAACATCATCCATTTTTTACCGGCTTCCCGCGCAATAGCCCCCATGACCGAGACGCAGGGAACATAAAGCAGGACAAAAATTAAGTAACTGTAAGCGGCAAAGCCACTGCCAAATTTGGCTGACATCACGCCCATCGAACCAGTCGCCATCTCACCATCGCCTTTACTGGCATCGATGGGATGGGCCAGCGCATCAATTCTGAAGGCAGCCGTTAACCCCGCCCAGGTCTCTGTCAGCGCCTCTTTAAGCTCACCAGGCAGGTCAAAAGCCTGCGGATCAAATTGACTGCTCTGGATTGCCTCTGTGGTGTAAAGGCTGTTGAGCGTGCCAACCACGACCTCTTTCGCCATGATGCCGCTCACCAGCCCCACTGTTGCCTGCCAGTTATCCTGAGTGACCCCAATCGGCAACAGCACGGGGGTGATCGCTTTGCTGGTCGCCGCCAGCGCAGAGTGGTTAATGTCATTAACCATCTGGCCATTAAAGGCAAAACTGCTCAGTACGCCAATCAGCATGCTCACCAGGATAATCACCTGTCCGGCTCGCACCACAAACATTTTCAGCCGTTGCCAGGTCTGCAACAGCAGGCTTTTGAGGTGAGGCCGGTGATAGACCGGCAACTCCATGATAAACGGCGAGGCTTATCCGCCCAGCAGGGTATGCTTAAGCACCAGCCCGGTCGCGATGGCCACCACAATGCCAAGCAGGTAGAGGGAGAAAACCAGGCTGGAACTGTGGGTGTTAAAGAATGCCGCAGCGAAAACCGCAAAAATCGCCAGCCGTGCGCCACATGACATAAAAGGCGCAATCAACACCGTCAGCAGACGCTCACGCGGTGTATCCAGCGTCCGTGTCCCCATGACCGACGGGACATTACAGCCAAAGCCGACAATCAGCGGCACAAAGGATTTTCCCGGCAGGCCCAGTGACTGCATCAGACGATCCATCACAAAAGCGGCGCGCGCCATGTAGCCGGAGTCTTCAAGAAAAGCGAGGAACAGGAACATCAGGCCAATCTGCGGAATGATCGGCAGCACGGTATTGATACCGGCACCGATACCCTGCGCCAGGAAAACCGTCAGCCAGTCAGGGAAGTGGCAGACATAGCCCAGCCATTGCGCACCATGAATGAATATCGCCACCGAACTGCTGTCGAACAGTGGCTGTAGCGCGGCACCAATGTTAATTGAAAGCACGAACATCACATACATCACTGCCAGGAATATCGGAATGCCCAGCCAGCGGTTCAGCACAATTTTATCGATCCTGCGGGTCAGACCGGCGGGCATTGCGTGATGAATGTTACTCACTGCCGCGCAAAGCGCATTGATGGTGCGATAGCGGTAATCGGCAATCTGTACGCCGGTCTCTCCTCCGGCCTGCTGCATAATCTCGGGCAAATGCGGAACCAGCGCCGGACAAAGTTTCTGACTGTTGATATCCCCTTCCAGCAGTTGCAAGGCCAGCCAGTAGCGTTTTTGTGGGGCTATGGCGGCGGGCATCTGTTGGCAGAGCTGCTCAATGGCCGTTTCAATCGCGGCCGGATAACGTACCCGTTCAGGTGCGCGGTAAATATGGGGCTGGTCAATCAGCGCTTTGAGCAGGGCAATGCCATCACCTTTGGTTGAGGTCAGTGAAACGACCGGACATCCGAGATGAGCTGACAGTGCTGCGACATCAATAGTGATGTTCTGGCTGGCGGCAATATCCTGCATGTTCAAAACGACAATGCAGGGCACGCCCAGTTCCAGCAGCTGAAAGGTCAGGAACAGATTACTTTCCAGACTGGAGGCATCGACGACGTTAATCACCACATCGGCGTGATCCTGATAGAGATACTGGCAGGCGATGCTCTCATCTATCGAGCTTTCAGCAGATAGCGTTGTCAGCGATCGGGTGCCTGGCAGATCAATAAGCCTGACATCTGACTGCGCGGTAAAAAATTGACCCTCTTTGCGCTCAACCGTGACGCCAGCCCAGTTCCCGACCCGCTGTCGGGCACCGGTGAGCTGGTTAAACAGCGTGGTTTTGCCGGTATTAGGGTTACCAATCAGCCCGATGGTTATCTTCTTCATCAGACGATTTCCTCCAGGATGATGTCATCCAGGTCACGCTGCCGCACCGCCAGGCTGACACGGCAGGTAGAGATCTGCACCGGATCGCCCATTGGCGCCACGCGAATGATCTCAATAACTGCGCCGGGAAGCATACCCATTGTCAGTAATTTCTGGCGCCAGGCGGAATTTACCGATGGCTGATAGCCAAGGATCCGGTAGGTGCTGCCCATATTCATTGCCATATCACGCCCTGCCTAAAAGTAAGAAGCACTCATTCTATAAATGATACTCGTTTCGGTTTTTGATCTGGCATCGGGCAGGCAGAAGAAAACGGCCGTCAGGGTCAACGGCAGGTCAACAGCGCATTAAATGGGGGTTCTTCCAGGCGCGGGTTCAACAGTTAAAGGCGGATGTGGAGAATGTAGAATCATTCCCGCACTCTAGCAGAGAGTATCCATTTAGTTACATCATTCAATCTGCCGTAAATAACTATTACGGCCCTTCGGGCCGTGCGGGGCGGCTGGTCAATGAGCACTCGGATTCACAGAACGGCTCCGTTCAGGTTTAATCAAAAAAACCAATCTGGCAGGATATCGCCGGTAACGTAATCTGCTCAAATAGGGTGTTGTAACTAAATTGCGGCTGCTGTAATGAAAGAAAGGCGTCCTGGAAGGATCATTTTCACAATGGCAGTGCCCTGATTTTCAGGCCACCACCAGGTGATGAGCGAATAAGGATTACTTAAGAACCCGAACCGTTTTTACATCAATCTCAACACTGTTCCAGTCTTTATCAACTTCACCTTCAAGACGGACTTTATCACTCGGTGATAACGATTGTCCCATCCAGCGCTTGTCATCAATATCGACATTAATCGTTCCGGTAGCATCTTTGAACTCATAAAGTTCATGCCCCACTTGTCTGATGATGTTACCTTCCAGAACGACCCATGCGTCATCACGCAGCGTCTTAACCTGAGCGACAGAAGAGACGCCGGGTGTCGGACCTTTAAATCCGCCCTGAGAATACCCCTGCCCTGCTGGATTAACAAAACCTTCCTGTGCAGCAACTCCAAAACTCATACCGGCAAACAATGCTGCTAAAAGAAACTTTTTCATATTTATCTCCGTTAAAATTGTCGGGCTAATTTACGATGCAGATCTTAACGGGATCTTAAGAAAATTGATTACCTCCATGTGTTTTAAAAATGTAATGAGCATGATGCGCACGATAAATCCGCATCAGAAAAACAATCAAAGTTAAATCCATGTTGTTAACAAAATAAATTGATAGATAAACAGTTACGTGAGAGCTGAACTTTTAACATTCACTGTATTATGGTCATTGTTACGCTTTCACTTTGCATCATTTCTTATAAATCCCATAGCTAACATGTCTGTTAACAGATATTATTTCCTGGCATAGATATATCCCAGTATTAAAACATTATGTATCGCAGTTTTGCTCATTAACTATTTTTTTCTTTTTACAACCACTCAACTGAGTGGTTTTTTTCTATGCCTGGTTCCC
The DNA here is from genome assembly GCF_011800685.1 of Pantoea sp. EKM10T. NCBI lineage: Bacteria > Pseudomonadati > Pseudomonadota > Gammaproteobacteria > Enterobacterales > Erwiniaceae > Pantoea > Pantoea sp. EKM10T. Next base: position 48,127 of record NZ_JAALEU010000010.1, read on the forward strand.
GATGATAGTAACAGAACCCAGTAACGCTGCGTATGCAGTGTATCGACAACGGCTCCCATTCGGAATGCAGCCCTTTCTGGCATTAAAAGGGGAAGAATGTTGCCTGATACTGTCTGAACATGCATAAACAGAAGAGGAGAGTGGTGATAGCCTGATGCCTACCCAAACTGACAAGAGATAAAGGAACATGCGTAATTTACCGAAGTTCGGAGATTCGCCAGCGTGAGCCTACGAGTAAATGCGTTTAGTTCAGTCTTTGAACATCAGCCTGTGCTTCTTTCAGATTCATTTTTGCGGATTCGAGCTTAAGTTTCTTTTCCTCTACCTTGCTGGTTTTCTTCCTGATTCTCTCAGTACAAACTTCTGCCTTCGCTTCCGCAAGTACTGGTCGCAAAACAATCAATACCCGCCATGGTTGCTTACTCCTGAGCAACCCATGATATTGATCCAGATCATTATCATCCTGATAAAGAGGCAAACAGCCGGATTGTTAGCATGTCGTTTAACAATCACAGCGAATAATGCCGCATCTTCTTAAAAAGAAACGACAGGAAAGTAAAATGACATCTTTTAATTCTGGCAAGAAATTCGCTTTTGCTATTGCGATGATAACTTCTGTTATGTCCCTTTCCGCCTGCTCAAGCAATTATGTGATCTCCACCAACGATGGGCACATGATTACGACTCATGGCAAACCCGCAAAAGATAAAGAAACAGGCATGATCTCTTATAAAGACACGGATGGAAACATGCATCAGTTACAACAGCACGATGTTAAAGAGATTGTGCAAAAGTAATCCTGCTTTAATAGCAATCTTAATCATTATCCTGAAAATCTGATTCTGTGAAAAACTGAGCAATGAAAATTTCTGTAATTGGCTTTGGCTTATTATTGTGTGCATCCTCCTCAGCCATGGCCATTGGCCTGAATGCCGAACAAAGTAAAAACACCTCGGTACTGGACGCAGAAATCGGCCGTTCATCCGGCGGGCTTTATGTTGATGGTCAGTGGATCAAAAATACGGCGGATGGTGTTCAGATTGGTCAGGCGGGTACCGGTTATAACCTTGAAATTGGACCTGTGATGCTGACGGCTGGCGTTAAAGCCGCTTACATCGGCGGCAAAAAAGGAGATAACGGCGTTGCGTTTCCTGTTGGCGGCGGTGTGAAAATCAATCTGCCCGCTAATTTTGCGTTGTATGGAGAAGGTTATTCCGCCCCGGAACAGCTGACCAACAGCGTTAAGAATTTCGTTGAGGCCAATGGCGGTGTCAGCTGGTCACCTGTGGATCCACTGGTGTTAAAAGTGGGCTATCGCTATGCGGGTGTTGATGGCAAAGATGGACGTCCGGGTCATACCCTGATCGATGGTCCCTATATCGGTGGCGGCCTGACATTTTAACGTCGGATGACTCTTCCCTTTTTTTGTGGTGAGGAAACCCTGCCGATCGGTTTCCTTACTCAATCACTCGTCTCAACTCAGGCGGGGAGCACTGAGAAACAGATTATGAAACCTCTTATGCTGATGTTATTTACTCTCTGTCTGACCGGATGTGTGCAGTATAAATGGGTCAAGCCAGATGCATCTGAACAGCAGGAAACAATAACGGAAACAGCCTGTCGGGCCCAGGCACTGCGGGATTTACCCCCTGACAATGTCGTTAGCGGTAAATACACCTCAAAAGACAGTAAATATAAAACCACTGACACCGATTACTCCACCAGCGACGCCAATGAAAGCCAGCGAGAGATACTGGTTAAAGATTGTATGTTTAAAAGAGGCTGGCAACAGATCGAGGTACAGCAATAGCCCCATTCCCCTGACTGAGGCCAGGTCAATCCCTGGCCAGCTTTGATCAGCGTCAGAGGTCAGGTTCAGGTTTTATTTCTGTATCATCCTCTTGCCGATCAGTACGCTGCCGCCGGCACCGTTCCGAGCAATACAACACCTCGTCCCAGCATCGTTCCCACTTTTTTCGCCATGACATCGGTTTATTACACGTTTTGCAGTAGCGAACCGGTAATGACTTTTTATTGCCTTTGAACACGCCAGTCTCTCCTGAAAACCCCTTATAACGCTGACAATAGCGTCTCTTATACAGTTTAGCTTGCTTGTGAGTAAGTATTGAGGGCAATTGAGATCGCACTGTTTACCGCTTCATCGGCGCATAAGGCAATATGGTACCCGGATGATGTGGCTCAGGTTTCCTTGATTAGCGGAAAGCCTCTCTGGCCCCATACGGCGGCTAAAAAGTCATTACGCCCCTAAATAATCAATCCAGGGTCATACAGGTCACGCGTGAATCTGACTGTTTTATCCCCCTTTACTGGGGTTTGTCTCTCCAGGCTTTTAAAACAAAGCCATAACCCGTCTGGTGATGATCGCCTTAACCAGAACGTTATTTAAGTGATAAATTAATCTGATTTCATGGCCTTAGATATTGTCTGAATAAATCAGCCGCCTGATGGTTATTTTTTAGTAATTTTGCTATGCGTCCTTTACAACCCTATTATGGTGGCCTCATGGACATATCCAGCCTTATCTGGAGAAGTATGCACGGTGACTGCCTCTCGGAACAAAGCAGGTCCGCGATTAGCGAAGCGATTCTGCTGGAAAAGCGGCGTGAAAGCCTGGTTTATCCATAACGTAACTAAATTATTGAGCATCATCAGATGAGGCACCTTTTTGACATTTTGAGCGAAGAGTGTAAAAAAAAGAGTAACTTTACTTTTGTTTAAGGGTCTTACGTTAATTACAGTTTAAACTCTTTGAGAAAGCGATTAATATGTTGGCGTTGAACTATCGGTTCTGTATTTTGATTCTTCGAAGGCAAGCATCTTAAAAAAGCAGGTCTGACGAAAAGCATCAGCGTGAACCCGCTCTGTATTTTATTATCTGAACATGACTATGGTGACTTTGATGAGTGACACTCTCAACAGCTTGAATAATATCCGTACCCTTCGCGCAAACGCTCGCGAGCTTGACCTTGCTGCCCTGGAAGAAATGCTGGAAAAACTGTCGGTTGTGGTGAGTGAGCGACGTGAGGAAGCACAGGCTTCTGAAGCAGCTAATCGTGAAAAAGCTGAGAAACTGGCAAAGTACCGTGAATTACTGTTGCAGGAAGGTATCGATCCTAACGAACTGTTAAATGGTATGCCGACTGCACCAGCCGTGAAGAAAAAACGCGCGCCTCGTCCGGCTAAATATCAGTACACCGACGAAAATGGTGAGGTTAAGCAGTGGACTGGCCAGGGCCGTACCCCATCTGCTATTAAATCTGCCATTGATGCAGGTAAATCGCTGGATGATTTCCTGATTTAATCCAGTATGCATAATGAAACACCGCCTGCATCAGGCAGGCGGTTTTTTCACCATAAATGGTCAGGTTCAAGCATCTCAATTACCGGCCAGCCTGTACCCTTTCCTTTCTCATCTTGTTATTGTCTCTCCATCCATAATCCTGCTCAGGCGTTACCCTGAACTCAATAACTGAAAAGCTTTACGCAGTCACGCAACAGGTAATGGGTTTCATTCTGTTCTCTCAACCGCTTTATTTATTCAGCGATTGCGTGTGGCGGCTGTGATAATTTCCAGTCCGATCTGCTGACCATAAGAGAGCTCTAGCGTATTGCCATCAGGATCGGCAAAAAATGCCCAGTAGCCGACTGGCACACCAGATTGCTGCGCGTCGCGTCGCAACACACCTTCGAGCCGTGCGAGTGCCACTTTTTCATCTATCTCTTCACGGCTGCTACAGGCCACCCCTATATGACCAAATAGACCCAGCGGCGTATCTACACTGTTGTCAGATTGCACCAGCACCAGCGCAAAAGGTCGGGTTAAATCCGACAGCCACGCCACTTTCTGTGCTTCAGGAATGCCAGGTTCACGCTGATGTATCACCTGCATCCCGGCATAACGCTGATAAAAATCTACGCTCTTCTCTAAATCCCGTACCTGTAAAGCAAGATGAGTGAAACCGGTATCGTTTGACATGGCCGCTCCCTGTTTAAGTTGAGCAGTCACCATGCCACAGGCAGGATTCAGGATTTGATCACGGATGCTCAGCCGCTACGTTCTTCACACATGGCCTGGTTACGCCCTGCCCATTTCGCGTGATACAAAGCCTCATCCGCGCGCGCTATCAGCGATTCTTTTTCCTGTTGTGAGTCTGAAGCAAGATAGACGGCGCAGCCTGCACTCAGGGTGACGTGCTTTTGCGGCAGTTCCGTGGTGAGATGCGGAATATCGAGCCTGTTAACAGCGTCGATGATCGATTCAGCGAAGTTCAACGCGGCTGACAACGGCTGTCCGGGCAAAATAATGGCAAACTCTTCGCCGCCATATCGGGCCGTAAGTTCGTTTTTGCGGCGGGCGGCGTTCTTCAGAACAGTAGCCACTTTTTTCAGGCAGTCGTCACCCGCCACATGGCCGTAGGTATCGTTGAAACGTTTAAAATAATCGATATCGAGCAGGATCAATGACACGGGCAGGCCACTGTGCTCCGCGTTCTGCAGGCATTCAGTCAGCATGTGATCAAAATGGCGCCGGTTGGCAACACCCGTCAGCCCGTCACTCTGAGCCAGATTTTCCAGTGCGCGATTAGCCGCGGTCAGGTCATCGCGTAATCGGGTCAGCTCAAGCTGATAACGCAGTGTATGCCGTGCCTGACGCAGTACAAATGCACCCAGTAAAAGAATAACAATCAGCAGCGCCAGGCTCAGAATCAGATCATGTACCCAGCTTTTGAGCCAGTGGTTAAACAGCGCGCGCTTGTCATATCCCGCGGCCACCACCAGCGGGTATCGCTGTGAGCGGACAAAGCCAAAGATGCGTTTTTTACCATCAAGCGCAGCGGTCCACTGACCGCTGCCTTTATCCGCATGGGCCAGCATCCTGAGGAAAAGCGGACTCACTGAGAGGTTTTTGCCGATGTAGCTATCCGGCATCGGACGGGCGTAAAGCACGGTACTGTCTGCCAGCATCAGTACCAGTACATCGCCTTCGCTAAGTTCATAATAGCTGTAGAAACGGCGGAAATAGTCCACTTTGACGGTGGCGAGTAAGACACCCCGAAAGCCGTTAAAGGCATCGTTCACACGCAGCGTAACCGGGATCACCAGCTCGTGAGTGGTGCGGCTGCGAAGCACCGGGCCGACGTGCAGGGTATCGCGCGGGCTGGTGCGGTGATAATCGAAATATTCACGATCGGAATTATTGATGTCAGGCGGTATCCGGCTCATAGAAGTGGCTATCCATTTCCCCTGCGCATCATAGTAGAATAAGCCATGTAGTTGTGGCAGGTGGCTCTGCAACAGGCGCATCGTCTGGCTCAGCGCCTCGCCATCTACACCGGTTGTGGCAATCTGCTTTTCGAGCTCGCGTTGCACCTCGCGCAAAGAGAGCTCGGTCTGCAAAAATGTATCGTCCGCCTGGCGCGCCTGTGACAGCGACAGATTAACCGCCGTATCTTCAGCTTTATCGACGGTTTCATTCCAGTCTTCCCGCAGCGTCCACACATTTAAGCCAATCACCGCCACGCTGAGCAATACGCCTGAAAGGATAATACTTCTTAGCAGCGGCGAGATTTTTGGCGCTGAACCCTCATTTTTTTGGCGAAACTTCATGCCTGTCCTTAATAAACCCTGTTGACTGATTTAAGCACAGTTAATCAAAAGCAAAAATGCAAATCCCACAATCCTGTTTCAACAATGATAATCCGCAATTAACCAGCAGATTTCGCTTAAAATTTCTTCTTTGTTGGTTCAACCAGCACCCTTAATAGAGGATTAATAGCGAATAAGGCTACACTAGCGCTTCAAATATCACGTGGGTAAATGTTACCCTTGCCAGCTGAATAATTTGCACTTCATTGATTAAGTTGAGTATTTGAGGATTTGTTATGAGTAAGAACCTGAGCAGCCTGAACAATATCCGCACGCTTCGTGCAGAGGCGCGCAATATGGCTTTAGATATGCTGGAAGAGTTACGCCAGAAATTAGAGACCGTGGTAAATGAACGTCGTGAAGAGGAAAACGCGCGGGCAGCGGAAGCCCGTGAGAAAGCAGAAAAACTGGCGTTCTACCAGGAGCTGTTAATGGAAGAAGGGATTAACCCGGCGGAGCTGGTGAATAGCGCATCCCCCTCGGTAACCGGCAAAAAGAAACGCGCAAAGCGTCCGGCGAAATACCGTTACAATGACGAAAATGGTCAGGTTCGTTACTGGACGGGTCAGGGCCGAACGCCCTCCGTAATTAAGGCGGCCATTGAAAACGGCCAGTCGCTGGATGATTTCCTGCTGTAGTCGCATTTATTTCTGCCGGAATAGTGACCGTCATTACGCGGGAATATTCCGGCAGGCAAAGTCACAGGCGCAGAAATTCATCCGGGCCTGGTCACTCATCGTCCTGTCGTAATGTCTCATCACTCATCACCGGATGCGGCCCCCGAAATGTCCGGCGCCACTCGCTGGGAGAGACGCCAAACCGGGATTTAAAACGCTGACGAAATGACACGGGCGAATCAAAACCCGCCTTTTCTGCCACACATTCAATGCTGATGCCGGTGGTTTCGAGTAATAGCTGGCTGCGTTGCAGACGCTCTGCTGTCAGCCACTCTCCCAGGGACATGCCTGTCGCCTTGTGAAAATGACGCGTCAGCGTTCGCCTGCTCATGCCAAGCGTCCGCGAAAGTGAGTCAAGATCCTGCGGCTGATGCAGATTCTGTCGCAGGGACGCCAGCAACGCGTTGATCTTACTGTCACGCGTTGTTTCCGGAACCGGCCGCTCAATGAACTGCGCCTGACCGCCTTCACGGTAAGGCGGCACCACCATGCGTCTGGCTACCCGATTAACCATGGCGCTGCCATAGTGGTGACGGATGATATCCAGGCAGCAGTCGATGCCCGCCGCGGTGCCGGCAGAAGTGATCAGACGAGTGTCCCGGGTATAAAGAGCATTACTGTCGAGGTGAACCTGCGGAAAGCGCTCGCAGAAGTCACGCTCAAATTCCCAGTGAGTGGCAGCACGATGCTTATCGAGCAAACCTGCATAAGCCAGTACGTAAGTGCCCAGACATAGTCCAACGATCTCTGCGCCGCGCTGCCAGGCTGCCACCAGCTTATCAAGCAGCGCCTGCGCAGGTTTTTCAGCCGGATTATGCCAGTAGGGCACGATAATAATGTCCGCCTGATCAAGCGGGTCAAGACCCTGTTCCACCGTAATTGACAACCCCATCTCTGAGATGACCGGGCCTGGTTTCAGTGCGCAGATATCGACATGAAACAGATCCGGCTGCGGCAGGGCTGAGCCGAACAGAATACAGGGAACTGAAAAATGAAACGGACTAAAACCGGCCGTTGCCAGCACCGCGACTCTCAGAGCAGCCATCCTCTCCCCCTTATTGTGTGAAAGCGTAGTGTTGAGAACTCACGGCACAATTGTGCCGGTTTAGTGCCACGACGCTCAGAACGTCATTGTTTCACCATCTTCCGGGATCAGCACCTGGTCAGCAATACCCTGTTCGGTAGTCCAGGCTCGCAGCTCTGCGCGCGTCAGCAAACAGTGGTTGATCGCCTCCATGTGTGAGGCAACCAGCGTTGCGTCAGGCAGGATATTCAGCGTGCGCTGGGTATCCTCTTTTCCCATGATAATCGGCCCATAGAGATCGTTGGTTGCATTGCCGATATTCATTACCACCACCTGCGGCTGAAAACGTTGCAGCGCTCTGACATAGGGTTTGACCCATACGGTATCGCCAGCTATATAGAGGGTTTTTTCTGCCGGATGGGTAAAGACCAGGCCACAGGCGTCACCCAGAATATCGCCCATCACTTTGTCGGCATATAACGCATTGCTGCCGTGCTGACCGTCGGTTTTATAAATCGTCAGGCCATCAACAAACGGATTCTCATCCTGCAGCACGCGAACATTTTCAAACCCCTGCGAACGAATCAGCGCTGCATCCGTTTCATCCTGGCTGTAGATCATCATCGTCTTCGGCACTAGCTGCTGCGCAGCCTCATCCCAGTGATCCATATGCGTGTGGGTGATAATAACCGCATCGACTGCCAGCAGTGCAGCGACCGGGACAGGCAGCTCAACCATCGGATTTCTCAGATGGGGACGGGCATTTCCGGCAAACCCGGGCCAGGCCTCTTTTTCGGCCAGCATCGGGTCGATCAGGAATTTTTTGCCTGCATAGTCCAGTAGCAGGGTGGCATTACGAATCTGGGTCAGCTTCATTTTGGCTCCGTAAACAGTCTCAGTGCAATCAGCCAGGCTTACTGGCTACCATCAGGTTAATTTACGGCACTGTTTACCTGCGCGTAACAGGCTCAAAGGACAGTGTTCGATGGAGTCGGGCCAAACTGCACTATTTTCTTGTGGCAGGGTATCTATCGGTGCTGGCGTCGCGACGAGACAGCCCTGAATGTTCAGGAATGGCAGGCGTTCCGGAAGTTGCTTTTAACTCTTTACCGACAACGATAACGCTTTCTTCCGGTGTCTGTTTAAAGCATTGCCGGTTAAGGTATTAGTAGCTCTGGCGCGTCCCGGACCTGTGTTCTGATTATCAACCTTTGACAGGAGAGTCTGTGAACGACTTATGGAAATTGCACTGGCTTGAGGCATCGGGTGATGTTGGGCCCTATAAATCGTCAATAGTCAGGGCCGCTGAGCTCGCCTGCGAGCACCTCTCCTCCGTGACACGTGTCCCTCGTCTGGATATTCTGGTTCAGTGCATGCCGGAGGCAGTAATACCTGAAACCGGTTTTGCAGGCCGGGCTTACGGGCCCACCCTGTTCGGCCTGGCCATTGACCCGGCAAATCCGAATCTGCCCGGGATGCTGGAAAATGGCACGCTGGTGCGGCATATCGTGCATGAAGTCCATCACTGTTTGCGAATGCGCGGGCCGGGATATGGCTGGACGCTGGGTGAAGCGCTGGTCAGCGAAGGTCTGGCGGGTCAGTTCGTCTGCTGGCTGCTTAAAACGGCAGCAGAGCCCTGGGAGCAAGCCATAGAGCTAAGCGAGTTGCAGGCTAATCCAGTGCCGCTGACCACGCTGCAAAGTCCTCATTATGATCATTCTGCCTGGTTCTTCGGCACGGGTGACTTTCGCCGATGGTATGGCTATACGTTGGGCTACCAGATGGTTGCCGCATGGCGACGTGATAACGCGGAATGCGCTACAGAGAAATGGTTCAGCGTGACAGCCGATGAGGTGATTGCCGCGGGGCTGGCTAAGGGATTGCTGACAAATTGAGGATAAAAAAATGCCGCAGCAGGCTGCGGCATGTCATTTCAGATTCGCATCAGAAATCGGCTTTCAGAACCACACGGTAATTGGCTTTACCGGCGCGAACGTGATCCAGCGCTTTATTGATGTCAGACATCGGGAAGAACTCAACCTGTGGCGCAATATCCGCACGCGAGGCGAGTCGCAGCAGCGAACGCAGCTGGCCTGGTGAGCCGGTTGATGAACCGGTCACCGCTTTGTCGCCCAGGATCAGATCAAAAGCACTCACTTCAATCGGCTTCATCACGGCACCCACGGTGTGGAATTTACCCTGAGGTGCCAGCGCAGCGAAATAAGGTTTCCAGTCCAGGTCGACCGCCACAGTACTCAGGATCAGGTCAAAACGGCCTGCCTGCTTTTTCAGAGCTTCTGGATCACGGCTGTTAACCACTTCATCCGCGCCCATATCCAGGATCGACTGCTTCTTATCTGGCGTTGAGCTGAATGCCACCACTTCGGCACCCATCGCGTGCAGGATCTTGATTGCGATATGGCCAAGTCCGCCGATACCAATCACACCCACACGGCTGGTTGCCGTGATGTTGCTCATCAGCAGCGGTTTAAACACGGTGATACCGCCACACAGCAGCGGACCGGCGCTCGCCACATCCAGTTTTTCTGGCAGCGGAATAACCCATTGCCAGTCAGCACGCAGCTTCTCGGCAAAACCACCTTTGTTCATGATGGTCGGGATGCTGCCCTGCTGACAGTTAACCTGCTCGCCGTTAATACAGGCATCGCAGTGCTGACAGCTTTTTGCTGTCCAGCCGATTCCTACACGCTGGCCGACTGAAAGACCTTTGTTCTTAGCCGCTTCGCCCAGGGCTGAAACCCGGCCAATCACTTCATGTCCTGCAATCACCGGGAACTGAGAGATGCCCCACTCGTTGTCGATCATCGACAGATCTGAGTGGCAGACGCCACAATATTCGACCTGGACTTCGACTTCTTCGGCTGCCAGTTCGGCGGCATCGTACTCATAGAGTTCAAGGGCCTGGCCAGCCTGCATGGCTGCATAACTTTTAATTTTCATTCATACCTCTGCGTGGTTAATCACCGACAAGTGTAACAACTGAAAGCCCGCCCTGCCTGGTCGTTACGCTTACACCGCACTTTTTTGTCTTTTATGCTGATAAATCAGCCCTTAACCTGCGCACCGGAAAGAGTTTGTAACACCTTGAGCTGCGTGACGGCTTCCTGCATCGCATCCATCCCCTGCGTCAGTTCACGCAGGCTGCCGAGATGCTTCGCAATGTCAGCGCGCTCATGTCGCGTCTGTTGATTCATGGCCGCCAGCGTATCGGCTGCACTGATACTGCGCTCTGCCATCTGGGCGGCGGTCTGCGCCGAATCACTGGCCACCAGCCGGATACGTGAGATGGTGCTGACTGCCTCACCGATGTTACTGGCCGTAGCTTCAGCCTGCTCTTTTGAGGAGTGCGCCAGACGACGAACTTCGCCCGCGACCACAGCAAATCCCCGCCCAGCCTCGCCTGCACGAGCCGCTTCTACTGCGGCATTCAGCGCCAGGATATTGGTCTGGAAAGCAATATTGCTGATGCCATGCGTAATCTCATTGATGCCGTTGGAAATTTTCTCCAGATCGTCCAGACCATCATCCAGCCGGCCCTGCGCCTGCTGACTCTCGGTGGCGATGTTACTGATGTTACGGATACTGCTCTCTGCCAGGCTCAGGGTTTCTCCCTGGCTCTGAGTGGCTGTTTCCAGCACCGGCAGCGCCTCCATCAGCGGCGTCAGCGCCTGCTGATAAGTGATAACCCGATCCAGCACCCGCGTCTGGATGCTGTTCAGCGCTTCCCAGCGGCGCAACGCTCGCTGCGCGTAGTGTGCCGCGTAGCCGGCGTACTCTACCGGGAACTGGCTCATCGCTTTGACGTCATGATTAAAGAACACCAGCGCGGAGAGCGTCTGATTGATGGGCACACCCAGGATTTCGCCGAAGCTGGAAAAACCGGCGGCGGCAATGCCTTTGAAGAAATGGGCATTATGCAGCTTATCGGCATTACCGACACGGCGCAGGATACAGTCGTTCATCAGGATCGCCGCGGGTTTGCCATGCTGAGCGGTAAAAGCCTGCCACTCCTGCTGCGTCGTCTGTTTAAAGTCTTTCTCTTCCATCAGGAACAGTCGATCGCCAAACTCAAGATCGCAGAAAAAGTGTACGCCGCCCGATTCAATTTTGGCGATCGAGCGAATAAAGTACTCGCCGCCAACTTTAACGCCAAAAGTGAGTCCCTTTAGCCGTTCGCTCAGTTGCGCTTCGTTGCAGTTGAGATGTTCACACAGCGCCGCAACAAACGATTGCTGCTGCCCCTGGCGGTTAAATACTGACGTTACAGTACGCGCAACCGGATCGGCTTCAGCAATCAGCCAGCTCTGATCGCGTGGCGTAAAGTTCTGGCTTTTAAAAGGAGCAAATGATTTTCCTGACGCCATCTGGCAGAACACAATCACAGCCTTGCCCTGCAACACCCTGCCACCTGTACCAATCCAGGTGCCATCAAAGGTGATTTTACCCCCGGCAGAACCGCCAATCGCCAGGCAGGGAAAGCGCCCGCTGTTATACCAGGCCTGCATCAGAAAGCCTTCGGATGCCGATAATCCGTCGCAGTAAATCATGGCGAAAGTACGATCGGCCGAGAGCGGCATCCGCACTTGCAAGCGCGCCAGCTCCTGCTGGATGGCGGTGATGCGCTGGCTGGCCGTCTGCGTGTCGGCGACATGCAGATCAACAATATGCGTCTCATGGCGTGCGATCAGTGTGTCCGGCAGCCAGAGGTAGCTTCCCTCCGGGCCATTGCCATCACAGTAGGTGCTTTGCGATCTGCTGCTGCTCAGCGCGCCGTTGGAAGAGAGCGTCAATACCGTCAGGTCGGCGGAATTGAATCGCTGCCAGGCCTGACTGACCCGCTGAAAATCGGCTTCAGGCGGAACGAAGGTCATCAGGATGCCGCCCGCCCGCGAGCTTAAACCCACGGAGGCCAGTGAATCTGGCAACGCACGACAATCGTAGGTGCCATTGGCAGGCTGACTGCTACGCCTAAGACGGGCAACAGGCAGGTGTCTTTTGATCGTCTTAATGATCGACATATTATTATTTTCGCTTTTATTTGAGTAATTTGCGCTTAAATTAGCGCTTTCTGGTGTGTATAAAAGGAGGGCTAAAAGCAGGTCCGTTCGCGTTCAGAACTCGTCGCGGAGTGCCGGGTTCATCAATGATCGGCGCACTCAACGCCTGTTGGTTATCGCCAGTAGCGGGAAAACCTTTAACGATTGCTGCAGTTGGTTTAATGGATGAAGATGTTATATTTTCGTAGCATAAAATAAGCTTTAGCGTGATTTTACCGGGAAGATATAAGGCTGTGCGGGTGACTGATGTTTACTGTTTGCGATACAGACTCATCAGTGCGACAATTGTAATGTCAAGTGTAAATACAAAGGAACTCGCTATGGGCACAATTAACATTCGAATCGATGATGACCTGAAGACACGATCCTATGCTGCGCTCGAAAAAATGGGTGTGACTCCTTCTGATGCGCTGCGCCTGATGCTTGAATATATTGCAGATAATGAACGTCTTCCCTTTAAGCAAACGTTACTCAGTGACGAAGATGCGGCGTTAGTAGACATAGTTAAAGAACGCCTGCGAAACCCTGAGCCTGTCCGGGTCACACTGGATGACCTTTAATGACCTGGCAACTGGAGTTCGATCAGAGGGCACTGAAAGAGTGGCGCAAGCTGGGCCCGACAGTACGTGAACAGCTTAAAAAGAAGCTGGCTGAGTGTCTTGAGTCACCCAGAATTGAGGCGAACAAACTCAGCGGGATACCTGACTGCTATAAGATCAAGCTAAAGTCATCCGGTTATCGACTTGTATACCAGGTTATTGATGACCGGGTGGTGGTTTTTGTGGTGGCTGTCGGGAAAAGAGAGCGCTCAGAGGTTTATTCTGCCGCTTCCAGGCGTCTCTCTTAAACAGGCGACTTCACCGCTAACAAACAAAGCGGCGCTATTCCTGTTTACCTGTCACTCTGCTGGTTCCAGTGCTGTTCGCAGCGCTCCCGAGCTTCGGCAGGCAGGTCGCGTAAATCTGGCAGCGTGTCGCCGGAACCGTAGCCCATTGATCCCCACGCTTCCTGCTGTTCATCCTGCGCGGCGAACGTGATTTTCTCATCCAGCTGCTGCCAGCTATCGCCCTGCTGCCGGTAGATCACAGCAAAAGTGGGCGTCTGTGCATCATCGCCGTAAATTTCATATTTCTGCTTCTGCTCGTCAGAGCCCAGCTCAAGCGTGTCGATTAAGGTCGCATTACTCATAGCACTCTCCTTGTTCGTCAGGTCTGTAAGCGTAGTTCATCACCTAGGGCCCTGCCGACACTATCCCCTGCTAAAAATTAAAATCTTATATATCAATAATTTAAGTCTGTGCATTTGCATAAACGAAGCGGGCGACTATGCTTGCAGATGTGACTAGCTAGTCCTTTTTATCTAATGGAACATTGATATGAGGTCTTCCTATGACACAACAGAAATACAGAGGTGGTGCCGGCAATTTTGCCAACGATCCAGAACGGGCGAGTGAAGCTGGCAGTGCAGGAGGCAAGGCCAGTGGGGGCAATTTCAAAAACGATCCTGAAAAAGCCAGGGAAGCCGGTCGGAAAGGAGGCAAAATTAGTCGCCGTCCTTCTAAGTAATTCTGAATAAAGCGCTTTAGGACGTATTACGCCATGGAATGGCATCTATTCCAATAAGTTTCATCATGCCCCCTCTTTTAGCCTTAATGCCTCTCTGACCAGGGTAAATGCGGGTGAATGTTGCTTGCGGCTGGGATAGTAGAGGTAATAGCCGGGAAACGGCTCGCACCAGCGCTCCAGCACGCGGATTAAGGTGCCCTGCTCCAGCCCTTCTGCGACTTCCTGCTCAGGCAGGAAAGCGATCCCCAGCCCGGCGAGAGCCGCTTCTGCAATGTGTGCCGAAGTGTTGAACGTCAGTTGTCCATCTACCCGCACATTTAACGGCCCCTCTTCACCGTCAAACTCCCAGACGTACAACCCACCCGCTGTGGCCTGCCGCATATTAATGCAGTTGTGATGCAGCAGATCCTGCGGAACCTGCGGCGCAGCATGACGACGAAAGTAGTCGGGCGTGGCCACCGCAGCCATCCGTAATGGCGGGCTTATCGGCATCGCCACCATGTCTTTATCAATGGTGTCTCCCATCCTGACCCCTGCATCAAATCGATCGGCCACGATATTGCGTAAGCCATGATTAGCATCGAACTCAAGCCGGATATCAGGATAAGCCGCCAGCAATGGCGTCAGCTTTGGCATCAGGAGTGAGCTCAGAATATGCGGCCCGCAGGTGATCCGTACCGTGCCGGCTGGCTTGTCCCGCATCGCGGTCAGCATATCCAGTTCCGCCTCAATTTCATCGAACCGATTGCCAATCGCCTGGATTAACCGTTCACCCGCCGCGGTCGGTGAGACGTTACGGGTCGTGCGGGTAAGCAGCCGAATCTCCATCCGGTTTTCCAGCGCGGTAATGGTCTGACTTAACGCGGGCTGCGTCACGCCCAGCAGCGCTGCCGCGCGGGTAAAGCTGCCCTCACGCGCCACGGTAATAAAAGCCTGCAGGTCATTCATGTTGCGCTTCATACTGCACTCCCGCCGATAGATTTATAAGTTCTGGTTATAACCCCATTAAGGATTCATTAGCTAGTCAATATAAAGCGAAACAGTAAAATTTCCTGAGTTCATCAGCACCGCAAACAATGAAACAGGACACAACATGACTTCCACGGAAACAACTGACTGTTCCCCCCGGCATAAAGAAGCGCACTGGGGTGGTGTATGGGCAATGACGCTGTGTGTATTCGCGCTCATCGCCTCTGAATTCATGCCGGTCAGCCTGTTATCGCCGTTATCACAAGATCTGGCGGTCAGCGAAGGTCTGGTCGGACAGGGCATCGCTATCTCCGGCGCACTGGCAGTGATCACCAGCCTCTCAATAACCCGCATCGCAGGGAACCTCGACCGCAAAATTCTGTTGCTGGCGCTCACGCTGGTAATGGCACTATCCGGATTGATGGTGGCGATGGCACCCAACTATCTGACTTACATGACTGGCCGGGCATTGATTGGCGTGGTGATTGGCGGTTTCTGGTCGATGTCAGCGGCGGTCGCTATCCGGCTGGTCCCTACCGGGCAGGTGCCGCGCGCGCTGGCCATTTTCAACGGCGGCAATGCGCTGGCGACGGTTATCGCTGCACCGCTGGGCAGCTATCTCGGTTCTGTCATTGGCTGGCGCGGGGCTTTTTTCAGCCTGGTGCCAGTAGCCTTGATCGCCCTGATCTGGCAGGCGTTCACGCTGCCATCGATGCCGGTCAACTCGGCCCGGCAGCGCAGCGGAAAAATTCTGCAGTTGCTGCGTTCGCCGCTGGTTACGGTGGGTATGACCGCCTGCGGCCTGCTCTTTATGGGTCAGTTCACCCTGTTTACCTATCTCCGTCCGTTTCTGGAAACCGTGACGCAGGTTGACGTTTCTGCGCTGTCGCTGGTGCTGCTGACCATTGGTGTCGCCGGCTTTATCGGCACGCTGATTATCGGTGCTGTTTTGCAGCGCGGATTCTATCTGACCCTGATGATTATCCCGTTGATTATGGCGCTGGTTGCGATGCTGCTCATGGTGTTCGGTCATCACCTGTGGCTGGTGGCGCCACTGCTTGGCATCTGGGGACTGGTGGCAACAGCGGCACCAACCGGATGGTGGGCCTGGATCGCCAGAACCTTTCCGGAAAATGCCGAGACCGGCGGCGGATTAATGGTGGCCATCGTACAGCTGTCGATTGCTTTGGGGTCGACGCTGGGTGGCCTGGCCTTTGACCATGCAGGCTGGCAGACCACCTTTGGCATCAGCGCCACATTACTGGTCACTGCCGCCGGACTGGCGATGATCACCGCCCGTAAGGAAAGCGCTGCCTGATAGCAGATGTGTTGTTTAACCGGGCAACCCGTTGCCCTCACGTCGTCAACCCCGATAAGGATCTTCTTATGAGAGCATTAACCCTGATGTTTGGACTGTTGATCAGTTCATTTGCGGCCAGCGCTGCCGATATGTCACGCGGCGCCGATAACTTTTATCAAAGCGATAAAGTCACCCGCGAGAAAGTCACCTTTAAAAACCAGTATCAGATGGGTGTGACTGGCACGCTGTACAGACCAAAAGAGGCCGGTAAAACGGCGCGCCTTCCGGCGATTGTGGTAGGTCATCCGATGGGCGCAGTCAAAGAGCAGAGCGCCAGCCTCTATGCGCAGAAAATGGCTGAGCAGGGATTTGTTACCCTGGCAATTGATCTTTCTTTCTGGGGCGAAAGTGAAGGCCAGCCGCGCAACGCTGTCTCTCCGGATATCTATGCCGAAGACTTCAGCGCCGCCGTGGATTACCTGGGTACCCGCGAATTTGTCGATCGCGACAGGATTGGTGTGCTGGGCATCTGTGGCAGTGGCAGTTTTGTCATCAGCGCAGCGAAGATTGATCCCCGCATGAAAGCCATTGCTACCGTCAGCATGTATGACATGGGGTCAGCCAACCGTAATGCGCTGAATAAAAGCCAGACACTGGCGCAGCGTAAGCAAATCATTGAAGCGGCGGCACAGCAACGCTATGTAGAGTTCACCGGGGGTAAAACTGAGTACACCAGTGGTACACCACATAAAATCGATGCTGATTCGCCTCCGATAGCCAAAGAGTTCTATGATTTTTACCGGACGCCTCGCGGTGAGTTCACACCGAAAAACAGTTCAGCTGCGCTCACCACGCACCCGACGCTCACCAGCAACGTGAAATTCATGAACTTCTATCCGTTTAATGACATTGAGACCATCTCACCGCGCCCGATGCTCTTCATCACGGGTGATAAAGCGCATTCACGCGAGTTCAGCGAAGATGCGTTCCAGCGTGCGGCACAGCCCAAAGAGCTCTATATCGTGCCTGATGCAGGCCATGTGGACCTTTATGACCGCACTGACCTGATCCCGTTTGCGAAGCTGACCGCCTTCTTTAAACAGCATTTGTAATCTTCCGCTGATCATTGATCCCAGCCCGTCTGCAGCCGCCTGCAGACGGGCTTTCTGCGTTATTGGCCTTTGCGATGGCGGGTCAGGTAGTGCTTCACCAGCACAAAGAAGAGCGGAACAAAGAACAGCGCCAGTACCGTGCCTGCCAGCGTACCGCCGATGATACCGGTACCGATGGCGATGCGGCTGTTAGCACCGGCGCCCGTCGCCACCGCCAGCGGGATCACACCGGCGATAAAGGCCAGCGACGTCATCATAATCGGCCGCAGACGGGTTCGCGCTGCCTGCAACGCAGCCGCGCTCAGCGAACTTCCCCGACGAACCGCATCCTCCGCAAATTCGATGATCAGTATCGCGTTTTTGGAGGTG
This sequence comes from Pantoea sp. EKM10T, assembly GCF_011800685.1. Classification (NCBI taxonomy): domain Bacteria; kingdom Pseudomonadati; phylum Pseudomonadota; class Gammaproteobacteria; order Enterobacterales; family Erwiniaceae; genus Pantoea; species Pantoea sp. EKM10T. The sequence goes on from NZ_JAALEU010000010.1 coordinate 65,888, forward strand.
AGTCCGACCGTGGTCAGCAACGCCACCTGGAAGTAGATATCGTTGCTTAACCCGCGCAGTGCCACCGCCAGCACGGTACCCAGTACGCCGAGCGGCACCGCTAACAGCACGGAGAAAGGCACCGACCAGCTCTCATACAGCGCAGCAAGACAGAGGAACACCACCAGAATCGAGATCGCATACAGCGTGGTTGACTGCCCGCCCGCCTGCTTCTCCTGCAGCGAAAGACCGCTCCATGCTCCTGTGGTCCCTGCCGGGAGTTCATTGGCCAGTCGCTCAATGGTGTTCATGGCATCGCCGGAGCTGAACCCTTCGGCGTTCTGCCCCTGTATTTCGTAGGAGGCAGAGCCGTTGTAGCGGTTAAGGCTTTCGGGTCCCATGGTCCATCGGGTCGAGGCAAACGCCGAGAAAGGCGTCATGGTGCCCTCACTGTTACGGATGTACCATTTATCCAGATCCGAAGGTGATGAACGATACTGACCGTCGCCCTGAACATAGACCCGCTTTACCCGACCCCGGTCGATGAAGTCATTGATATAGGCACCGCCCCAGGCGCTGGTCAGCGTATCGGTCACGTCATCCAGCTGCAGTCCCAGTGCCACCGCTTTGCTGGTATCAATATCGACCTGCAACTGCGGCGTTTGCGGCAGGATATTGGCCCGCACGCCGAGCAGTTCCGGGCTTTGCGCTGCGCGTTGTAAGAGCTGATCGCGCAGGTTGCCCAGTTGCTCACGCGTGGTGCCACCGCTGGCCAGCAGCTCATAAGTAAAACCGTTGTTCTGTCCCAGACCCGGCACCGACGGCGGCGTCAGCGCAAAGATCTGCGCATCCCGAATCGACGCCAGCGCGTAGGTGGCGCGCCCGGCAATCGCTTCGGCAGAGTTTTCACTACCCGGTCGCTGATCCCAGTTCTTAAGCTTAATAAACGCCATACCGGCATTCTGCGCAGCACCGCTGAAGTTAAAACCGTTGATGGTGAAGACCACATCAATATTCTGTTTCTCTTCAGTCAGGAACCAGTCAACAATCTGCTGATTGACTGCCTCAGTGCGACTGGCCGTGGCACCCGCTGGCAATGTCGCCTGAAGCATGATGCTGCCCTGATCTTCAGTCGGCAGGAAGCTACCCGGTAAGCGGGTAAACATCACAAACAGCACAACGCCCATTGCCGCATAAAGCGATACCATGATCAGCGGACGGCGCAGAGTGCTCACCACTTTGTGACGATACTGGCGCTCGGTGGCGGCATAAAAGCCGTTAAAACCGCCAAAGAAGCCTTTACGATGGGGTGAGGTCGGCCGCAGCAACATGCCACACAGTGCAGGCGTCAGGGTCAGTGCCACCACCACGGAGAAGGTCATGGCGGCGATGATGGTGATGGAGAACTGCCGGTAAATCACACCGGTCGACCCGGCGAAAAAGGCCATGGGCAGAAATACCGCGGATAGCACCAGCGCGATAGCCACCAGCGCGCCGGAGATCTCTTTCATCGACTTTTCCGTTGCCTCACGCGCCGGCAGACCTTCGTCATGCATAATGCGTTCGACGTTTTCGACGACCACGATGGCATCATCCACCAGCAGCCCGATGGCCAGCACCATAGCAAACAGCGTCAGGGTATTGATGGTGTAGCCGCAAAGCGCCAGTACGCCAAAGGTGCCGAGCAGTACCACCGGCACCGCCAGCGCCGGGATCAGCGTCGCACGGATGTTCTGCAGGAACAGGTACATCACCACCACTACCAGCGCGATCGCTTCGATCAGGGTGATCACCACATCCTCAACGGAGATTTTGATGAAGTCAGTGCTGTCGAGCGCATAGGCCACCTCATAACCTTCCGGCATTGAGTGGCGATACTCTTCAACTTTGTTTTTCACCAGCGTCGCGGTGGCCAGCGCATTCGCGCCCGGTGCCAGCATCACTCCGACCCCTGCCGCAGGATGCCCGTTGAGTCGGGTGGTCATGTCATAGGATTCGCCGCCCAGCTCCACCCGCGCCACATCACCCACGCGCACGATGGCACCGCTTTTGTCGCTTTTGACGATGATGTTTCGGAACTGCTCTGGCGTCTGCAGTCGCGACTGCGCTCTGACCGTGGCGGTGAGCTGCTGATTATCAGGCGATGGCAGGCCGCCGATTTTACCGGCTGAAACCTGAATGTTCTGCGAGCGTATCGCCGCCGACACATCGGAGGGCTGCAACGCAAAGGAGTTTAGTTTGAAGGGATCGAGCCAGATGCGCATCGCGTACTGACCGCCGAACACCTGGATGTCACCGACCCCTTCGGTCCTGGCCAGCGGCTCCTGCATATTACTGACCAGCCAGTCACCGATATCCGTGCTGTTGCTTTTGCCCGTGGTGTCATACAACCCCATCACCAGCAGGAAGTTTGACTGCGATTTGGTGACGGTAACACCAAGCTGCTGCACTTCGCTGGGCAGACGGGAAAGCGCCTGCTGCACCTTGTTCTGCACCTGCACCTGAGCCGTGTCCGGATCGGTGCCCTGACTGAAGGTGACGGTAACCGACACATTCCCCTGTGAACTGCTGCTGGAGGTAAAATAGAGCAGATTATCCAGCCCGGTAAGCTGCTGCTCGATCACCTGCGTGACGCTGTTCTCCAGCGTCTCCGCAGAAGCACCGGTATACGTTGCGCTGATATTCACCGAAGGTGGCGCAACATCGGGATATTGTTCAACCGGCAACAGGGTAATGGAGAGCGCGCCAAGCAGCATGATTAAAATGGCAACAACCCATGCGAAAACGGGACGATAAATAAAAAAACGAGAAAACATCAGCGGGATCTCTTCCTTTTGGGCGGGTGCAAAACCTGCATTCCTGCAGGCTAACAAACAGCGTTGATTATAGGATGTAACCTCAGGCTGAACATCCTGACGTTATCTTTTCTTAAGGCTGGCTGAGTGCGGCGATATTCTGGCGCTCTCCTGTCGATTAATCTGTTTGGTGCTGGCGCGAGTTTGAGTCTCTGGACTGCTCCAGTAAGCACTGTAAAATCGCCGTTCTTGTCGCAGACTTCAGGAGATGCTCGATGGCGCATAAACCCCTGGCTGAGATGAAAGCCAGACTGATGCAAAGAGATGATTTTCAGGCAGCCTATGAAGCTGAAGCGCGCAAGGAGCGACTACAGGCCTTGTTAGCCGAGTGGCGCAGAGATGCAGGATTAAATAGTGCTGATGTCGCAGCCAGAATGGGTATCGCCCCCTCGACACTCTCACGCATGGAAAAAAACATTATGTCAGCCAGCGTGGAGAATCTTTCTAAATACGCGAGAGCATGTGGCGTAAAAGAGGCTACGCTGTTTTTCAGCTAATCCTCTGGATTTTAAAGCCTCCCGTCCCGCGGAACACGATGATTTCTTCTTCTGTTCCGTTATGGGATATATTGGCATCACTATCGTGAAATTTTCTCTGCATAACAGGTTATCCCGGCAATGGCTTTGATCCCTAAAAACTATACGCGGCTGGAAAGCGGCTACCGTGAGAAAGCACTTAAAATCTATCCGTGGGTGTGTGGACGCTGCTCACGCGAGTTTGTTTATTCAAACCTGCGCGAACTGACGGTTCACCATATCGATCACGATCATACCAACAACCCGGAAGATGGCAGTAACTGGGAGTTGTTGTGTCTCTATTGTCATGACCACGAGCACTCAAAGTACACCGAGGCTGACCAGTATGGCACCCGTGTAGTGGCTGGCGAGGACGCACAAAAAGATGTCGGCGAGGCAACCTACAATCCCTTTGCTGACCTGAAGTCGATGCTGAATAAGAAGAAGTAATGACTGAACTGTCAGGCTGGCCGAAGAGAATCACAATGTCGGGCCGCGGCCAGAACATAACGTAGTCCGTCATGCCAGAGGTCACCCTGGCCAGACTCAGCGCGATATGAATCCTTTACCAGCCGGTTATTTCAGATTTTGATATCAGTTATGGCCGGGTGAACCGTACGTCAATCCCCCCCTCACCGACACGCTTTTTGAGGCTATCTGTCGACAGCACCTTTCCTATTGGCGTGTAGCTATAGGAGGTCTGGAATGTCTCGTAAAAAAGAACCAGCGTCTTATTGCCATACAGCATCACATCGCCCTGCAGGATCGTGCCGGGTTTGTGCGGATCGTTATTAAGAGCAGCAGGCAGGTCTGCAAACTTCTCATTGCCGTTCAGCTCCTCCATCGTCATGGTCAGCGGGAGTTGCTGTACAAATGCTTTCGCGGTGGCGTTATCCGCCAGCGCAATCTCATACGACTGATGGTTGATCGTCATAATAATCTTCATGGGACGCAGCTCTCCTGCCCGAACCGGGCCACTGGCTTTAGCGGGTATCAGACTATAGGTGGAAAGTAAGACCAGAAAAAGTAAGGCTCTTTTCATAAGGTTGCTCTTCGGATTATGGTGCATCTGTTCAGACATGGAGTGCGTTACTGCGATCGCCGTCCAGCCCTGAATAAACTGGCTCACTTACCCGCCGTTATCTGATGGTAAAGATTTATCCTTCACCCTTTCCCTGCATCATCCTCCTGTCGGCGGAACTCGCGCACCGCTTATTCTGCAACAGCCTGGATGCGCTGCGCTTCATCTGATGTGCTGAACTGATTTGCGGCTTACGTTTCGGACTGTCGAAACATTTTGAGAAATAATTTCCCTGAATAACAGCCGGTTTCCACGTTGTTGCAACTATTTCTGTACCAGGCTTAATAAATAACAACAGAGACAATGTGGAGCATTATGAAAGAGCAAAATCGCACAAATGGCATCGCTCCTTATGGGGGTGCCGCCGGAGGCTGGGGCGCATTGAAGGCGGTTGCCGATGCTATCCGCGGCCAGATGTCTGTGAAACAGGATGTGATCGCCCTGTTTAAAGTCAACCAGCCGCAGGGCTTTGACTGTCCGGGCTGCGCCTGGCCCGACCCGCAACATGCCTCATCTTTTGAGTTCTGCGAAAACGGCGCAAAAGCCGTCTCCTGGGAAGCGACCAGCAAGCGCACCACACCGGAATTTTTTGCCGCCCATACCGTGACTGAACTGTGGGAGCGCAGCGCACTGCATCTGGAGGGCGAAGGCCGCCTGACCCATCCGATGAAGTACGATGCCGCTACAGATACCTATCAGCCCATCGAATGGGAGACGGCATTCCGGGAGATTGGAGAACATCTGCGCAGCTACGACGATCCGGACAGCGTAGAGTTTTATACCTCGGGACGCGCCTCCAATGAAGCGGCGTTTCTGTGGCAACTCTTCGCCCGCGAATATGGCACCAATAACTTCCCCGACTGCTCAAACATGTGCCATGAACCGACCAGTGTCGGGCTGCCGGAGTCAATTGGCGTCGGCAAAGGGACGGTAGAGCTGGAAGATTTTGATCACTGCGACCTGGTGCTTTGTATCGGTCACAATCCAGGTACCAACCATCCGCGCATGCTGGGCACGCTACGGGAAGTGTCGAAACGCGGTGCCACTATTGTGGCGATCAACCCGCTGCGTGAACGTGGCCTGGAGCGCTTTACTTCGCCGCAGAGCCCGATTGAAATGCTGTCAATGAGCTCCACTGAGCTGGCATCGACCTACTACAAGGTCAGGGTTGGCGGTGACGCAGCGATGTTGAAAGGGGTGATGAAGATCCTGCTCACTATGCACGAGGAGGCGCTGAGCAAAGGCGAACCCGGCGTCATTGATGAAGCGTTTATTACTGAGCACACTGAAGGCTTTGACGCCCTGAAAGCCGACCTGGAAAGCACGGACTGGGAGCATATCCTGAAAGTCTCGGGCATGGCGCGTGAGGAGATCCAGCATATCGCCCGGCTCTACGCCAGCGCTGAACGTACCATCATCTGTTATGGCATGGGAATTACTCAGCACCAGTACGGCACTCAGAACGTGCAGCAAATCGCTAACCTGCTGCTGATGCGCGGCAATATCGGCAAGCCGGGTGCAGGTATCTGTCCGTTACGCGGTCACTCCAATGTGCAGGGCGATCGCACAGTGGGCATCACAGAGATCCCGCCGCAGTCGCTGCTGGATGGCATAGAGAGGGTGTTTGGTTTCCGCCCGCCGCAGAAGCATGGTCACGGCGCCATTGAGGCAATAAAGGCGATGCGCGACGGCAAAGCCAAAGCGTTGCTGTGTCTGGGCGGCAACCTGGCGGAAGCGATTTCCGATCCACAGGTCACGTTCCCGGCGATGCGCAATCTTGATCTGGTGGTACATATGGCGACCAAACTGAACCGCTCGCACCTGTTACTGGGTAAACATAATTATCTGCTGCCGGTGCTGGGCCGAACAGAGACCGATGTTCAGGCAACCGGCGCGCAGAGCGTCACCGTGGAAGATTCGATGTCGATGGTGCATGCCTCACGCGGTTCGCTGGATCCCGCCTCACCCCATCTGAAGTCTGAACCGGCGCTGGTCGCCTCACTGGCGAAGGCAACGCTGCCGGACAGCGTGGTTGACTGGTCGGCCATGGCAGCCGATTACAGCCGCATCCGCGATGCCATTGAAGCGGTGTTCCCGGCGTTTGAAAACTTCAATGAGAGGATTAAGCATCCGGGTGGATTCCGGCTCTATAACGCCGCCTCAGAGCGCGTATGGCTGACGCCATCTGGCCGTGCGCAGTTTAAAGTGATGCAGGGCATCAATGAAGATCCCCGGTCACTGAAGTGCCATGATCTGGTGCTCACTACCCTGCGCAGTCACGATCAGTACAACACCACGCTTTACGGGCTGAATGACCGCTATCGTGGCGTGACAGGCCGCCGCGATGTGCTGTTTATCAATGCAGAAGAGGCGGAGAAGCGACAGTTACGGGTCGGTGACCGTGTCGATCTGATGGCGCTGGACCCGGATGGCAATCCCACTTCGCGCCAGATGAAAAACCTGACCATCGTGATTATTGATATGGCCCCAGGTTCGGTCGGCGCTTACTACCCGGAGGCCAATGTGATGGTTCCGCTTGACAGCCACGATACCAAAAGCGGCATTCCCGCCTATAAAAGCATTCCGATATCCATGACTCGTGTAACTGACGAGACCCGGACGACCTCAGGCGTTTTACGCTAGTCAGGCGTCTCAATACGTGAATGTTGCCAGCGTGGCCGGTGCTCCGGTCACGCTGTTTTCATTGTTGCGCCCTGAAGTTTTATCGATCCTCTCTGCCTGCTTTACCGCCTGTAAAGCACCCGACGTGAAGCAAGCCTGACGGTAACATCATATACACTACAGTCCTGAAAACGGCTCTATAAACGATCGACTCTTTTTTGCCTGCGCAGATGTTCAGCGCCCTACCGGAAAACTGCCATGTTTCACCTGATTTTCAGCTTACCCAGCTGGTATGTAATTGCGCGCGTCATTATTCCTTTGTCCCTGCCATTGGCTATAAAGATCCTGCTCTCCGCTCTGGTGCTGCTGGCGTCACAATATCTTCTGGTGAGCCGTTTTACCTCGGGCGGGATCTTCTCCGCTGAAATGCCCCGCATCATCATCATTCTGTTTAACTGGGCGTACAGCACCGTGCTGCTGCTGGCGCTGCTTCAGATGCTGATGGATGCGGTCATGCTGATTGCCCTGCTGTTGCGTCATCCGCTGGAGCTGGTTCCCGGTGTTCGCTATCTGGCCGTTGTGCTGGCGATGGGGCTGGCTGCCTTTGGCGTTCAGCAGGCGATACGCGTGCCGCCGGTCAAAGAGGTGACCCTTACACTGCCCAACCTGCCCGCTGAATTCGATGGCTATCAGCTGCTGCAGCTGACCGACCTGCATATCACCCGGTTGTTTAATGCGGGCTGGACCGCCGCAATGGTTGAACGGGCAATGTCTCTCAAAGCCGATCTGATTGTGGTCACGGGCGATGTGATCGATGGCAGCCTGGCGCATCGACGGCAGGACGTTGCGCCGCTGCGCGGGCTGGCAGCGCCTGACGGCGTATGGGCTATCACCGGCAACCACGAATATTTCTTCCATCAGGCAATCTGGACGGCGCATCTGGCCTCTCTGGGTCTGCAACCTCTGCTCAACAGCCATACCGTGATCCAGCGCGGAACCGCAAAGCTGGTGATTGCCGGCCTGCCGGACGCCTCCGCACCCGGCAGAAACGCGGTCGGCCCGGATCTGGCCCGCGCGCTGGAACTGGCACCTGAAAACGCGCCGGTAATCCTGCTGGATCACCAGCCACGCAATGCACGCCAGAACGCAGCGCAGGGCGTGGATGTGCAGCTCTCAGGACATACACATGGCGGCCTGATTATCGGGCTGGACAGGCTGTTTGCTAAACCCAACGCCGGGTTTGTTTCCGGGCTTTATCAGGTCGGCGGAATGCAGCTCTATGTGAATAACGGCACGGCACTCTGGCCAGGCATGGCGGTGAGGCTGGGTCGTCCCTCAGAACTCACCCGGATTACCCTTCGCCGCCAGCCGTAATCGCGTAACGAAATGGCCTCAGGAAAGTGCGGTTTTCGCAGGTGTGCATAAGATTGAGTGAGACAAAGGAGATCACCATGACGATGTTATGTACCGCCTGCGGAACGGCTTATCCCGCTCATTCCACTCATCAGCACTGTAAAATCTGTGATGATGAACGCCAGTACGTTCCAGCCGCCGGTCAGCGCTGGCTCGCGTTTGATGAACTGCGCGCCAGCCACGCCAATAAGTGGACGGCTCACAGCGATGCGCTGTTAAGTCTTAAAACCGTGCCTGAGTTTGCCATTAACCAGCGCGCTTTTCTGCTGCGCACGCCGCATGGCAACGTACTGTGGGACTGCATTGCCAACCTTGATGATGCCACCTACACGTTGATCGCGGCGCTGGGCGGCATTGATGCTATCGCGATTTCACATCCGCACTACTACACCACCATGCAGGAGTGGGCTGAAGCGTTTAATGCGCCCATTCATCTGCACGCCCGGGATCGCCAATGGATTGTGCGGAAGAGTCCGCATATCCAGTTATGGCAGGGCGAGTCGCTGACGCTGATGCCCTCTGTGACGCTGTTACGGCTGGGCGGCCATTTTCCCGGCGGCAGCGTGCTGCACTGGGACGAAGGTGATGGGATGATTCTGGCGGGTGATATTATCCAGGTCACGCCGGGTGCGCATGGCGTGTCGTTTATGTGGAGCTACCCGAATATGCTGCCGCTGTCAGCCGCTACGGTAGGCGACATACTGCATAGGCTCTCCGGCGTGACATTCGGGCAACTGTATGGCGCGTTTGAAGGGCAGGATATCCATCAGCAGGCAAAAGAGAAGGTGATGCGGTCGGGCGAGAAGTATCTGGCCTGTCTGCAGGATCATCAGGCGTAGCGCGGAATAAACGCTGAGAAGAGAACAGCCGCCCACAGGCGGCTGTTTAACACCATTATGCGGTCTGGAACACCGCAACCATCGTACGTAACTGCCCTGCGCGCGCGGCGAGTTCATCAGCTGAGGAGGCCGACTCTTCTACCAGCACGGCGTTCTGCTGCGTCACCTGATCCATCTGGTTCACCGCAATATTGACCTGCGAGATGCCACTGCTCTGCTCTTCGGATGAAGAAGTGATGTCGCGCATCAGCTGAGAGGTCTGTTCAATGGCGCTGACGCTCTGTTTCACCTTATCGCCAGCGTTCTGCGCCATGGCGATCCCTTCCTGCGCGTGGCCGACTGACTGCTCAATCAGACCCTTGATCTCTTTAGCTGCACTGGCTGAACGTTGTGCCAGTGCCCGCACTTCCGACGCGACGACCGCAAAACCTTTACCCTGCTCACCAGCGCGTGCCGCTTCAACGGCCGCATTCAGTGCCAGAATGTTGGTCTGGAAGGCGATACTGTCGATCACCGAGGTAATCTCTTCAATTTTACCTGAGCTGCCACGAATTTTGTGCATGGTCTCCATCACCGAATCCATTGCTGCACCACTGGAGAGTGCAGCCTGCGTGGCAGATTCTGCACGGGCAGAGGCAAAGCGCGTGTTATCCGCGTTCTGCTGAATGATTGCCGCCAGCTGCTCCATGCTGGCAGCCGTTTCAGCCAGTGAAGCCGCCTGTTGCTCGGTGCGCGACGACAGATCGCCATTGCCACGGGCAATCTCTTCTGAGGAGTTGGCGATGGTAGCCGCGTTACCTTTGATATCCGACACCAGCTGAGCAAGACGCTGCTGCATCCGCATCAGTGCATTCAGCAGCTCAGCCATCTCATTGCTGCCGGAAACGTTCAGCTGTGCCGTCAGATCGCCCGCCGCGACGCGGCTGGCAACTTCGACCGCTTCTTTAACCGGCCGGGTAACAGAACGGGTGATCATCACGGCCAGCAGAATGGCCAGCAGCGCGACGGCAAACAGACCTGCCAGTAACAGATATTGCGCATAGCGGCGTTCCTGGATCTGCGTCTGCATCATTCCTTCCAGACGATGGCTGGTTTGTTCACCCAGCTCGCCGTAACGGTTAATCGCCTGGGTAAAGATCCGTACATAGTCAACCGGCGTCACGCTGGCGTGACCGCTGACAAAGACACTATCAGCCAGATTCAGCGCACTCAGCGCCTGCTGGTTCGCATCCTGTGCCAGATTGCCAAAGGTGGTTTTAAGATCTGGCTCAATGGAAAATACTTTATCCATGTTGCCGCTAAACTGTCTCAGCGCCGTTTTGCCATAATCAAGCTGAAATGCCATGCGGCTGCGATCGGCATCCGACACATTCCCACCCGCAATCAGCGACGTGCCGCTAGCACGAATCTGTCCCAGCGTTTCAGTCAGTTGCGGCAGGCGACTAAAGATACTGACAATCAGCTGGTAGGTATTCAGATCGGCATCCAGCGATAGCTGATAAAAATCAAGTACATCCTGGTTCGTATCGAGTAGCACCTGAATCAGCTGAGCATGTCGCGTCAGGCTGGTTGCCAGGGTCAGTTTGCCCGCGTTAATATCGTTCTGCAGCTGGCTCCACTCCTGATTAACCCGCTCCAGCCGCTTCAGCGGCTGCGCCTGCTCATTATTCTGACGTAATTCGTCAGCAATCGTCTGAGATAAGCGATTAACCTCACTGACCAACGCCATACGTGGCGCGTTATCTGGCTTGTTCAGCGAGATAGCGATCGCGCTTTCCGCACGGTGCCGCTGCAGCAAGTTCAGCAACTTGAGCACCTTTCTTTCGACCGGTATACCGGTCAGTTCCACATTCTTTGTATCAATAAGCTGGTTGCCCGTCTGAATAAACAGAAAGGTGGGTAAAATAAACAGCACCAGCGCAAAGGATCCGAGTAACAGGAATTTCGCTGGCAAATTAATCCGGTCGAGTATTTTTTTCATTCTTTTCCGCTCTGATGTGTGAGACGTGCAGGTGTGTAGCGCACGAAATAGCTTTCGTAATATTATTTTTACCGTTTCTTTGACATAGCCAGAGATGCCTCATGCAGCACAATGTCGCTATGAAGAAAGGAGTTTCGTAAAAAAATCAGAAGTACATATAACACGGAAGGGAGTATAGATTGCGCTGCGTTATTTTACAGTGAATAAAATGACAATATTTACTTCAATATCTGCCTAAGCCAAACTTAAAAAAATACCTTACAAATCATAAAATTGAAATAAAAACACCTGGCAAAAAGCATTAAGCAACGAGCCTGACTTCAGCGTTATTGTTTTGAAGATAAATAAATTCAAGTTACATCATGAATAGCCGATAACTGACATCCTGCCTGTATCTGACTCATTATCACCAGACTATCAAAACAAATATCTACGCCCGGCAAATTCCAATTTAAACCTTATAACCCTAAAGAGTTACCTGCACTTTTATAATGAAATCGATTTCATTTTATATTTATTTCAGAAAAAGTCGTTTATTTATTCTGATTAATGATAAAAAAAAGCCCCCACATTGTGGAGGCCCTTAAGTTACTGCTCAACCATTAAAAACTTTCCCAGTTCGCCTTAGTCAGGTCGATGGTCTGGTGCTCAGGCTGCTTTGTGTGTAATACCGGACGCCGTACTGCAGCGGTCTGCTGCGACTGTACTGCACGGTTATCGCTTTCCAGCTTAAAGGTCGCCACCAGCCCCGACAGCGTTTCTGCCTGCTCCTGCAGCGACTTAGAGGCGGATGAGGCCTCTTCCACCAGCGAGGCGTTCTGTTGCGTCACTTCATCCATCTGGCCAATGGCCTGATGAACCTGTTCAATGCCTTTACTCTGCTCAGAGGTAGCCGCCGCAATCTCATTGACCAGATCGGCCACCTGCTGAATCGCCTGACGGACATTTTCACTGTTAGATCCAACGCCGCTGGCCTGCTCTAAACCGTGCTCGACCTGTGAAACCGATGTTGAGATAAGATCCTTAATTTCACGGGCGGCAGAAGAGGAGCGCTGCGCCAGATTGCGCACTTCAGAGGCAACAACGGCGAAGCCGCGACCATGCTCGCCTGCACGCGCTGCCTCGACTGCCGCATTCAGCGCCAGAATATTGGTCTGAAACGCGATGCCTTCAATCAGTCCGGTAATTTCAGAGATTTTGGCAGAGCTGGCGCGGATTTCATCCATGGTGCTGAGCATCTGCTTCACCGCCGTCCCATTCTGGATTGACATGTGATTCGCGTTATTTGCCAGGCTGCTGGCCTGTTGCGCACCTTCTGAGTTCTGTCGCACCGTTTCGCTCAGTGTCGCCATGCTGGCTGAGGTTTGCTCCAGTGAAGCCGCCTGTTCTTCCGTGCGTGCAGAGAGATCTTCGTTGCCCGCCGCTATCTGCGTTGATCCGGTACTCACCGATTGCGCGGCGTGACTGACGGAGAGCAGCGTGCCGGAAACGCGCGCCAGCAGCTGATTAAATGCCATCGCCGTTTTGCCGATCTCATCCTTACTGCGGACCTCCGCGGTATGAGTCAGGTCGAGGGTATGACTCACCTGCGTCATGGTATTGACCATGCCTGAGAGGCTCTTTTTGATGCCGAGAATCACCTTAGTGGAGAAACCGGCCAGTATCAGAATAAGCAGCAGCGATCCGCCAGACATCGCCCACAGGGTCTGGCTATAAACGCGCTTGTTCTCCGCCCTGAGCTGTTCGCCAATATCGATATTCAGCTGAATCTGACGAGTGAAATCCGCTTCCATCTTACGGGATGCGGCACCAATACCGCCCTCACTCTGCAATAACGGCAGCGTGACCGCATCATTATGGGCGCGTGACGCGGCAAGAAATGCCGGCAATGCGCTGCGGACCGCATCCAGATTTTTATAGGCCTGTTCCGTCATCGCTTTGTCTTCATCGTTCGAGATGTCGTTAGCCATGTAGTAATCATTGAGCGACTTAATCTGCGTAAGCAGATTCTCAATGCGCTCTTCCGCAGCAGGGAATTTTGCCGCATCGCTGGTGCTGTGGTGGCGATAAAGCGCAATACCCAACTGATTGGTCACGCTGATCGATTTATTGAGATCGCGAATGCTGGGTATTGCGTTCATCTGTACATATTCAAAGCGGGATTGAAAGCCCGAAATTACTGATAAAGAGATAATCACCAGCGCAATCAGTGACATTGCAAGCAGTGAGAAAATCAATACCAGACGTTGTGTAATAGTCATACTTGCCCCCGGCAAAAAAAGAATAATCTGGACATAATTTAAAGTTGGATCGTTCTTATCGGCTCTTGTCTGCAGGGCTTTAATTAAGCATGGCGAATATATTTTTTTATTTTTCCTTGCGAATGGTACAGAGTGAACTAGCCAGAACACTACTCTGCCATTTATTCATTTTTATTTTGACACACCTTTTTACATCTCATCATCTGAGATAAATTTGCCACATCTCCTGTCAGAAGATTTCCACTGCCGGATGGTCACAATGAAGCGGAAGCAGCCATTCATTTGGATCTGATAATTAGCCCGCTAATTCAACAGCGATGCTGATGATAATTGTTAAGGAGAAGGCGATTTAAATTCGTGGGATACCGTCGCAGACGCAGCAAAGGCAGGGCTTGTAAAGCTGAAGAGCTGAAGAGCTGAAGGGGTGAAAAACCAGCATGACAGTCTGTCATCAGATTTTCTGATAAGAGGATGACTGGCTACCTGTCAGATAACAGGCGACGGTGGGAGATTTTAGCCTTTTGTGTCAGGGCCAGATTAAATCAGTGAAATCGCTGGCGGAATGCTGAATCTGGTCTATGCTCACTGGCCCGACCAGGCTTTAGTCTGTTGGGTAGCAATAACGCTTAAAATAAAAAAAGGTAGTCGTCATGGATTTAGCCACATTTGAAACCAGAACCGGTCTTTGGCCACACATGCAGTTTACGGATGTTGAATATGAAGTGTGCAGCGCAGGTGTAGAGATCTATGCCATTGATGTCAGTCGTCAGACCAAGAGCAAGCTATTTATCTGTCGTGTCACCAACGAGCAGCAGGCAGCGTCGCTAACGGCACAGTTCAAAGAGTGGTTGCCGAAGTTAAAGCTTAAAAAACGCAAAGTCGCATTGAATCTGGCGCGCATGGCGTGCGAGAAGAGCTTCCCCGCGAATCCTAAATTCCAGGATCGGTCTGACATGCGTCGGAACACATCCAGGCTCTGATGCCTGCTTCAGCCTGTATCTGTTACAGCAGTCAGGCTGAAACCCTTTCTTATCCTGTCTGCGCTGCGGCACGTTTTAATCACGCGCCGCAGGCACACGGAACAGTCGACATTCTCCAGGCTCAATTGAGATATCACTGAAAGTCGTGATATGCATCTCGATCCAGGTATTCGCGGCCCGAAGCGTGTGAGGTGATTTGCGTTGTTCCAGTTCAGCCACAAAATCCCGGGTACTCACTGTGCACTGACCGGTATCATCCCGCCTCATCGCTTCTCTGAATGCTGACCAGACCTCATCATCCTGTGACATCTCTACCCCACACCGGCTCTCAATCGATAATATGCTGTATATATAAACAGTACAATTATTCGCTTTAAGGGTCAAGTCTGCTCTGTTTACCAGTCTCAGATCGCTAAGCAATGGCTTAATTGTGGCCATTTATAGCAGAAGCAGCAGCCGAAACAGGACTTTAATCCTAATCTTAGAAATCGTTTTCATATCTGATTAAGGTATTGATTTAAATAGCCATTGAATATTGTTAGCTTTTTAATTGTTTGATATCTAATTAAAAAAAGAGTTAACCGTAGCGGCATAAACATCGTTTTTGCCCTATCTTTGAATGGCTCTGTAATGAAATCCACTTCTTTTACAGAGCGATCTGACTCCTACCCTTGCCCCCTTTTACAGGGGGCACTTTTTTCAGATAAGGCAGATATCAACATCTGATTGTCTCTGCAGACCGACAACGTTCATGCGTTGCTGACTACTGTGCTGATGACGTTAAGGGAGTGTCTGGAAAAGTGGTTGATTTGTAACCTGATAATTCATTGGTTGTGCTGACATCGCCTGAAGCCTGAAACAGTGGATTGAATCTCAAAACAATTTTCCGAAATAGCAAATAAACGGATTTTTTACCCGCTTAAAAGCCTCGCCAGAATGACGTGGTAAGGAGAATAAAAAGTGCGTAATAATCTGGCAATATCAGATTGACCAGCGCCTCACCAGGGATGCTGTAACGTTATAATAATGCGCTATATCTGCTGTTCGCCCCCGATTTTATGGGGGTTTTTCTTTTCCCTTCATTTCTATGCCCGGTTATTGCCGCACTGCGATCTGATGTCCTGATTGTCGAATCCTTTAGTACTACCTGAATCTACGATTAAATTAATGCTGCAAATATAACGGCATAATGGTCGTAGTTGTGCCCTTAACCAGCAATATTTCTGTGATATGTTTAATCAGTAACTTTCTGCCACGTGAGTCTGATTATGCTCTCCACCCTTATTTACCGTAGCCAGCTTGCGGGTTCTGTCTCGCCAGAGAGATTGAAAGCGCTGGTGGAGCGCGCCAGTATCAAAAATGCTGAGGCTGAAGTCACCGGGATACTGCTCTATGACGGACAGCACTTTTTTCAGGTGCTGGAGGGTAGCGTCGACAACGTTCACACGGTTTTCCAGCGTATCAGTCAGGATGAGCGGCATTTTAACCTGATTGAGCTGATGCGGGATTACGCCCCTGCGCGTCGCTTCGGTCATGCCGGTATGGCCTTATTTGATTTACGTGATTATCAGAAACACACCGTAGTGGATGCCCTGCTTAAGCGGGTCACCCTGAGTGATGAACGGATCAGAGATGACCGGGTGGTGAAGTTCCTGCGTTCTTTCGTCGAGGGGCGGGATAAAGAGACGTTTATCAAAATTGATCCTGCCAGTCAGTGGACGCTGACAACACCCGTCACCTCCGAATCTCAGCCAGCCTGGCAACCGGCACCGGGTCAGCGTTGTGAATTTGCGCTACAGCCTATTGTGGATACAGCAAATCGCCGGATTGTCTCCTGTGAAGCCTTGATACGTGGCCAGCACGGCACATCGCCCGCTGATTACTTTTCGCAGTTGCCAGAAAGCGAGCGCTATCAGGGCGATCTGCACTCTAAAACCTACGCTTTCCAGCTGGCCAGACATCTGGGGTTGCGCGAGCAGACGCTCTCCGTCAACCTGCTGCCCATGTCGCTGGTGGTAATCGATAATGCTGTTGAACATCTTATCCAGCAGATCAGGCAGCAGGGATTGCGACCAGAGCAGGTGGTGGTTGAGGTGACCGAAGATGAGATCATCTCGCGCTTCGACGCATTCCAGTTTGCTGTCCAGCAGCTGAAAGCGGCCGGGATCAGCCTGGCGCTCGACGATTTTGGCGCCGGTTTCGCTGGCCTGTCGCTGTTAGCAGATTTCCAGCCCGACAAAGTGAAAATCGATCGCAAGCTGATCACCGATATCCACCGCAGTGGCCCGCGTCAGGCGATTGTGATGGCCATCATTAAATGCTGTCAGGCACTGGAAATTACGGTTATTGCGGAAGGGGTTGAAAAAATTGAAGAGTGGCTCTGGCTGGAAGGTGCCGGGGTACGCTATTACCAGGGCTTTCTGTTTGCCCGTCCAGCCCTCAATGCCCTGCCTGCAGTAAGCTGGCCAGCACGACGCCCGGAATAGACCCCGCCGTGATAATCCCCTTTCCTTCCCTTTTGCCCATAATTTGATGCGGCTCACACCGCTTCGCTGCAAAAAGCAAAAGCTGTGCCATGCTTGATTCATCTGACAGCCTTCAGGCAATACAGATATTCATCAGGTCACTGGACAACAACCGGAAATGGGAGAGTCACCATGAACGAAGATCGCATTGGCGGTAACTGGAAGCAGTTCAAAGGTAAAGTTAAGGAAAAATGGGGTGATCTTACGGATGACGATATGACCGTTGTAGAAGGGAAGCGCGATCAGCTGGTCGGTAAAATTCAGGAACGCTACGGCTACGAGAAAGATCGTGCCGAAAAAGAAGTGAAAGAGTGGGAAGATTCCAACAAGTACCACTGGTAACGTGTGCTTAATCGCCGGGCGTCTCTGCGTCCGGCATCTGCTCTGTACCCCTGTTTAATCCCCCTCACCCACTGCCCTCTCTGCACCCGATACACCAGCAGATTTTGGAAATGATTGTTTCTTTATTTATTCCTGACGCGCATACTGCGTCATCTTCCCTGTTCATGGGATCTCAATGCCTTCCGGATATCAATTATGCCTCAGCACTCTACCGACACCGTATGTGGTCTCGTCGGTGTTCTTCCTGAAACTCTGCGCCGCTGGCGCCGTGCCGGGCTGATAACGCCGCCTGGCCCTGCTGGTTACTCAGATAATCAGCTTACGCGTGCGCTCTGTGTGCGTGAAATGACCTCAGGGGGTCATACGCTTTTTGATATCCATACTGCATTTAACTGGCCCAGCGTTGCGCTGCCTGGCGGCTGGGCCTGCCGGGAAGAGGATATGTTGCACCTGCTGGCGCATAATACGGACGCAGATGTTGATCGCGAACTACAGATGATGAATACCGACTATTGTGGTGATGATTATGTTAATCGCTACCTGCGGCCGCTCAACCTCTGGCTGCGCACTGACCTCAGCGAAGGTGCGGCGCGGCGCCAGCAGCGCTTTCATTCAGCGGTAGTCAGTCAGTGGGAGCGCCTGGCGCTGGCCTCACAACGACGCAGCACCGTACCGCTGTTTCTTGAAGCAGTCAGCGTCACAGATGAAACCGAGATCTGGATGGAAGCGATACGGCTTAACGGACAGGGCTTTCGGGTTGAAGTTGCAGCAGATGCGTCAGGTATCCCCGCCGTGGCGCAACGCCGCTTTGAGCATCATCTGATGTGGTGTGGTGATGGTATCAGTGCATCGATGAAGGCTGCATTTCACTCCAGTCTTGAGGCGGGTGAACCGATCATGCTGACCGGAACGAATACCGGCTTACCGTCGCAAATCAGCCTTATGGCAGCCAGCGCCTGAACTCTTTTGACTTTCTTACCTGCCAGTGAATAAAAAGGCGGAAACAGCCTGTGCCGTTTCCGCCCTGTTCATGTTACTGATGTTCAAGAGTTCGCTGACCGCCGATCGCAATCGGGATACGGCGCGGTTTCTCGCTCTCCGGTATTTCCTGGATCAGATCAATGCTAAGCAGACCTTCCGCCAGGCTGGCTCCGGTGACCTTCATGTGCTCTGGAATGGAAAAGCTCAGCTGGAAATCGTGTCGGGAAATGCCGCGGTGGATCCAGCTGGTGTTCTCTTCCCGGGCCTCGCCAGACGCTTCCTGTGACGGTTTCTCTCTGTGACCGGCCACTGAAAGCCGTCCGCCTCGTAACTCGATCTCCAGTTCATGCTCTTTCCAGCCAGGTACACTGACGGTCAACGCATAGCGATTATCCTCTACCCGTTGCAGATCGTAAGCGGGAACCGACGTTACCGGGCTGTCGCCAGTAAGCTGACTGAACAATTTATCGATGCGGTTAAAGCGGTCTGAAAAGACTGAATCAGCCAGCGAAGGGAACACTGAAAATTGTTGTACTGACATGGTGATAATCTCCTGAACAGGTTCATCCAAAAGTTCATCTGATCGGGCTCATATTTCCGATCATCTCTATAAATAGGGATCAGTAGTCAGTTTTCAAGTCGGTAAATATAATTTTTTTACCGTTATCAGACAGCCGGTTACAACAGAAATAAATTTCAGGGTATTAACACAGCCGTTACTTTTTGCTCTGAGGTGCAAGAGCAAAATGGGGATGACAGCCAGCCAGTAATAACAGCAACTCATATTCTCCCTGACTTAATAGTGTCGGGTTACCTGCGGCTTCTTTGGTTTGCCAGACGCGCAGGCTAAGGTCAAAACGCTCAGCAGCGCTCTGCTGTGAGAGCCCGGCGGCAAGACGAAGTTCACGCACATTACTCTGGACGACCACAGGCGGCCTGGGGGGACGATTCACCAAACAAAGACTCCTTCAACATGATTAAACCGCAAAGGCACAGCGCTTCGCCATCAATAAAAGCGAAGCAACCTGAGAGCGGCCATAACGAAAAGACCACAGAATAATTGACTATTTTAAATAAATGTCAAATTTCAGGTTTAAAAATCATGCATGCTTTTTTATAAGCGAAGCGGCATATTTCGCCCTGACGGAGACTTTTCTATTTCCATAGAGTGCTTTATTCCTCCTGCCAGGAATTATCCTGTTATTTGCCTTAAGGGCCATTCAGGGATTAATCCGCTACCTCAAGCGCCCTTTCTTCATCAGGATAGAGGTATAGCCTGAGGGTCATGTTCAGGCAGCATCATTGAAAAAGAGGAGGATAATGAATGAAAAATCCTATCCAGCGTCGCTCGCCCGACGATCTGTCGCAGGTGGAAATTCGTGAACAGTGGCAAATCACCTACTGGACCCAGGAACTGAGGACAACACAGGAAAGGCTGACACGCGCGATCCGCGAGCGAGGGCCGCGGACCGAACAGGTTCGTGACTGGCTGGAGCAAAACCCGCCGCCACGTCGTCCGACACAATTCACACACGGCATGAAAGGTTAAATTGATTACTTTCTGAAGCGACACGTTACTGGCAGTCTTGCGGTGGATTGACCTATAGCAGTCAGGAGTACACTGACAGGTCATATCTGCCGGTCTTCATCTTTACAGGCTTTTACCTGTATTTTTAATAGGTTATCTTCCTGATCAACCAGCGGATAGCGATCCGTCTCTGGCTGCAGACCTGTTTAATTGTAAAACTGACTTAGAAATAACATTAACCACCCTGAATGCTTATTCATCTCCTGATGGAACATAAACATTAACAACCGTAAAAACCCTCTCCTGGCTATATAAAATGTACAAATGTAAATAATCAGGCGCATCTTCGATTAAATTTTCGAATCGTAACAACCCCTTTAATGCGTTAAAGAAAATATTAAGAGACACCCGCTGCATAGTCCCTTATTATCCAGTTGAAAATAAAAAATCACGCCATATTTCCTGCCGCCCGAATCACATTTCGCTCCGGACAGTTTTCTTTTTTCGCTCCGTAATCAGCCGGTGCGGGGGTTCTACACACATGTTAAACAATTTAAACGGCGACAATGAGCGCCGCAGCCGCGCCTTACAGGCGTTGCGCGACCCTGATGAAAGCCGCGATGAAGTTCTCCGGAAGTTTGTCCGGTTAGCCAGTCAGGCCCTGGGTATCCCGGGCAGCTTTATATCGGTGCTGGATGATGAGTTCCAGACCGTTCGGGCATCACACAATTTTGAACTGCAACGCTCAACGCGTGCGGATTCACTTTGTCGTCACGTGGTTGATAGCGACAGTGCGGTGATCGTCCCTGATACTTATTACGATGCGCGTTTTGTCACGCATCCCCTGATCACTGGCTCACCCTTTATCCGCTTTTATGTCGGTGTGCCACTGAAAACACGCGATGGCATTATTCTGGGCACACTATGTGTGACCGACACCGAGCCGCATGCGTTTCCCAGTGACCAGGTGACGACCTTAACGCTGCTCTCTACGCTGGTAATGTCCTTTCTTGAAGCCTGGCACTCGGCGGGTTTTACCGATCCGGTGACCGGGCTGCCTAACCGTCAGCGCCTGATACGTGATTTGCAATATCTTGCCGTTGCCGGCGATACCACGCCACGCCGTCTGGTTCTGATTGATTGCATCGATATGTCGCGCGCTTATGAACTGGCCCGCACCATGGGAATGAGCCCGGTTGAGAGCCTGCTGAAAGATATGGCCACTCTGCTGCCGCTACGCCTGCGTCCGGCGGTTGGGGAGATGATCTATACGGTGGCCACCGGCCGCTTTGCTATCCTGACCCGAGCGGATAGCCGACTCAGTGCCGCGTGGGTAGCCGGTCGTCTGGAAGGTATCAGTGCGGACATGGATGAAGGTCTGTCAGTCGCGCTGACTCCCCATACCGGTGAGGCTGACTTTGTCGCTGGCAGCATGCCAGCATCTGAAATATTAGGCCGTGCGGTCAGTGCGCTGCATGAAGCGGTCGGCCGCGGCCTGCCCTCTCAGCGCTTTGACGCTGAGGCTGAAACGCAGCGTTCAGAAGATTTCCTGCTGATGACCGATCTTAAAACGGCATTACGCGAGAACACCGGGCTGTATATGGTCTATCAGCCGAAAATTTGCCTGCAAAGTGGTAAACCCGTGGGTCTGGAAGCGCTTATCCGCTGGCAACATCCCAGCCGGGGCGAACTTTCACCTGCCGCCTTTATCCCGCTGGCTGAGCAGACCGATCTGCTCTCTGTGCTGACAGCCTGGATTATCGATCGGGCGGTTGAGCGCCTTAGCCGGCTGAGGAATAACTGTATCCAGCTGCCGCTAACGATAAACGTCAGCGTACGTGACTTTGCGCGCGAGGGGTTCGCTTCAGCACTGGAAAGTAAGATGGTCAAATCTAAGCTCCCGACCTCTCTGCTGGGAATCGAATGTCTGGAAACCGAACGTATCCTTGAAAGCCCGACCGCCCTGCGCGGGCTGGAGATGCTCAGAGCACGAGGATTCACTATTTCACTCGATGATTTCGGTTCCGGCTACAGCAATATCAGTTATCTGCGTCGCATGCCGCTTGATGTGATTAAGCTGGATCGTTCCCTGATCAGTGAGCTTTCCTCTGACACGGCTTCACGCATCATTGCACGCAGCATCATCGCCATGCTTAAAGAGCTGGACTATACCGTGGTGGCAGAAGGGGTTGAGTGTCCGGATGCAGTAACATCCCTGACCGAGTATGGCTGCGATCAGGCTCAGGGCTATTTCTATTCGAAGCCGTTGAACGAAGAAGCATTGGATCACTGGCTGCACTGGAAGCTGCGTGGCGAGTGTCATTAAAACTGGAGCTGACGCAATCTGATATCAGATTGCGTTTTCAGCGATCTGAACGATCTCTGATATCCCCCATGGTAATAACTCAAAATATTTGATCAATATCAGCAAAATTTAGCTATATCAGTCTGGCGAGATCGCGCCTATCATTCATTCCATCGAGGCAAAACGCCTCTCCCTGACTGAAATACGCTAAGGAATTGACCATGAAATCCATCAAAACTTTCGTTGCTGTTACTGCACTCTCTCTGATTTCATTCGGTAGTTTTGCCCAGACTATTACCGCTACCGCGTCTACCCTGGATGCTGCTGAAGCGAAAGTCGCGGCACAGGCCAAAGATGCAGGCGCATCCTATAAAATTACCGGCGCACGCGTTGATAATCGTGCTTATGTCTCTGCTGAACTGATCAAATAACATTTACCCCTTCAATACGATGAGGCTGCCACTACGGCGGCCTTTTTTATTATGCAGGAAGCATGAGTTCGTCTGCTCAGGTTCAGCGTCTCTGATCCCATTACGATTGTTGGAACCGTGCCCCACAATTTGCCGTTTCGCTTATTGTCACCTGCCGTGGTGCAGTCTGTGCGACAGTGAATAAGGAGAGATGAAACATTTTTTGAACAATGCTAGCGTGTGCGCAACAATCTTATAAAACGGAGCTGCACATGCTGACTACCATAATATACCGCAGCCATATTTCAGATGACTTCTCCATCAGAACCCTGCCCGCGATGGTCGACAACGCCAGCAAAATAAATGCGACTCACGACGTGACCGGCATCTTATTATTTAACGGTACCCATTTTTTTCAATTGCTTGAGGGTCCGGAAGCAGGCATTCAGGCAGTCTATCAGAGGATTTGTGCAGATCGACGGCACCACAATGTGGTGGAGCTGATGCGCGACTATGCGCCTTACCGCCGCTTTGGTAATGCGGGCATGGCACTCTTTGACCTGCGTGAACACGATCGCTCATCGCTCCTGCAGGCCGTGCTGGATAAAGGGACGTCAAAATATCGTCTGACCTATGATGATCGGGCACTGCAATTCCTGCGCACGTTTGTAGAGTCTCGTGAGAAAGAGAACTATTACGAGGTCCTCCCGCCGGGTTACTGGGAGTTTATTTCTGAGCACAATGATGTGCCGGACTCCCGTCCGGAGACAGAAGGCGTCAGCTTTCGCCCGGTGGTGGATCCCCTCGCTCGTCAGGTCACAGCGATTGAGGCGACCACTCTGCGACCTGCTCCCGCCGACGACACCTCAGGCGATCAGCTTTATGTTAACGATCTGGAAACCGTGAAAAAGACGTTTGCCCATGCTGGCCTGGTCTGCCCGGACGGTATGACACTGTACGTCAGCCTGCTGCCTATGACGCTGGTGGTGATACCCAATGCGGTCGATCATATTATGGCCGCTATTCAGCAGGCGGGACTGGTTCCTGAGCAGGTTGTAGTTGGCGTAAGCGAAACCGCAGTGATCTCGCAGCTGGAAGCGTTCTCTGAAGCCGTACGCGCACTAAAAGCGGTCGGAATCAGTCTGTCGATCGACAATTTTGGTGACGGCTCCGCGGGATTGTCCTTGCTGACTCACATTCAGCCCGACCGCATTCGTATTGATGCCGGTATCACCCGCGATGTTCATCGCAGTGGGCCAAAGCAGGCGGTGGTTCAGGCGATTATTAAATGCTGTTCCGCGCTGGAAATTACCGTCATCGCGGCAGGGATCGTACAGGCAGAAGAGTGGATGTGGCTGGAGGCTGCAGGTGTGATCAACTTCCAGGGCACGCTGTTCGCAGCCGCAGGGCGCTATGAAGCACAATCCGTTGCCTGGCCGGAATACCGTGAGGCGATGTAACACTCTCTGTCCCAACGGTGATAAAGCGGTACGTCAGCGCGAGGCCGCTTTCTTCACCGATGTCCTGCAGAGCAGTATCATAGCCGCAGCGGCCCCGCTAAACACCTCCCCTCCCCCTCGCCCCCATCGGACCCGTTCTTGTGACAGGGATAACGGCAGCGCCTTCCTGATGGTTCCGGCCATACCTTAATCTCTGTACTCATTCTGGCTCAGCTCTATTTGATAACCACTGTAGCGAGTAAAGTTACCTGTTTAACTCTTCCAGTAAGCAAATCAGTGGCGGATCCTTCTTTAGGATCAAACTTCATCGCCTATCCACTGTAGCGAGTAAAGTAACGATATTCAGGGTTCGGAAACCACTGTAGCGAGTAAGCAGAGCAAGTAAATCGTCATCCGTCCTTCTAAATTGCAGCGCGAAGGCGCATTACCCTTTGTTTCAGGTACTCCAGGTACGGTTTCATTCAGTCATAACCACTATAGCGAGTAAAAAACCGATCTCCCTCTCAACAATGAATTTTGACCCTTGATTGCAGAATCCGCCCTGTGTGGGGCCTCGCAAAGGTGCTTTTATGAATGCAGCTAAGCTCTAAAACTGCAAAAATCTGAAGCACGGCACACCGTTTAACGGCTGTGGCGAGTAACCATTTTTAAGTGTGGGCATTTGGCAATTTAACAGGAAGTCTTTTACTGACAGTGCAATAAATGATAGTGAGTGCTTACTATATTTAAGGTAACCACTATATCGAGCATAGGCCAGTGACAATAACAACCACTATAGCGAGTATGCTCCCCATTTCTGCTCCCAATTAACAACCACTGTAGCGAGAATATCGCATTCATCAGCGCCAATATCCGATCATTAACTGAACGCTTTAGCGATAAAACAACCTGATAACCACTGTAGCGAGTAGTTTACCCACCCTGGATGGACAAAAGGGAGATGAAAAAGCGCGGTAACGGAGGAGATAACCACTATAGCGAGTAGAGTAATGACACCGATTCCCCTGCCCAGCCTGCGTGAATACTTCATGACGGCCGTACTTTCTGTGCTGTGATCAGGTAAGTAACCACTATAGCGAGTGAACATTGGGTCTCATTCTGGCTATTACGCTTTTGAGGCCGCTCTTCCGGGAGAGACTAACCACTATAGAGAGTAAACACAGCACCGGACTCAATTCAGGTCCTGCCGATGGAGAGTAATGAATAGCGCGATTAGCCCTGTTCAGACAGGCGTTACGTATGTTGCTGTCGTGCTGGTAACCACTATAGTGAGTAACGTTACTCGCTACAGTGGTTATTGTCTTTCAGCCCGGCGTTCCCGATAAGAGATTGAAAGCGGAGTAGCATGCATGCTAGCAGAAAGCGTGTCATTGCTTCTTCTGCTTCCTGATTTTGTTCAGTAGCTCTTTTTCTTCACGCGAGACCATCACCAGCTCACTGCTATCCTCTTCAATCACCGGTTCAGGCAGGCTGACGTCAATTACGTCGGAATCGATATCAAGATCGTCAAACTCATCCATCTCATCATCGATCAGGCCTGACTTACTGAGCGGCAGTTCGGCCGGGCGCAGCTTAGGATGACGATAATGAACCCAGAAGTAGACTGATGAGCCACGTCGGGTTTCGGTGTAGTCGAGATAGCCGATCTCTTTTAACTGCTCCATGGCCTTTCTGACGGTGGCATTCTGGGTAATCACACGCGATGTCAGGTTAAGTCTTGCGCGCAGACGCGCCATAGATATCGGCGCAGGCTTCGGCGGAAGGCTTTCAATGAAGGTGTAGAGCGCCTGAGCAGACTCTTTGCGTGCCAGCTCATTGATGGCTTTAAGCTGCAGCAGAACCTTTCTGTCGAACTGATACAGCTCAAAGATCTTGGGATCGGCCTGCAGCGTTACCGTGTCCTTCTTGATGCTGTATTTCGCAGACTGCACCAGGTGCGTTGTGTAGTTCTCTCCGCCCTTGCTGGTAAAAGTCAGGGTGTTAGAGGCAATACGCGTCAGCGAAGCATCCAGACGGCTCCTGAGCTTCGAGGAGAGACGCACTGAGGGTATGCCGCATAGTTTGGCAAATTCAACGAAAGAGAGCGTTACCGTGTCTCCCAGACACTCATGCGTAGCGAATGCACGAATGATCCCGACCCAGGTTTTGAAATCATTATCCATATCCAGGCGGGCACCCAGAATCTTAATGTTGTCATAGCCTTCTGACCTGACCAGGGATAACTGTTTAAGATCCTGGGTCACATCCATGGCGTTCATCTGGTTTTTCTGACTGCGCGCTGTGGATTTTAACGTCGGAACAAATAAACCGAGTCGCATCAATGCTACCGGCTGGACGGTGTTGTTACTGTTGGGGGTAAGAGTAACAACTTCACCTGTACGTTTATCTGTTTCGCTAAACGCATCAGCTATGTTCAGGATATCTGGTTCTTTTCTTGGCATTAGGAAGATCCGTGATGTGAACAGGCGAGAGCCGCTGTTACTCGATACAGTGGATACTATCACTCACTACAGCGGTTAATCTACTTACCATAGTGGTTATTTCTCTCGATATAGTGGTTGTTTTACTCGTTATAGTGGTTAGCGACCCGGCTTTAACGTAGTCATACCGTGGCCTGAGGCGGTGCTGGGATCTTTAAGGAACTTAATAAGGATCTTAAATGGATCTGTTATTGGATCTATTCAGTGGATAACCTGAGAAAACTAACTGAAAAAGAGTCGAGCCACCGCCCTCCCCCTTTACTGGATCTCCCTCTTTCATCGCAAGCACCCTGGAAGAAGCCGTCATCTACGCATAATCAGGGTTATGCACACCGATTCAGGCCAATTACTCGCTATAGTGGTTGTTGAGTACTCGCCAGCGCGGTTGCTTTTCTCGCTATAGTGGTTGTTATACTCGTTATAGTGGTTATTCTTCTCGCTACAGTGGTTACTGACCCCCTTCCAGGCCTTGTGTTACAAGGCTTCAGACGCTGCAGGGATCTGTTAAGGATCTCAATTTGATCTATTGAGGATCGACCAATTGGATCTGGCCTGTGAATAACGGGGATAAAACACACAAAACAAAGAATTAGCTGAGAGTCCCGGTCAGAAGTGATTTTCACCTTCAGTTCTGAATGTGCGGTTTATCAGAAGCACATCTGTGAAGGTCTTTTACTGCTAAAACGATCTAACGCTGAGCATAGGTAAGACTGGAATGTTGCATACACCTATAACCATTAAATCTTTAGGGTTATAAGTTTAAATCAGGCCTCAGAAAATCGGTCAGTGAAAATACAGAAAACTCACCATGATGTTAATCGCCTATCTATTTGATAAATAATGGATTATTTTTTATTTTCATGATGAAAACACCATAAGATTCTTACTTAACGTAATATCTTTGTTTTGTCAGTACTCAGAATCTGTCAGACATACTAAAAAGGCACTTAAAATAACTTTCCCGGAAGAAATTAATAAGGTGCCAGTGAAGGAACAACAGGAAGAACGACAGTAAGAAAAATGCGTTCGGCATAATAACTTAAACTAATAAATAGGCTTAGCGTGAATGAAGTAATTTCAGGAATGTAAGAATGACATGAAGATGAAAAGATAGTATCCGGATCTGAATCAAGCACAGCAGAGCGTTAATTCTGACTGTCCGGCATAGCTACATTATGGTGACTTGCCCCAATTAATATTGCTCTAAGCCTTGCCGCATTAAGCCTGTTCTCTACTCCTACTCATGCTCTTAAATCGGCAGTCTTAACTCTTACATGATTTTGATTCGTGACATCACATAATGATGAAGGGAATTAAATCCCTATCTTTTCTGGATTAAGCCTTGCAATAAAAACCCTATGCGGAAAAACGCCTGACATTATGTTGACAGGCAGCAACGCAGATTATGAACGCTACATAATGACAAGGCATAAAAGGTATGGATTTGGAAGCAGTGATCTTAATTTAGCAATGATAGCGGTAACGATTACTTGCGTACTTTACCATTATGCCTACTCCTTCAGGTTCAAAAGCACTGTAATAGCTTCTGAGTAAAACTCTACGTCAGCAATAAATGTTGAGTGAAAGTACATTAATCCTGGAAATTTTTCACCAGGGCATTTCACACGTAATTAAATGATTTATAATAACTTTTATTGAATTTTCATGCTGAAAACACCATTGAAAACACGAAAACAATTTAACGAGCAACCTGCAGACTGGCAGATGATTTATCAGAATCGGAATGCACCGCTCCGAATCATTAGTCCTTAAAATATTCGTTTAATGTCGCCATTTTAAGTTCTCTGTCTCAACCAGCCTGTAAGACAAAAAAGCAAAGCGATTCACTTTCCAGTGATTCACAAAAGTAATACTGCTTGCATCTCACCATCGCGGAGAAAAAATCCAGGTTTTTGGCATTTTTCTAAAAAATTGGCAGGTATGTGCTTTTTGTGTAGTATGCAAAAAACATTAACGCAGAGGGGCTTATGAAGCGTGATTATGGTGGAGTGCTGGAAATGGCCACACGTGCCAATTCCATGTTACATGGACTGAGTAACCATATTGAGCAGCAGCGTCAAGAATTTAACCAGACCGGTTTTTACCAGACCTTCTCCCGGAATGCTGTCGCCAACATGCCATTGCTGAGTAAGCATGCTGTTGTCGCCGCAATTGGTGATATGGAAGCAGCAGGTTATCAGTTTGGGAAAAAACAGACCGGCAGCACCTCACAATATGCCCTGACTATCCAGAATGTGGTCGACATCTATCAGCATCGTAAAGTACCGAAATATCGCGATCGGCACGATGGCCCCTTTGTCGTATTCGTTGTCAGCCTTAAAGGTGGTGTCTCAAAAACAGTGAGCACAGTCACGCTGGCCCACGGTATGCGTGCACATCCTTCTATGTTACATAATGACCTGCGTATTCTGGTTATCGACCTGGATCCACAGGCATCAAGCACGATGTTCCTGAGCCATACCAACAGTGTCGGTTCAGTTCTGGAGACGGCAGCGCAGGCGATGCTGAACGATCTGGATGCTGACCAGCTTCGTAAGCAATTCATTAAACCTACTGTCATGCCAGGCGTTGATGTGATCCCAGCCTCTATCGACGATGGTTTTGTTGCAAGCGACTGGGAAGAGCTGGTTGCTGAGCATCTGCCAGGCGTTGCGCCTTCGGAAGTACTACGCCGCAACGTGATTGATCGTCTGGCGGGTGACTACGATTTTATCTTCCTTGATACCGGACCTCACCTTGATTCATTCATGCTGAATGCAATTGCGGCCAGTGATGTACTGCTGACGCCGACGCCCCCGGCACAGGTCGATTTCCACTCCACCATGAAGTATCTGACGCGTCTGCCTGAAATGCTGGAGCGTATTGAGTCCGAAGGCATTGAGCCACGGCTTAAAGCCAATATCGGCTTTATGTCCAAAATGACTTCTAAACACGATCACCTGACTTCGCAAAGCTATGCCAGGGAAGTGTTTACTAAATCGATGCTGGACTGCAGCCTGCCGCGACTGGATGGATTTGAACGCTGCGGCGAATCCTTTGATACGGTGATCAGTGCCAATCCCTCCTCTTATCCGGGCAGTGCGGACGCTCTGCGCAAAGCTAAATATGAAGCCGAGCAGTTCTCAAGGGCTGTGTTTGACCGCATTGAATATATCAGGAGTACCTTGTGAGCAAACCTATACAGCGCATCGGGCGCAAGTTTGGTGATTCTGCTATCGCAAACATGATCGACAGCAGCAGCCAGTCGCGCACATTTACGCTGAAGTCGGGCGCGAAGGCCACCTTTGTGCGCCAGCTAATCCTGCATGATGATATTGAAACCAGAACCAGCGTTGACCCAAAAATCAACGGACGTGACCAGAGCACGCTGACGCCGGAATCGCTTCAGGAGATCACCCGTACTATTACGCTGCAGCAATTTTTTCCGGCTATTGGTCGTGTCAACGGTGACCGGATTGAAATCATGGATGGTTCGCGCCGCCGCGCCGCATGCATTCTTACCGGTGCCAGTCTGGAAGTACTGGTCACCGCTGATGAACTGAGCCTTAGTGATGCGCGTCAGCTGGCTGCGGACATTCAGACAGCAAAAGAGCATAACCTGCGTGAATTAGGCCTGCGCTTTATGCTGATGAACGAAAATGGCATGAGCAAAACAGAGATTGCTAAAGCAGAAGGCATCTCAAACGCAAAGGTCTCACGTGCGTTCCAGGCCGCAGCCGTACCCGCTGAATTTATTGAACTCTTTCCGGTCGTATCAGAGCTGACACTTCAGGATTACCAGCTACTGCTCGATGTCTGGGAAGAGGCGAAAGCGGAAGCGGTTGATGTCACCGCGCTGGTCAGCGATATTAAGCAAACGCTTAAAGCTGATGATTCCCTGCTAAGCGCCAATGCGGATGAGAAGAAGAGCGCGATTCTTAACGGCTTTAAAAGCGCCCGTCGTCAGTTAAAAAAACCTGCACCCGTCAGCAAGACGGTGACGGAAAAGCTGGCTACTTTTACCACAGCTAATACCTATGCGCGTCGTAAAACTAATGATGAGAAGCGCACTGTGCAGTATGAATTCAGCCGTCTGCCAAAAGAGATTGCTGAACAGATCGACGCGTCAATCAGACAGATACTCTCCACATTAAAATAATCCTCTTTACGTTTTTGATACCAGAACCGGCCTCTGTGCCGGTTTTTTAATTCTTTCCTCCACCGGCCTCCCGACAGTGCAATCCGCATCTTATCTCTTCGCCTGATAACGACTTCTGTTAATTACGCATCATTTCCGCAGGGTAATACTTGAACTCAGCACGGTTTATCGCTATAGCTAAAACGGTTTAGCTATCAGGTTTAATCAGAGGAGTTTTTTATGTCTGTACGCGTATGGTGCCTCGGGGATGCCGTGGTTGATTTGCTTCCCGAAATGCCGGGTCGCCTGATGCAGTGTCCGGGTGGGGCGCCCGCCAATGTCGCCGTTGGAGTTGCCCGTCTGCAGGGAAAAAGCGCTTTTATCGGGCGGGTAGGAGATGATCCCTTTGGTGAGTTTATGCGGCAGACGCTCATTGAAGAGAAGGTTGATACCCGCTACATGATCGCTGATACGCAGCACCGCACTTCAACCGTGGTGGTCGGATTGGATGACCATGGCGAACGTTCCTTTACCTTTATGGTGAGGCCGAGTGCTGACCTGTTTCTTGAGGCGCAAGATCTGCCCGTATTCCGGCAAGGGGAGTGGCTGCACTGCTGTTCCATCGCCTTATCAGCCGAACCTTCACGCACGGCGACCCTGACTGCCATGGAGCAGATCCGGGCAGCAGGCGGGCATGTCAGTTTCGATTTAAATCTGCGTCATGACCTCTGGCCCGATCCGGAACTGCTGCATGCGGTGGTGAACGAGGCGCTGAGCCATGCGGACGTGGTTAAACTGTCCGACGAGGAACTCAATTTTCTCTGTCCGGATCAGGAACCGGCTATCACCATGCCGCAGCTGGCAGTGCGATTCAGCATAAAATTATTGCTGGTCACGCGGGGCAGGGAAGGTGTGATCGCCTGCTATCAGGGCCAGCTATACCACTATGCTACTTCGCCCGTGGCCAGCATCGACACCACGGGCGCAGGTGATGCCTTCGTGGCCGGATTACTCTGGGGGCTGGCTAAGTCGGGTCTTCCTGCCGATGAATCGCAGCTGGCCATCTGCCTTACCAGTGCACAACGCTGCGGTGCACTGGCAACCACGGCTAAAGGGGCCATGACAGCACTTCCGCGGCTCCACCAGCTGGACCACCTGTCAGGCTGATTATCTTATTGCCCCTGTTTTGGGAGCTATCTCACAATCACTAAACCGGTTTAGCTATTTTCATTGCGCAGGGAAATTACCCGTGGCTATGATTTGCGCCTAAACCGGTTTAGCAAAAAATCCGGTGGTGATAGCCTCTCTTCAGGGACATAAAAAAATGAAAAAAAGCACGTTAGCAGTGAGCCTCTCAACGATATTACTTTCTACATCAGTCTGGGCTGACTCCAGTATGAGCAGCATTGAAGCACGCCTTGCGGCCATGGAGCAGCGACTGCAGGCAGCCGAGCAGCGAGCGAATGCAGCGGAAACCCGCGCACAGGTCGCGGAGAAACAGGCACAGATGGCTGAGAAGCAGGCACAGCAACTGGCTGCCGTGCAACAACAGACCCAAAACTCCACCGCTGAGGTCGCGCAGCGCACCGCGAAACTGGAACAAAAATCAGCCGATGAAGGTGGCTTCGAGTTCCACGGTTATGCCCGTTCAGGATTGCTGATGAACAGCTCGGCCGCCAAAACTCAGGGTGGCCCGACCGTTACCCCTGCCGGGGAAACCGGCGGTCACGTTGGTCGCCTTGGTAATGAACCGGATACCTACGTTGAGCTCAACCTCGAACATAAACAGACGCTGGACAACGGCGCCACCACCCGTTTCAAAGCGATGCTGGCCGATGGACAGCGCACCTACAACGACTGGACAGCCGCCAGCAGCGATCTCAACCTGCGTCAGGCGTTTGTCGAGCTCGGGCAGCTTCCCACCTTCAGCGGCGCATTCGATAACGCCACGGTCTGGGCCGGTAAGCGTTTTGATCGCGATAACTTTGATATTCACTGGATCGACTCCGATGTGGTGTTCCTTGCCGGTACCGGTGCCGGTATTTACGACATGAAATGGAGCGATCAGGCGCGCAGTAACATTTCCCTTTATGGTCGTACCTTTGGCGACATTGAAAACAATGAAAACACTGCGCAGAACTACATCCTGTCGCTGAATAACTTTGTCGGGCCGGTACAGCTGATGGTCAGCGGTATGCGGGCCAAGGATAACGACGATCGCCGTGACATCGACGGCCTCAGAGTCAAAAGCGATGCGGCAGAAACCGGCGTACATGCGCTGCTTGGCCTGCATAACGACAGCTTTTATGGGCTGAGAGAAGGCACGTCGAAAACTGCACTGCTTTATGGTCATGGACTGGGCGCAGAGGTGAAGTCGATTGGTTCTGATGGCGCACTGTTGCCGGAAGCGGACACCTGGCGTCTGGCGAGTTACGGTATTACCCCGCTGGGCGGTGGCTGGCACATTGCACCTGCTTTACTGGCTCAGCGTAGTGACGATCGTTACGT
This sequence comes from Pantoea sp. EKM10T, assembly GCF_011800685.1. Lineage (NCBI taxonomy): Bacteria > Pseudomonadati > Pseudomonadota > Gammaproteobacteria > Enterobacterales > Erwiniaceae > Pantoea > Pantoea sp. EKM10T. Next base: position 99,091 of record NZ_JAALEU010000010.1, read on the forward strand.
CAAAGGTGACAGCTATGACTGGGCGACAGTCAACCTGCGGCTGATTCAGGAAATCACCCAGAACTTTGAGATGCAGTATGAAGGCTCTTATCAGTACATGGATCTGCGTCCCGAAGGCTACAACAACCGTAATGCGGTCAGCGGCAGCTTTACCAAACTCACCGTTGCGCCAACCCTGAAAGCCGGTGATGTCGGTGACTTCCTCAAACGTCCGGAAATTCGTCTCTTTGCAACCTGGATGAACTGGGATCACCGGCTGGATAACTATGCCAGTGACGACGCTTTCGGCAGTAAAGGATTCGATGCCGGTGGCGAATGGAACTTCGGCGTACAGATGGAAACCTGGTTCTGACCGGGCGGCCCCGGATGCCGGGGCCAGAGATCAGGATGGATAAAAACATAACAAGATTGAGGTGTGTATGGACTATGTAAAAATATCGCGGGCATTGCTGCCCCTGCTGGGTGGTAAAGAGAACATCGCCAGCGCTGCTCACTGTGCCACCCGGCTGCGGCTGGTGCTGGCCGATGATGAAAAAGCGGATACCACCGCGATTGGCCGGATTGAGGGCGTTAAAGGCTGCTTCCGCAATGCGGGCCAGCTTCAGGTTATCTTCGGCACCGGCGTGGTGAACAAGGTCTACGCTGCCTTTATCGCCGAGGCGGGCATCAGTGAATCGAGCAAATCTGAGGCCGCTGATATAGCCGCACGTAAGCTTAACCCTTTCCAGCGCATCGCCCGCCTGTTGTCGAACATCTTTGTGCCGATCATTCCGGCGATTGTGGCATCAGGTCTGCTGATGGGCCTGCTGGGGATGGTCAAAACTTACGGCTGGGTCAATCCGGAAAATGCGCTCTATATCATGCTGGATATGTGCAGCTCGGCGGCCTTTATTATCCTGCCGATCCTGATTGGCTTTACGGCTGCCCGCGAGTTTGGTGGTAACCCGTTTCTTGGTGCGACACTGGGCGGCATTCTCACTCATCCGGCGCTGACCAACGCCTGGGGCGTCGCCGCCGGTTTCCACACCATGAACTTCTTCGGCATTGAAGTGGCGATGATTGGCTATCAGGGCACGGTGTTCCCGGTGCTGCTAGCGGTCTGGTTTATGAGCATGCTGGAAAAGCAGCTGCGTCGGGTTATCCCGGATGCGCTGGATCTGATACTGACCCCGTTCCTGACGGTGATTATCTCCGGCTTTATTGCGCTGCTGATTATCGGTCCGGCGGGTCGTATGCTGGGTGATGGCATCTCCTTTATTCTCAGTACGCTGATTGCGCACGCCGGCTGGCTGGCAGGACTGGTGTTTGGTGGACTCTATTCGGTGATTGTGATTACCGGCGTCCATCACAGCTTTCACGCTATCGAAGCCGGACTGCTGGGCAATCCTTCCATCGGCGTGAACTTCCTGCTGCCTATCTGGGCGATGGCGAACGTGGCTCAGGGCGGTGCCTGTCTGGCCGTATGGTTTAAAACCCGCGATGCGAAGATCAAAGCGATTTCGCTGCCTTCAGCGTTTTCCGCGCTGCTGGGGATTACCGAGGCGGCTATCTTTGGTATTAACCTGCGCTTTATGAAACCCTTTATAGCGGGTCTGGTGGGTGGCGCGCTGGGTGGTGCCTGGGTGGTGTCGGTCCATGTTTATATGACTGCGGTCGGGCTGACCGGTCTGCCGGGCATGGCGATTGTCCAGGCGGGCTCTCTGCTCAACTATGTCATCGGCATCGCAATCGCGTTCACCACTGCGTTTGTGATCTCTTACCTGCTTAAATACAAAACGGATTCTGAATAATGGCCTCATCAACACGTCTTGCCGCCATTCTGCAGGCGGTGATGCAGGGTATGCCAAAGGCGCTCAGCGACAGCCACTACCCTGGCTGGCATCTGGCACCGGTAACCGGCCTGCTAAACGATCCCAATGGCTTTATCCATTTCGACGGTGAATATCATCTCTTCTATCAGTGGAACGCCCTGGAGTGCGCGCATCAGCAAAAATGCTGGGGACACTGGCGCTCAGCCGATCTGCTGCACTGGCAGCATCAGCCCATCGCCCTGATGCCGGACGAGGAGTATGACCGCAGCGGTTGTTACTCGGGCAGTGCGGTAGACGATAACGGTGTACTGACGCTGATCTACACTGGCAATGTGAAGTTTGATGATGGTTCGCGCACCGCGTGGCAGTGTCTGGCGCAGCAGAACAGCGCGGGCGGTTTTGACAAACTCGGTCCGGTTATCGCCGTACCGGAGGGTTACACCGGCCACGTTCGCGATCCCAAAGTGTGGCGTCATGAAGATTACTGGTACATGGTGCTGGCCGCGCAGAATACCCAGCTGCAGGGCAGGGTGCTGCTGTTGCGTTCTGATAATCTGCGCGAATGGCAGAATCTCGGCGAGATTGCAGGCAGCGAACTGGGCGGGCTGGACGCCGCTGGCTACATGTGGGAGTGCCCGGATATGTTCACCCTCGGCGACAGCACGTATCTGATCTGCTGTCCGCAGGGTGTTGTGCCTGAAGAGAAACGCTACCTGAACAGTCACGCCTGCGCCTGGCTCAGTGGCTCGCTGGATTATCAGCAGCCTGCCTACCTGCATGGCCCGCTGAACGAAATGGATGCCGGGTTTGAATTCTATGCACCACAAACCACGCTGACCGCTGACGGCCGGCGTCTGCTGGTGGGCTGGATGGGAACGCCAGACGGTGAAGAGATGGCCCAGCCAACCGTGGCGCATCACTGGATCCATCAGATGACCTGTCTGCGCGAGCTGAGCTCCCGCAATGGTCGGCTCTGTCAGCAGCCGATTGCAGAACTGCAGGCGCTGCGGGAGAGGGAGCTGCATTATCAGGGCCGCGCCGATGACGCGCCGCCGATTGCCGCGCAGCGGCTGGAGCTTGAGCTTGAGCTGGAGAGCCTGGGCGATATAGAACTCAATTTCGCCGATACGCTGATCCTGACGTGGCAGCAGAATGAACTGCGGCTTGCCCGTCGCAGCCTGGTATCGGGTCAATGGACCTATCGTTACTGGACAGGGGCTGCACGCCGGTTGCAGATCCTGTGTGACCACTCCAGCGTTGAGATCTTCATCAACGACGGGGAAGGGGTGATGAGCAGCCGTTATTTTCCGGACCATCCGGCGATGCTAACCCTGCGCGGTCGCGCAGAACTGCAGGCCCGCTACTGGTCGTTACGTCGCTGCATGGTAGAATAAGCCCTTGTTTCACTAACCGATGCCTTGCCGTGAGAAAAACCAAACGCGTTACCATCAGTGACATCGCCGGGCTGGCTGGGGTTTCTAAAGCCACTGCCAGCCTGGTGCTCAACGGCCGTGGCGAAGAGTTACGGGTGGCGAAGGAGACGCGTGAGCGGGTTCTGACACTGGCCCGGGAACACCATTATCAGCCCAGCATACACGCCCGTATGCTACATGACGCCCGCAGTCATACGCTGGGGCTGGTGGTGCCGGAGATCACCAACCACGGCTTTGCGGCCTTTTCCCATGCGCTGGAAAATCTCTGTCGCGCCGCCGGTCTGCAACTGTTGATCTCCTGCACCGATGAAAATGCCGGTCAGGAGATGGCCGTGGTCAATAACCTGGTGGCGCGTCAGGTCGACGGGTTGATTGTCGCCTCCAGTATGCTGAGCGACAGCGACTATGTCAGCCTCAGCGAACAGCTGCCGGTGCTGCTGTTTGACCGCCACATGAATAACACCAGGCTGCCCTGGGTCATCACCGACTCTGTGACGCCCACCGCTGAGCTGGTCGAAAAGCTGGCGCGCACCTGTCCGGAGGAGATCTACTTTCTTGGCGGACAGTCTGACCTCTCCCCGACCCAGGATCGTCTGGCGGGATTCAAAGAGGGACTGATGCGGGCGGGTGTGACGCTGCGGCCGGAGTGGATAATTCAGGGTAACTACCATCCCGGCAGTGGCTATGAGATGTTTGCCGCGCTCTGTCGCCGGCTGGGACGCCCACCTAAAGCGATGTTCACCGCCGCCTGCGGTCTGCTGGAGGGAGTACTGCGCTACATGAGCGAGCATAACCTGCTGACCAGCGACATCCGCATTGCCAGTTTCGACGATCACTATCTCTATGATTCACTCTCCATTCCGATCGACACGGTTGAGCAGAATGTCCCGGCACTGGCGCAGGCCTGCTTTTCTATGCTGACCACGATGATCGCTGGTGAGGATCCCGCTGACAGTCAGCTTATCCTGCCCGCCACGCTGCGGCTGCGCGGTTAACCGCCGGGCGTTGCAGTGCTTTACCATTCGACCGGCAGGGCGCTGACGCCGCGCAGATTAGCTCTGTGGTTGCGGCGAACACCAGCGGCCACGGGCCGCATCTCTGGCAATCGCGTCAGTAATACTTCCAGCGCCACCTCCATTTCTGCCAGTGCCAGCCGGTAGCCCATACAGTGATGTATACCGCCACCGAATGCCAGACAGCGCCCCTCATGCCGCCGGATATTCAGCCGTTCCGGAGAGGTAAATACCAGCGGGTCGTGATTGGCTGCACCAAGGCTAAGGAAGAAGCGGGTTCCGGGCGGGATGAGCTCTCCTGCCACCTCAATCTCTTCCAGAGTCGTGCGGTAAAGCATCTGGACCGAACTGTCGTAGCGCAGACATTCCTCTATGGCATCGGGTATCAGCGCATGATTCTGTTTCAGGCTCGCAAGTTCCTGCGGATGAGCATGCAGGGCCAGAATGGTGTTGCACAGCATGTTTGACGTAGTTTCATGACCGGCAAGAAACAGCAGTATCACATTGGCGATGATCTCATCGTGATCCAGCCGGTCGCCGTCACTGCCGCTGCGCAGAAAAAGCGACACCAGATCGCTGGCGGTGCTGTCACGTCGGGATACGATCACGGCACTGAAGTAACTTTCCAGTACGGCAAAAGCTTCAGCGGCTTTCAGCAAATCCGCCTGACTGATTTGAGGATCGAAAACCCTGACCAGCGCAGAGGTAAGGCGACCCAGTTCTGGTGCATCAGATTCTGAGACATCCAGCATCCGGCAGATAATGCGCACCGGTAGCGGAAAAGCGAATGCCTGAGCCAGATCGCAGGCACGACGCCCTTCCAGTTCATCAACCAGTTCATTGGCTATCGTCAGCGCCATCTCCCGAAGAGATTTAATCTCCCGGGCGCTGAACACCTTCATAACCAGTCCTCTTAACCGGTTATGATCGGGTGGGTTCAGCACCAGAAACATTCTGCTGATACCCTGAAACAGCGGCAGTCCGGCTGCATCATTACCAAATCTTACTCTGACACTTTCCATATAATTTTTACCGACCCGCCGGTCGTTCAGCAGGGCGTCCACCACCGCGTGACTGCCGCTGATGATAATCTTATCTCCGGCAGGGATAAGCGGTCCCTGCTGATGCAGTTTTCGATATAGGGGAAACGGATTATCAGAGTAGTCGGGGTCCATGAGTTCATGAAGCTGCATAGCGTACTCCGCTGATAGAGTATTAGTGCTGGCGCTGAATGCGGGAGAGGGAAGCGAACAGGCTGTTTTTATCACTTTCACTGAGGTGAGGTGCCGTGAGGTGTGACATCAGAAATTCTTTGTCCTCCTGCGAGAAGGCGCCAGTCATCAGGCGCTGGCTGATCGCCGTCAGGAGCTGGGTATCCAGCTGTTGTATCTGCTGTCTGGTCTCGGTCAGATCCCTGACAGGAACAGCGCTGTCTGGTGATGAGAGCCAGTCAGCCCGATAGCGATACTGGATCGCCTTGCTGGCGTTCATCAAAGCGTGAACAAACGGCTCCACGGAGTGGGGTTCAAGCCCGGCCTGTTGTGCGTTTTGCAGCATATGATCCAGCACCACCTGCTCCCGAGGCAGATCCTCAATAGGTAAATGATGCAGTGCTTTATAACCCGCCACCGCTTTCATCACCTGCATCCGTTCGTTGAGCGAGGTAGAAAGCGCCCCAAGAGAGACGGATGAGACTGTACCTGCGAAAACGTTACTGCACATAAACATTGAAGAGAAAAAAATTGCCATAAAGTGAGTCATTTGCCTGCCCCATAAATGAAAACTGGCACTAATTTAGGCATGAAAAAATAACTAAGTGTGATTATTTTGTTTTCAAAATGTGAATCACAAGGCGGGTCAGTGAAATGAGAACAGGTCATTAATTTTAAAGTTATTTTTTATCTTTATGGTCATTAAAAATTCACATTAATTTGCAATGCTGGCGGGTTGATTGGATATGACGTCTGAATGGATTCCCCCCTGATGCAGGTGGCGTTGCGCCATTTACGTCATCTCTGTGATGCCAGAATGAGTTTACGAGGCATGCCGGGTAGTGCGCACAGGAAAGCGCCATGCCGATCAGGGTTCAGGTATAATATGTTCCGCGAGTGTGGCCGTTTTTTAGCAGCAAAACGAGGTAGGTATGTCTGTATCCGAAGCTACTACCGGTGGTAAAAGTGTCGCGGCGTTAGTTGAGAGCCTGGAAAAACAGGCGGCAAAACGTTCAGACGCGAACTGGCACGAAGGTCTGAAAAGCAGCACCAAAATCGCACTGGAAAAAATTAATGGTGCGTTTGCTGCAAAATGGATCAGCGCAGACGAGAGCCTGAGCCTTAAGCAGCGCGTTTACAGTGTGCAGGATAAGTTGATTGAGCTGGCTTTATGGTGATTTAAATTGCCTGTCGGCCGGCTCGTAAATCGGCAGGGGTAAAAAACTGATATTTCAGCACGCAGCGTCGCCCGGCATTTTGCGCGCTGCGCAGTGAAGGGGTGTTACCGGGCAGAATGGTACCGGTCAGCAGTGCCTTCTCACCATAATGATGATGAAGCTGCTGCAGCAAACGCTGCTGAGCGCGCGCGGCGAGTCCACGGCCCTGATAAGCGGGCATAATCACCTCATCCATAATCTGAAACCCCTCAATAAAGGTCAGTCGCCGGGGGACACAAATCATCAGCCCTGCCACTATGCCCTGCCAGATAATCAGAAACACATGTCCCGCGGCGATATCCTCCCGTAATTCCTGCCTGCTGGTTGCCAGTAACTGATCGCGCAGATGCGGCAGCGTGTGCCAGCTGGCACGATAGGCGCGGTTAATCGCCGTGATACAGGCGAGATAATCCTTCCGGCGGGCTGTCACCAGTGAAATATCTTCGTCGACAGGAACAGAGAGTGAAGCCAGGTCGCTGAGGAAAAGCAGTTGATCTGTTATACCGATGTCAGGATAAGTCGCAGGCAACAGGATGCGCAGCTTCAGAGGTTTTAGCGGCTGCCATGCCTGCATAATGGCACTAGCGACCCTGTAATCGATGATGCCGTCACGCGCAACAACCTCAATAAAGGGCTGTGCAGGATCGCCACCCAGATAGCGCGGCCCGGTGAGATAACGCTGGCCGTTTATCGTCAGTTCTCGCTGCAAAAAGGCGTGCTGGGGCAGACCGGTTTCACGCCATGGAAAGGCGGAAGAAAAATGGTGATCGTGGCATCGTGTCTGCTGCTGCGCCAGCCAGCTGGCAAGCCAGTCGCTGAGACGTTCAGATGAGACAGGAACAGTACGGTAGAGCGACACCATATAATCCAGCATAAGATTCCTTATTGCCCGCCGTCAGTGATCTCCTGCCTCGCTCCGCGATACATTTGTACCGTTACCGGATTGCAGATGAGGCTGATGAGAGTGTAAACGATGTGCTCTGTTTATGACCATCTCAACCTCTCAGCCAGCACCATTACATCCCCTCTGCATGACGGCTCTGGACCTGCCAGACGGTGCAATGCTGACAATGTGAGCAGGTATACGTCATCTTCTGCGATCGCTTATCGTCGCCACCCTCTGAGCTGCATTAAACATGGGTTACGATCTATTCGGGTCTGGCTGGATTTCGTATACATGGTCAAATTAATTGATGAAATAAGGCAGGGTTGCCCAAAAATTTAAATGTGAAATAGATGCGAAATTTTTACGTAAATAATACGGAATCAGATAATCGGCAGCCGATAAATGGATTATGATAAAGAGGATTTTCAATAATTATAAAATGTTCGATCTTTTTAACACCCGGGGGTTACATGGTTCATATTGATTTATGCACCCAGGAGGGCGTGATGAAAGCTTATGCTTTTCAGACGCCGATGCAGGCAATGACCCTGCTGGAAAAAATTAAAAATGATGAATTTCAGTGGTTTAATCTGGAGTGGGAAGGGCGCCGCTATACCTGTCCGCATCATTTTATTAAAAGGCTCAGCAGCCGCTCTTATATTAAATCGTTCTGGCGTTAAATTCGCTTAAAAGATAAGGCTGATGCACAATTACTTATTATTGATGCAGGTTTTATTTAACTGTTCTACGCATATTTTTAACGTAATGATAAACGGGGCAGAGCCTGCCCCGTTATTTTCAGCGACCATATGGCGTTGTTATCACGGTCAGCGGTAATAATAGTGCGTCATCTGCACAGATACCGGCCTGCTCAGTATCATTATTACCGCTTAATCATTTTCTGCTGTTGCTTATCAGGGCTATCGAAACGCTAAACAATCCTTTATGCAGGGCTGGACGGTTGTGTGCTGCGCCCGGCAATGCGCCGTGATCCTGTGTAAATCATCTTCTGTTCGGCCCTTGACGTGAAACGTCTACTGTTACACTCAGATGACACTTAATCCGGATCCCGACTGCAATGCCCCATGAAAAAATGCGCCTTCGCTCGCTGCTGACTTTGCTTTCCATCGGGGGCGTCATTCTGACCTCCGGTCTGCTGCTGAGTGCGCTGCTGCTGTTTCAGAAGGCCAACATCGAAGACAGTCTGCTTGAGGGGAACATTGCCTATGCCCGCAAGCTGGCTGATACCACCGATCGTTACCTGGCGACAGCACAACGTGAACTGGCCTGGAGTGCGTCGCAGATCAAGGGGCTTAGTGATATTAAACGACTGGAAGGAGAGAGCGATCGCCTGCGAATGCAGTCGGGTTTTTTCAACTCGGTGGTGGTGGTAAATCATGATGCCATTATTGCAGCAACCTCACCCGATAGTCTGAATCTTATTGGCGTGAAGCTGCACTCAGTTGCCAGCCTGCAGGCCATAGCGACTCAAAAGCCTTTTATCTCTGCTCCTTTTACCTCCGCGGCCGGTAACTATGTGGTGTTTTTATCACAACCTCTGTTCAGCGAAGATGGCCGCTATCTGGGCTACATTGGCGGGACTATTTATCTCAAGAAACAGAGCATGCTGAGCGAAATCCTGAGCCAGCATTTCTATTCCAATGGTTCAACGGTCAGCGTGGTCAGCAATGAAGGGCTGATTATTTTCAGTCATGACGCGGCGCGCGTCGGAACAAAGATGCTGCTGAGTCTGGCACTGCAGAAACGGCTCGCCACGACGGAAAGCGGGCATTTCACGCTGGAGAGTGAGGGGCAGCACTATCTGACCGGCTATGGCACACTGCATAAAACCGGCTGGAACGTTTTTATTACCGGCACCTCTGAAACGGTCAGGCATATTCTGATGCGCACGGCAGAAAGCGCCGTCTGGTTCGTTCTGGGCATTATTGCCGTAACAGCGGCCATTATTGCCTTTATGGCCGGTCGAATCGCCTCTCCACTGGAAAAGCTGGCGGACAGAGTGCGTGATGGCGGCAGCGAAGCCCAGGCGGAATCTCTCGCCACGGTTAAAACCTGGTATTACGAGGCTGATCGGCTCAAAGAAGCCGTGCAGGCTCATCGGCACGCCGTTGCGGGTCATCTTGCCGCGCTAAACGATGAAGCGATGACCGATCCGCTGACCGGGCTCTGCAACCGACGCGGATTTTCGGCGCTGGCGGCGCAGTCAGACAGTGAGCATGAACAGTGTGCCATCGCCATTGATATTGACCATTTTAAGAAGATAAACGACTGGTACGGGCATGACGCGGGCGATGCGGTTCTAGTGAGCCTGGCAGCGTTGCTGCGTCAGGCTTGTCGTACCGGCGATATCGTCAGCCGGTTTGGCGGCGAGGAGTTTATTCTGCTGCTGCCGCATACCACGCTGGCTGATGCCGTCCGCACCGCGGAACGCATCCGTGAGACCGTCAGCGCCACCACCTTCCCGTTTGCCGGAACGATGACCATCTCAGCCGGGGTGGCTTCACGGAGCGATCAGGATAGCGATCGCGACTCTCTGCTGCGGCGTGCCGATGAAGCGCTTTACGAAGCAAAAGCCGCCGGGCGTAATACCGTCATCATTGCCGGAGCTGAGGAGTTCAGCGCGTCTGATTCGGCCGGGTAAGATTCCGGGGTGTGTGGGACAGGCTCAGCACTTACTGCGTAATCGCCAGCCGAGCCACTCATCCAGTGCCGCTTCCGGCAGCGGCCTGGAGTAGAAAAAGCCCTGCGCCTGGTCGCAGCCGAACTCGGTCAGCGCCGTAACGGTTTCCGCATTCTCCACGCCCTCAGCCAGCACCATATAATCGAGATCTTTAAGCATCGCAATAATACTGCGGGCGATGACGCGCGATGCGGTGTCAGATGAAATTTCGCTGATCAGTGAACGGTCCAGCTTGATCACATCCAGCGGAATGCGCCGCAGATAACTGATGTTGCTGTAGCCGGTACCAAAGTCATCCAGTGAAATACCGAATCCACGAAGTTTCAGCATCTCAAGCCCCCGCATTGCGGTCGCGCTCTCCAGAATCCGTTCCGTCTCCAGACACTCAATGCCCAGCAGCGAAACCGGGAGCTTCGCCCTGATCATCTGCTCTTCCAGCTCGTCGGCAAAACCGTCACGTGAAAAATCGCTGCTGCTGACGTTAATGGTGATGGGCAACTGAATATAGCTGTTGCGCAGCCGGGAGAGCCGGGCGATGGCGTGCTCTGTCACCCAGGTGGTCAGTTCGCTGAGCAGCTCGGTTTGCACGGCAAAGGGTAAAAACTGTGCAGGAGACAGTTCGCCGCGCTGCGGATGCTGCCAGCGGATCAGGGCCTCCAGGCCAATTGGCTTGCCGCTGTGCAGACAGATTTTAGGCTGATACGCCAGCCATAATCCCTTATCCTGGCGTATCGCGATGGCCAGGTCATGCATCAGGGTAAAGTCCTGCGTATGGCGCGTATCAGTGGCCTCGCTGAAAGGCATCGAGGCGACGTCGCGTGTGATGGCCTCGTGCAGCGCGCTGACCGCACGCCGCAGGATCTCCTGGGCAGGCATCTCCCCGGTATTGAAACTCGCCTCACCGGTGTGGGTCATCAGTGCAACCGACAGCCCATCGCCGAGATCCGCGCTGATCCCGGCCAGCTTGTTTGCCACCCAGTTGGCAGTGAGTCTGCTCTCCTGACGTGTCAGCAGGGCAAAGCGCCCGGTGGCTACGGTGTAGAGCATCTCTCCTGGCGCAGGCCTCAGGCGCAGCGGCAGCAGTGTCGCCACATCTTTCAACAGGCTTTCAACTGGTCCCATGCCCATTGAGCGCGCAAGCTCGTAGGCGCGCGGCATATCGATACAGTCAATCAGCACCAGCCGCCGTGGCGTGGTGTCACCGGAGGCGGCAAGAAACTGCAGGTCGCGAATCAGACGCTGGCGGTTGGGCAGACCGGTTACCGGGTCGGCAAAGCCAGCCGAGTACCAGGCCTCAAGAAATGACATCACCAGTGCCGCCAGCATCTTCAGCATGGCGACCTGATCCGCATTAAAGGGATGAGGCGCGGTGTCAGTCACGCACAGCGTACCCAGTATCAGACCTGTGCTGCTTTTAAGCGGTACGCCGGCATAAAAGCGAATAAAAGGCGCGCCAACAATCAGCGGATGCTCAGCAAAGCGGGTATCCAGCAACGTATCGGGTACTACCACGGTGCTGTCACTGTCCACTGCATGCCGGCAGAGCGAGTCCTGCCGGGAGGATTGAGTGAGTGTGAAATTTTGCGCAGCCTTAACATGCTGCATCTCATCATCCAGTACGGAGATAAAGCTGCCGGGTATACCGAGTGCCTGGCTGGCCAGCCGGACGAACTGTCGCAACACATCGTCACGACTTTCGTCGTTACTGCGCAGCGCGTGCAGGGTTCGCGTGCGGCAATCGTCGCCGCCGCTGAGACTCATAAGCATGGATTCCTCCGCACCGGCTGGTTACGGCGCGAAATTAAACAGAAAAATTGAAGGGTATGATGTCATGACTACAGGCAAATTCTGCAAAAAGAAAGAGTCATGACCATTTATTTTTTATCCCACTGCACGGCATTGCTGGTCAGAATAGCAAATCACTTTTCTTTAACGAAATATTTTAGTAATCACGATTCTATTATTTTGTCGTTAAAAACTTTTAATTTCTTAAATATCCTGCCAGTATACAGAGTATAAACATAGTGCACTATATAATAACGCACTAAAGTAGATGACATAACTTATTTTTGTTTAATTTTAACTACACCAATGACAACATCGGGGAAACCTCATGAATTCACTCAGGCATTTCACTATCCGCCGCGTTGTGCTGTGGATGATGATCGTCTCACTGGGCATCGTCGTGCTGGCCGGTGGCTACAGCAGCCAGGTCGTGCGCGATATCTTTCGTCAAACCGATCGTTCAGCCGTTCTGACGCAGCAACTGAGCTTTCTGGCGCACAGCGCTATTGTCATGCAGAGCGGTACGCCAGCCGATAAAAACGCGCTTGTCGCCTCAACCCCGGCCGATGCTGACTGGGATAACGTCCGCGCGGCACTCACGACAACTCCCTCAGAATACGCAAAGGTTGCCCGTGCGCAGCTGGACAAGGTGACGCAGCAGCTGGCCGGGAATCAGGCACCCTTGAAGGCTGACCGGCATCGGCTTGAGGGCGTCTTGCTGGCAGCACTGCTGGCGGCAGTGGCGTTGCTGCTGTTTTGCGACCGCTATCTGGTCGTTCATCTGGTGCGTCCGGTGGGTAAAATTCGCGGTCATTTAAAAATTATTGCCGATGGCGATCTGACGCGCGAGCCGGAAGATCTGGGGCGCAACTGTGTCGGGCAACTGGTGCCGCTGGTCAAAGAGATGCAGCACAGTCTGTTGCAGACGGTCAGCGCTATCCGTGACAACGCAGCCATTCTTCATCGTGAAGCGGGGGACATTGCTGCGGGTAACGCCGATCTCTCCGACCGGACATCCACTCAGGCTGCTGCACTGGAGCAGACCGCAGCCAGCATGGAGGAGATTACCGTCACCGTGCGTCACAATGCACAGAATGCCCGCGAGGCACGTGAACTGGCTGCCAGCACCACGGATACGACTCAGCAGGGCGTGGAACTGGTTCAGTTGGTATCGGCAGCCATCACCAGCATCGCTCAGGGATCAGAAAAAATCCGGCAGTTCACCACCACTATTAATGGTATTGCGTTTCAGACCAACATTCTGGCGTTAAACGCCGCTGTAGAAGCTGCCCGTGCGGGTGAACAGGGCCGCGGCTTCGCGGTAGTCGCCAGTGAGGTACGTTCACTGGCACAGCGAAGTGCTGCTGCCTCTAAAGAGATCGAAGAGCTGATTGCCGATACCGTGGCACGCGTTGACGATGGCCGGCGGGCGGCTGAGAGCGCAGGAACCACCATGGAGGCCGTGCTGCACGGCGTCGGCGGCGTGAATGAACTGATCGGACAGATTGCGCTGGCTTCGGATGAACAGAGTAAAGGGATTGCCCAGGTCACGGTCGCCGTTGCAGAACTTGACCGCGTAACGCAGCAGAATGCGACGCTGGTTCAGCAGGTTTCGGCGACAGCAGACAGTCTCAGTGGACAGACTGAAACGCTGGGCAGCGTGATTACGCGCTTTACCCTGCCGCATCACCCTCTTGCCGTAGAGCCTAAACGCGTCACGCCTGATGAAAAAGGCGGCTGGGCAACGTTTGCGCGGGCATAGCCTGAACGTATTTTTTCTGAACTGTAGATAATGTCTGTCCGGCACGGAATAACGATTAATATTCACTCTTTTTAAAAGAGGGATGAAACGGTCATTTTTTGTGACTGTGATTGACGTTGATCATCATTCGATCAACGCCACCATTCAGAATGGCAATTACTCTTCTCAGCGGTGCAAAAATTATCCGGGCAGCGATTTAAATATAATTCAGGTTATTTTCTCTGTTTTTACTGGTGCGTTACGCTTTCCTGATAAGTGTAAAACGCCGGGCTGTTAAAACTTAACTCAAATTTATGTTTTGGCCGCAGGCGTGTACTTCCGCCCGGCCATCTCGCCGGGGCACCGTATGCGGAGCGTTTATATGGGAAATCAGATTTTACAGCGGCCTGTCGCCGTCCAGCACAACGTGCGTGAGCTGCGCCTTGCGGCCGGTCTCTCTCAGGAGATTGCAGCCGAGCGTTTCGATCTTAGCCAGCGTGTCTGGCAGACGAAAGAAGCATCGAAAAATCCTGCGCTGCTCAGTCAGGGAGAGTATGAACTGCTGATGCTGCTCGCCGGAGAGCATCCGCACTATCAACTGGTACCAAAGCTGAAAAAGTAAGGCGTTCATCCTCTGTTTTCTCTTAAGTAAAGTCATGTCGGGCCGATATAGAGAGCTAAGCGAGGCGCATTACCGCCTGTCTGATCTGCTCTGGCCAGATAATCCTGGGCGGTCCGCCGCACTCTCTCTGGCAGGCATAACGTGTTAACTGATGCCTCGCTGTCTGCGGTGTCAGCTTTATCGGACTCAGTGCGGCAACCTGTTGCTGCCGGGTTTACTGACGGGCCTTTCTTCCGGCAACGGATCGGCAGCGAACTCTGCGCGTTCTGTCTGATTGAACGTGTCCTCTTTATGCTGTGTCAGGCCAGCCACAGCAGATAACACCAGAGGAGAGTTACGCTGAAACGTCCAGTTTATCATGATGCCGAGGCGGCTCGCCTCGACGCACTTAAGCAGTATCATCTGATGGATTCACCGCCGACCGATGCGCTGGATCGCCTCACTACGCTTGCCGCGCGGCTGTTTCGGGTGCCGGTCGCTTTTGTCTCGCTTATCGACGAAAAGCGGCAGTTCTTCGCCTCCCGGTACGGTTTAAATATTTCAGGTACGGCACGCAACGTCGCCTTCTGCCACCATACGCTGGCGCAGGGCGATATCCTCTGCGTGCCCGATACGCTGAAAGATCCGCGCTTCCGCGACAGTCCGCTGGTTCACGGCTACCCCTTTATCCGCTTTTACGCGGGGATCCCGCTTTCGACCCCGGATGGGCATCATATTGGCACGGTCTGCCTGACCGACAGCCATCCTCGTGAGCCGTTAACTGCAGAGGATCGAAAGCATCTGAACGATATTGCTGCACTGGTGATGGATCGCATGGAGATGCATCGTCTGGAGTTATTGCGCTACACCAGCCAGCAGCGACTCGAGGCGATCTCATCCACTTCGCCTGACGCCATTGTCTGCACCGACCTTCGGCGTGGCATAACCTTCTGGAACCCGGCCGCCACCGCGCTGTTCGGCTACAGCGCAGAGGAGATGCGCGGCCAGTATATCAGCGAGCTGATCCCTGCTCGCTGCCAGGCTGACTACCGTAATGAACTGGTCCGGATTACCTCTGACGAAGCGGCTATCTCGCACCCTCGCTCTTTGCAGATATGGGGTGTCACGCGTGAAGGTCGTGAATTTCCGGCAGAGGTCTCTTTTTCGGGCTGGCGTGAAGAGGGCGAACGGCTGGTGGGCATGATCATCCGCGATGTCACGGCCCGCTATGAGAGTGAGGCGCGGCTCTGTGAGCTGGCCTCACTGGATATGCTGACACGTCTCGCCAGCCGCAGCGCGTTTATGGATCAGGTCGGCCAGCTGACCAGGGCGGGCGTCCCCTATACGTTACTGATGACCGATCTCGATGGTTTTAAAGAGGTTAACGATACGCTGGGGCATGCTGCAGGCGATGCGTTGTTGTGCCACGTTGCCGAACAGATTCGTGCGGTCTGCGCCAGTGCCGTGACGGCTGCGCGCCTGGGTGGTGATGAATTTGTGATCCTGTTAGCAGGCGGCAGCGCAGAGGCGGCGATCACGGCGGAGAAACTGATTGCGGCCGTTCAGACGCCGTTCCGCTATCACGACTCACCGGTGGTGGTCGGTGCCAGCACCGGCATCGCCTCCTATCCGGAGCACGGCAGGGATCCCTCTTCGGTGATGTCCGCCGCAGATCTGGCGCTCTATCGCGCCAAAGCGTCGGGTAAAGGCTGCAGCATGCTGTTTATGCCCGCGTTTCGTGAAGCGGAGCAGCAGCGGCGCCGTTTTGAGCGCGAACTGGAAACGGCGGTGCGGCAGCAGCAGTTCACTCTTTACTATCAGCCCCGCTACGACGTTGAAAGCGGAAAGCTTATTGGCTGCGAGACGCTGGTGCGCTGGCAGCATCCGACGCGCGGGCTGCTGTTGCCGGCTGAATTTATCGGCATGCTGGTTAAAAGTCCGCTTTCAGTCACGCTGGGTGAATGGATCATCCGCAGTGCTCTGGCACAGGTCCGGCAGTGGCAGGTTCGCTCTCCTCAGCTTCGAGTCAGCATTAACCTGTTTCCGCGCCAGCTGGCAGGGAACAGCCTGGAGACGGTGATACGTGAAAGTGCTGGAGGCGATGCCGGTTTTGTTGAGCTGGAAGTGGATGAGCCACTGCTGGCCGTGCTGATGCAGGATATGCCGGTCCAGGTTGACGCCGTACGCCGAACGGGAGCCTCGTTCGTTATCGATCATTACGGGCGTACGCTGGGGGCGATTAACCTGCTGCGCTATAGCGTTGTGACGGGTTTTAAAATCGATAAGTCGATGACGCACGAGCTGGGTTCCAGCATGCGGGTGCGTATGATGTTCCGGGCCATTACCGCGCTCGGCAAAAGCCTGGGGATTCGGGTGGCCGCCGAAGGGGTGGAAGATAAAGAGCAGATCGCTTTTGTTACGGCCGCCGGATGCGACATTATGCAGGGCAATGGCCTGTGCCAGCCACTGACGCCGGCGGACTTTGAGGCGATGCTGTGCGGAGAGGAGCACTGTGCGCCCGCTATCGCCAGCGGTTATGACGTTACGCCACGCTAATCGGTCTGATTGTGGCGAACGGAGCGGAGGATGCCCGACGCTGATAGTCTGCGCCTCAGTGTGAGTGTGCGGGCTGGTATTCCTGTTTCAGCAAGCCGAAGATCCAGTCATCCTGCCACTGGCCGTTGAGGAAGAAGTTCTGCCGCAACGTCCCCTCCTGCACAAAGCCCGCTGAAATCAGGGTCCGGCGTGAGGCCGCATTGCCTGCCGTCACCGTCGCGATCAGTTTGCGGTATTCCTGTTGCTCAAAGCAGAAGGTGATAATGGCATGCAGAGACTCGCTGCCGTAGCCTTTGCCCTGCGCATCTGCGGCCAGAATAAAGCCAAACTCCGCAATACCCTCTCCACGATCGATAAACCCGCAAAAGCCAGCCGGAGCACCGGATGTTTTTTCTCCGATAACCAGACAGAGCCAGTGCCTGCAGCCCTTGTACCAGGCGGGCAGGCGGACATCAAATGAGTGGGTTCTGATCTCTTCAGCGCTGCGCGGATCGCTGATGTACTGCATCACCGATCTATCCTGACTGACTGCCAGATAGAAGGGCCAGTCTTCCTGCCGAAGTGGCCGATAAGTCAGGCGCGGCGAGGTGACTTTCAGCGGTATTTCAGCCGGTACTTTAGCAGACTCTTCAGTTGTCATCGTGCAACTCCCTGCGGATCGGATCTCTGTGGCGATGGCGCAAAAATAACACAGAGTGGCTGACTGGCGGGACGCGCTTTTGCCGCTCTGCGAGGTATCCCGCAATCCCGACGCTATCTCAACAGCTCCTGCTCTCGTGCATTGTCCAGCTCCCGCTTGCCACATTTGCTCTTATCGCTGCGCTGTCAGGCCTTCTGCCCACTTCATTGCTACGCTTTTAGCCAGATGGCTGAAAATTGATCCTGATGAGAGTAATCCCCATGGAATTGAAAACGTTTGAAACTGGAGCCTGGGCTGCGCTGCAGGAATCTGCAACCGATCCACAGGGTGGATTTCGTTATCTGATGCTCTGTACGGTCGATGCTCTGCTACAACCTCAGGCGCGCACCGTGGTTCTGCGCAAGTGTGCCGACGACCGCAGGATGCTGACATTTCATACGGATGTTCGCAGCCCGAAGTGGCAGGAGATGGCGGCGAATCCGCAGGTCACCGTGCTGGGATATTGCCATCAGCGTCGCCTGCAGTTACGGCTGGCAGGGCGGGTTGCGTGTTATGCGGCGGGAAGTGATGTTGCCCGGGCAGCCTGGCGTGCGTTACCGCAGCACACGCGGCAGACTTACACCGGCGGACCTCCGGGGGAAGCACGGGCAACGGCTGATGAGACGCCTGACGCGGCAGCAACGGAAACCGGGGAATCCCGCTTTGGCGTGGTGATTTTGCAGGCCAGTGTGCTGGACGCCTATCAGCTTCAGCGAAACGAAAATCAGCGCGCCCTGTTTCGCTATTCGGCTAATGGCGAACTGCAGGAAAGCGAATGGCTTAACCCCTGACCCGATATGCCTGATTCACTTCGGGTCGGGTTAACGCCTGATTGATCCTCTTTTCGCGCACTGGATAAAAGAGATTTCACTGTCTGCCGCTTCGTTAGCTGTTTTTTATCTGCCGCACCGCTTAATCGATTTTAGCACCACGTTATCTTCATATAATGGCGTTTTTCTGCTTTTTCCTATCTTTTGTCATTGTTTGTGCCAGGCTTTAACTAACCGAAAAGCAGTGACTTATGCTCAAGGTAAAGAAAAGTACAAATGATCGCTCTGTATTACAGGCAGGTTAAACATGAACAATCAACCCCCTGAAAAACCAGGGTCAGAGGGTAGCGACCAGGTGCTAAGCCTGGCGGAGGAAACCGTTGAGGTCTCAAAACAGCGGGTCATCGACGGTCATGTCAGGGTTACCCGACAGGTCACTGAGCATCAGCAGAAGATTGCGCTGATGCTCCGGCACCAGACGGCGGAAATAGAACGCATTCCTAAATCGGAACGGCTGGCTGAGATGCCGGAGATCCGTGAAGAAAATGGCGTTCTGATCATTCCTGTCGTTGAAGAGGAAATCGAGATCGTTCGTCATCTGGTGCTGAAAGAGGAGTGGCATATCCGCAAAGTTGTCAGTGAGGAAGCGACAGAACAGGTCGTCTCCCTGCGCAAACAGCACGCTCACCTGACCCGAACACCCTATTCAGAGCCGTCCGAATCCATCACCGAGGAACACAACATGGCGCGTGAAACAATCGTAACAATGTTCAGCAATATCTCACTGGCAGAGGGTGCAAAGCGTAACCTGATCAAGGCCGGGTTCCTGGATGATGACATTGATATCATCTCCGGTGATCGTTTGCGTACCGAAGGTCAGGAGGCCCGTCACCCTGGCTTCTGGCAACGCCTGTTCGGCAATACGCTGGAGGAGGATCAGGCCGAAGTGTATGAAGACGCGATGCGAACCGGCGGAGTAGTGCTGTCGCTGCGGGCCGATGAAGATGAGTTACCTCGCGCCCTGGGCATCCTTGATGCACATGAAGAACTTACCGAGCGCAGTGCGGCGCTGCCCGATGATTACGCGCCCGGTTACGCGACCAGTGATGGTCTGACTGCACCTGCCAGTGGAACGCTTCAGGATAATGCCGCCGTCGATCCGCTCTCTACCGATCCTGCCCATCGTGGCGCTGCCCGTACTGCCCTGACCGGTGACGAAAGTGACGAGGATGTACTGCGTCTGGCCGAGGAGCGACTGGAAGTGGGTAAACGTCTGGTCAGTGAAGGTTCAACCCGCGTTCGTCGCTACACTGTCACCGATCAGGTCTCAGAAAATGTCTCGCTGCATGAGCAGCACGCCGCAATCTTCCGTCGTCCGGTGAATGAATCAGGTTCACCCACCCATGTTGACTGGTCTGAAAAAACTGTCGAAGTGGAAGAGACGCATGAGCAGCCCGTGATTAATAAGACCGCGGAGATCATTGAAGAGGTGGTGTTACGCAAAGAGACAAGCGATCGGGTTGAAACTATCAACGATTCGGTACGCCGTCAGGAAGTGGATATTGACCATGCCAGTACAGATCCTCTCGGCGCAGACCGGCTGACCGGGAATCGTACTGTGGCCGATCCGTTGCTTGAAAGCACGCGTCAGGCCCGCGCTGACCACGACACCCGTCCGGTAACGCCAGGCAGCGAGCCAGCGCATAAAGAGGGTTTCGCGGAAAAGGCCGGTGATAAAATCGCGGAAGCGAAAGAGAAAGTCGAAGACAAGTTTAAAAAGCCGTAATACCGGAGCGGTGATTGTCGCCTTCTATGCCTGAAAACCCGTCGCAGACGGGTTTTTTTGCGTTAAGGATGCTTAAAAATTATTAGCGTCATCCAGCGCGAACCTGGCAATATCTCTGATTCATCACTGTTTACCCAGACTACTTACCTGAAAAAAAAGATGCGCCTTAAACCTTGAAGTCCCACTATGGGACTGTTAAGTTAGTCCCATAGTGGGACCACAGGGAAAATCAGTGCGAATTATATCGATCGCGTCTCTCAAACGATTCTGGGAGGCTCATAATCAGGCGGAGCAGCCGTTAAGAGCATGGGTAGATGAAGTCAGCAAGGCTCAGTGGAAAACACCACAGGACATCAAGGATAAGTACAGAACGGCAGATTTCCTGAACAACAATCGGGTGGTGTTTGATATTAAAGGGAATCATTACCGTCTGATCGTTGCAGTGGCTTACAGGTTTCAGGCGGTCTACATAAAGTTTGTAGGTACGCACGCTGAATACGACAAGATAAACGCAAATACGGTGGAAATGTGATGAGTTATAAAATCAAACCGATTCACTGTGAAGCAGATTATGAAGCCGCTCTGGCCGCCGTGTCTCCCCTGTTCGACAACGAGCCAGAACCGGGAAGTGAAGCCGGGGACTTTCTGGACGTCATGATCCTGCTTATTGAAAAATACGAGCAGGAACATTATCCGATTGAGGCACCCGATCCGGTAGAAGCGATTAAATTCCGCATGGAGCAGATGGGGCTGACAGCAAAAGACCTGGTGCCGGCGATTGGACGCCCGAACCGCGTCTATGAGGTATTGAATCATAAGCGTGCGCTGACGCTGCCAATGATCCGCAACCTGCATGAAATGTTCAATATACCGCTTGCATCACTTGTAGGCGCAGCCGAATCCAAAAGGATATGAGTCCAGTAACTGAAGCCCGCCATGTGCGTAATGCCAGTCAGTTAAGCGACAAGTGATAACGCAGTCTGGTGCCGCTCAGGGGCTGGCGGTCCTCGCGCCGCTGCGCGGTTCCTTCACTTCATTCGCCTGCCTGACGGACCGTCGGGGATGGCACATCCTGTGCCGCCCCGCCTTTCGCCCGCGTACTGCGGACTCTCCTGGCAGACTCATTCTGTTGAGCGCTGCGGATTGCCTGCTCCTGATCGCCACCGGCCTGCTCTGAAGCTTCTGGCCCGCACTCCGGCTCGTTTACCGAAAAAAAAGCTGCCACGTTTGACCGTGACAGCCTTTACAAATCGAATCTTAACTGACCAGCATTACGCCATGTGCGGGCTTTTTTATTCCTGCTGTGCAGTATTGAATCCTGGCTCACCCAGGTCCGTGACGGCATCAGCCACAACACCCCAGTCCGGCAAGTCCTGAACGGTGTCCGGTGGCGTCAGTGTGCCTTTGCCTGAGTTTGCTCCAGGGTTTTCTTAAGAGATAAGAAGGCTTCCTGTACAAGCTGGTTACCAGTCTGTGCTGCCACGAAGCGATGAACCCCCCTCGCGTTGTGCAGACCGCGATCCCTGACTACCCTTGCTGTTGTTTCTATCCCCAAACGGGCCGGATAGCCTGAACGCCGGATTAGCATCTGCAATTTTTAGTCATTAACGGCAGGCGATCGTGAATCTGCCGTGCATTATCAATCAGGGAAATCATGACAGAACAACGCAACGCCGATCATTACCGCGCTGATGAGCACATTGATCCTTATATCTCGGTACAGGGTGCAAGAACACATAATCTCAAAGATGTTTCGCTGCGATTTCCCCGCAACGCCATGGTGGTGTTCACCGGGGTTTCAGGCTCCGGTAAATCGTCCCTCGCCTTTGATACCCTCTATGCGGAAGCCCAGCGCCGGTTTATCGAGTCGGTGTCGCCACATGCCCGTCGTCTGATCGATCAGGCTGCTGCACCGGATGTGGATAATATTGACGGACTTCCACCCGCGGTGGCGCTTCAGCAGAGCCGGGCTGGCGCGCAGGAGCGTTCAACGGTGGGCAGCCTCACCCGAATTTCTGTCACGCTGCGTCTGCTGTTTTCCCGTGCGGGCGTAAGGCCTGAAGGCGTTCCCTTTATGACCGCCGATTTTTTCTCGCCTAACAATCCTGAAGGTGCCTGTCCGCATTGCCAGGGACTGGGAAGAGTGCACACCGTTAAAACCGAGTCGATGGTGCCGGATAGCTCACTGAGCATCCGCCAGGGAGCTATCGCTTCCTGGCCCAGAGGCTGGCATAACAAAAATCTGCGCAGCATCCTTGAGACGCTCGGCTACGATGTTGATGCGCCCTGGAATACGCTTTCAGCCCGTGATCAGCAGTGGATACTGCTGACTGACGAACAGCCATCGGTGCCAATTTTTGTCGGTCTGAATGCTGAGCAGCGCGAAAACGCGCTGGCGGCGGGCGAAGAGCCGGCTTATACCGGCACGTACACCAGTGCAGCAAAAATCGTGCTGCAGAGTTATTCGGGTGGCAGCGAGACGACGAAGAAACGGCTGGCGCGCTTTGTGACGGTCACTCCCTGTTCTGAATGCCACGGTAAAAGGCTAAACCGGGATGCGCTGTCCGTGACCTTTGCCGGGCATGACATTGCCAGCCTGAGTGAGCTGTCGGTCTCTGAGCTCGCTGAACTGCTGAAGCCTTATGCGCGTGGCGCATCACCGGACCTGCCGGCAGAGGCGGCACTGCGTGAGGCGGTCATCCGGATGGCGTCGGATATCTGTATGCGGCTTGAGCAGCTGGAAACGCTGGGTCTGGGTCATCTGGCGCCGGGACGCCGTACCACCGTACTCTCATCCGGCGAGCTGCAGCGCGTGCGTCTGGCCACCCAGCTGATATCGCGGCTGTTTGGCGTGCTTTATGTGCTGGATGAGCCGTCAGCCGGACTGCATCCCGATGATGTCAAATCGCTGCTCATAGCCCTGAAGAATCTGGTGCGTGCCGGTAATTCGCTGGTGGTCGTCGAACATAATATTGACCTCATCGCCGAGGCAGACTGGCTCATTGAGGTCGGCCCCGGCCCGGGAACGCATGGCGGCGAGATCGTCTATAACGGCGAACCAGCAGGGCTTGAAGAAGTCAGTGCGTCACCCACCTCGGGCTATCTTTTCTCACGAAACTATACCGGGCTGCGCCAGCGCCGGCCCGCAGAGAGCTGGCTCTGCTTTGAACAGGTCTATTGCAACAATATTGCCGGAGTGGATATCGCCATCCCTCTGGGGAGAATGACGGCCATCACCGGCGTGTCCGGCTCCGGAAAATCGACGTTGCTGAATCGCGTGCTTCCGGAAATGCTCGGACGTTTTGACAAAACGCCTGACATCGAGGAGGGCGAGGAAGAGTATCTGGTGCCGGACGTTAAGGGTCAGGTTGTCAGCGGAAGTGACGCCATCGGCCGATTGGTCAGAATCGATCAGCGTCCTATCGGCCGGACACCACGCTCAAATCTGGCCACTTACACCGGATTTTTCGATATCGTCCGCAGGCTGTTTGCAGACACCGACGCGGCGAAAGCCAAAGGCTTCAGCGCCAGCCGGTTTTCATTCAATCTGCCAGCCGGACGCTGTCCTGCCTGTGAAGGGCAGGGACAGATTTCGATTGAGCTGCTCTTCATGCCGAGCGCTACCGCAACCTGTTCCGTCTGCGCGGGAAGCCGTTATAACCCCGAAACGCTGGAGGTGAAGTGGAACAATATGACGATAGCGGATGTGCTTGATCTGACCGTGGACGACGCCACTGAGGTGTTTCATGGGCATGACGGGATCCAGCGTTCGCTTAAGGCACTGACGTCGCTGGGGCTGGGATATCTGACCCTGGGTCAGCCCGCCACTGAACTCTCTGGCGGCGAGTGCCAGCGTATCAAGCTTGCCTGGGAGCTGCAGCGGGTCCAGCGTACGCCCACGCTTTATCTGCTTGATGAACCTTCGACAGGATTGCACCCGTCTGACATGGATAAGCTGCTGGTAGTGCTGGATGAACTGGTGAAGCGTGGTCACACCGTGATCATGGCGGAACACAACATGCGCATAGTGGCAGAGGCGGACTGGGTGATTGATCTGGGTCCCGGCTCGGGTCTTAAAGGAGGAAGGATTGTCTCCTCCGGCTCACCGGAAGAGGTCAGCGCATCTGCAGAGAGTCTGACTGCACCCTGGCTTTCCGCACAGCTGAAAAAGAGGGCGGGCGATCCGGATTGCGGTGGATGATTACGCCGCTGAAACTGGTGCATTGTAAGGGCTCAGGCGCAAGCTCCTGAGCCCGTCAGTAATGATAACGGCATGAGGCAATCAATAGAGCATCCCCGCTGACAGCGTACACCAGCCGATGTTCTGCCGTGATTCTGCGTGACCAGAAACCTGCAAGATTATGCTTTAACGGCTCGGGTTTTCCTTTGCCTTCAAAAGGCGTCCTGCTGGCATCTTTGAGCAGCTCGTTTATCTTTTTAACGGTTTTTTTATCGGCATCCTGCCAGTAGAGATAATCTTCCCAGGCTTCTGCGGACCAGGTTAGTTTCACTCAATAATATCCCTGTCAGTCCCGTTACCGCTTTGCAGGCTTTCGATAGAATCCATCAACCTGCGCGCATTTTTAGGTGACCGCAGCAGGTATGCCGTCTCTTCCAGTGAGTTATATTCCTCAAGCGACATCAGCACGCAGGATTCACCGTTCTGGCGAGTGATCAATACCGGCGCTTTATCTTCAACTGTCTGAACCATAGTGGCAGACAGATTCTGTCGGGCTTCGCTGTAACTGATTGCTCTCATAGTACCTCCGTAGTAAGTAATACAAATCATTGTACAATGATAAGCTATGACAAGGAAGCTTAAGTGAGAAGACTGGATATGAAATCGCGAAAGCGACAAAGTAACAGGCGCCTGACAAACCATAACCCTGAGTTTTCATCCGGTCACCATGCTGCTCGAATCAGTGAATACGGGTATTTTCTCATCAGCGCAGCGGCGCATTAACCTGTAATGCATCCAGCTTACGGGCGTCGTGACTGCAAAAAAAGGTGATTTCGCCGCCGCGCTGGCAGGAGAGCTCACGCAGTCGCTGCTGATTGTGTCGTCTGGCCACGTTATCCATGCCCATCATCCACTTGTAAAAGCGCAGTCCCGGCGTGCAGTGTCGCGTCTGCTGCCGCATTTCGCCGCGGTAAAACCAGGCATCGCCGCCGTGCAGCAGCCAGCCATCGGGTTGCTGAATCGCGATACCCGCGTGACCCGGCGTATGGCCCGCCAGCGGCACCAGCAAAATCTCCGGCGGTAAGTCACGCAGGCGATTAACCGCCTCAAAACCAAACCACTTTTCTCCCTGCGGCTGATAGGTCTCCCAGTTGCTGATCCCACCCCATTGTCCGGGCCGGTAACGTTCCCGTGACAGCCAGCTATGACGCTGATGCGCGGTATCAACCTCCTGCTGCAACAGATGGATTCGCGCCTGCGGAAAATCGGTCAGTCCGCCAGCATGATCAAAGTCGAGATGGGTCAGAATAATATGCCGCACATCCTCAGCCCGGAAACCCAGTGACGTAAACTGTGACAGTGCGGTCAGTTCATCGCGGCGCTGAATATTGTTTAATGCGCGGAAAAAGCCGGACAGGCGGCTGCCGGGCGCATGGATATCCTGACGACCAAAGCCGGTATCCACCAGCACCAGCCCGTCGCGATCCGTCTCAATCAACAGACAGTGACAGACCAGATGTGCTTTCAGGCCTTTACTGAATCCATCATAGAACGCGCCGCCCAGCGGACACATACAGCCACAGTTAAGGTGGTGAATTTTCATCGGGCCTCCATAGGGGCAATGGGGATATCTCTGAGAGGCTACGGCCTGTCCGGCGCGTAGCACATCAGCCTGGCTATAGAGTGTAGAGAGGGATGACGCAGTAGGCGGAGCGGTGAAGCGGATAACCGGGAAAAATTGCCGGTTATCCGCCATAAAGCAGAGGATTATCAGGTGTGGAACAGCGGGAAAGCACCGGTCAGCAGACCGCCCGCCATCAGCACCAGACTGACCAGAATCCCCCACTTAATTGCAAAGCGCTGGTGGTCGCCGATGTCGACTTTCGCCAGACCCACCA
The DNA here is from genome assembly GCF_011800685.1 of Pantoea sp. EKM10T. NCBI lineage: Bacteria > Pseudomonadati > Pseudomonadota > Gammaproteobacteria > Enterobacterales > Erwiniaceae > Pantoea > Pantoea sp. EKM10T. The sequence continues at coordinate 125,359 of NZ_JAALEU010000010.1, forward strand.
GCAGGTAGACTGACGGCACCAGCGGACTCAGCAGGTGGAATGGCTGGCCGACAATAGAAGCGCGGGCAATCTCTTCTGCGGTAATGCCGTAGCTGGCCGCCGTCTGGGCGATAACCGGCAGAATGCCGAAGTAAAAGGCATCATTCGACATAAAGAAGGTAAACGGCAGACTGACCAGCGCGGTGAACACCGCCAGGTAAGGTCCGAAGCTGGGCGGGATCACAGCCAGCAGGCTCTTCGCCATGGCGTCAACCATGCCGGTGCCGGAGAGGATGCCGGTGAAAATACCGGCGGCAAAAATTAATGCGGTCACCGCCAGCACGTTACCGGCATGAGAGCTGATGCGGGCTTTCTGCTCCTCCAGCGTGGGATAGTTGAGCATCACCGCTATCGCAAACGCCAGCATAAATAGGATCTGAATCGGCATTAAACCAATCACCAGCAGCACCAGCAGCACGGTGGTCAGGATGAAGTTAGGCCAGAACATTTTCGGACGGCGATTGGCTGCGCACTCTTCGGCATCGCCCAGCCCCAGCTCAATGTTGTCGAGATGATGATCTTTCATGGTCATCACGCCAAGGCGCTTACGCTCACGCAGGCCAAACAGCACCGCCATCGCCACCAGGCTGGCACAGGCCAGCAGCATGGCTGGCAGCATAGGAATAAAGATATCAAGGGCGTCAATGCGCAGTGCCGCCGCGGCACGGGCTGTCGGACCTCCCCAGGGTGAGAGGTTCATGATGCCGCTGGCGAGGTTCACCAGACAGGTCATCATCAACACGTTCATGCCCAGCCGGTGATAGAGCGGCAGGAATGCGGCAATGGCAATCATGTAAGTGGTTGAGCTGTCACCATCCAGAGAAACCAGCAGCGTTAGTACCGCCGTTCCGACCAGCACTTTCAGGGGGTCACCGCGCACCATCCGAAGAATAAAGCGCACCAGTGGGTCAAACAATCCGGCATCGATCATCAGACCGAAATAGAGAATGGAGAAGGTCAGCATCACGCCGGTAGGGGCCAGCTTTTTGACGCCGTCCAGCATCATGGCACCCAGACCTGCGTAAAAACCGCCAATCAGCGCAAATATGGTTGGTATCAGGATCAGCGCAATCAAGGCTGACATGCGTTTGGTCATGATCAGATACATGAAGCAAACAACCATGGAAAAACCCAGTATCGTCAGCAAATTAACAGCCCTCGCAATGGCGGAAAAGTAATGAAAAAGTTACATGCCGGCAGGAAAATTCAGGTAATTACTTAGCGTGGTAATGATTAACCTGTTGTTTTAATTAACCCTGCATTCAAAGATGATAATAAATAGTTGTCAGTATTTAGCATTTCTTTAACAAAGAAGGGTGATCATGATCATCTTTAAACGGTTCTTAAACGAGATTGTGTGACTGAGATCAAAGGGTGTCGAAGTGTAACCGGGGTTTCGGGCCAGCTGAGGCTGAATCAGGCGGGTAGTAGAGTGGTGGAGAAACAGGGTAACCGGCTGAGCCATGATGCTCAGCCAGTTAACGTTATTAGCTGCCTAACAGCTGAATAATCATCTCAGGGGTTTTATTCGCCATTTTGCTGACGGCCGTCTGACCCTGCTGAATAATCTGGCTGCGTGCCAGCTGGCTGGCTTCTTCAGCATAGTCCGCATCCTGTATGCGGCTGCGAGCCGCTGAGGTATCCACGCCCTGCTGCGATAACACATTACGGTTCGATTCGTAACGGTTGATCTTTGCGCCATAGGTCGACTGATAACCGCTGATCTTCTCGAGCGCGCTATCCAGTGCTTTCATGGTGGTTGAGATATCGCCCTCTGTAAGCAGCGTTGTGTTGTTCAGCCCCAGCGTTTTGGTATCCGATGGCGTTGCCGGAATAGTATCCGACTGAATCGGCTGACCGTAATCGGCGCTGGTGACCACCTCCATAGGTTCGCTCTTCTTCGGCGGCGTTGCAGGCAGGCTTTTGGGTTCCGGCAGATTTCCCCAGGTCAGATTACCGGTGAAGGAACCATTGCCCACCACCACCACAATCAAATCCTCGCTGACGGTATCCAGCGTGATGCGCTCAAGCCGGTTACTGGTGATGGTGCCGTTGTTGAAATCGCCGCTGGCGACATCCTCATAGCGATCGCCGTCACCGCTGTAAGTGATGTTCATGCCGTTGTAGGTGCTGCTGTTACTGCCTGCCAGCGTCCAGCTCGGGCCGCCCTCCAGCAACTGCGAGCTGTCATAAGCCGCACCGCTGGCAAATCCGTTACTGCTGGTCAGCAGGCGACTATCCGCGGTAGCCGCATTAGTGATGCTTTTGCTGGCCCAGGTGTAATCAGGCGCACTGCCGTCCAGTGGTGTACCGACCAGGTGCTTACCGTCGCGGGTAAAGAGCTGGAGATCGTCATCCATACCCAGCGAATCAATCGTGATGCTTATCGCCGTCGAGCCTGCCGGGATATAGGCCAGCGGGATCACGCCAGAGGTAAAGGAGTAATTCTTGCCCGGCACCGGAAACTTCGTGTTGATAGGGTCAACGTTACCCAGTTTCGCAGGGGGAAGATCGGGATTATTCGTCGCCAGTGGATAGCGGCCAAAAATCTCAGTGTGGTCTGCCACTTCATTGATGCCTGCCATAATCTGCTGATACTGGCCGTTGATGCTCTGTCGATCGGCGTCCGACAGCGTGCCGTTGGCTGCCTGGACCGACAGGGTGCGCGCCTGGATCAGCAGATCGACGATACTGCCAAGGCCGCCACTGGCGGTCTGGGAATAGCTGATGGCGTCATTGAGGCCACGCGCTACCACCGCATCGGCATTAATATTGGCCGTCATGCGGTTGGCAATCGCCTGACCTGCCGCGTCATCTTTGGCACTGTTAATTCTCATCCCTGATGATAACCGTTCAACCGTTCGTCCCAGAACAGAGTCAGTGCTGTACCGCGTTTTGTTCGTAATCGCGGCGGTTTCGTTATGGTTGATCGTTAACATGGTCGCTTCGAACAGGGAGAGGAGTCTCTGTTTTATCGGCAGGGTGATAAGCAGCTTTAATCTCTGTGGCGACAAAAAGGCAGCAAATACGGGGGCAGACGGTCAAGAGGCTGATGGTTAACCGCTTTTCAGATAAAAAAAATTAACGGTTCAACCCGGTCAGGAAAAACGCCTGCCACGCGATGACGCAGCAGGCGAACGAAGATCAGTTAAACACCATGCCGCCATCAATCAACAGCGACTGACCGGTCATGTAATCGGAGTCAGGACTGGCCAGGTAGGCGACGCAGGCAGCCACATCTTCCGGTTCAGAAAGACGTCCCAGCGTAATGCGTTTCGCAAACTCCTCGGTGCCGTAACCGACGGGCTTGCCGGCTGCTTCAGAGATCTGGCGGTCGATCTCTTCCCACATCGGTGTTCTGACAATGCCAGGGCAGAAGGCGTTAACCGTGATGCCGGCAGGTGCCAGATCGCGCGCAGCGGTCTGCGTCAGGCCGCGCACGGCAAACTTACTGGAGCTGTAAACCGCCAGCTCCGGATTACCGACATGACCCGCCTGAGAACAGGCGTTGATAATTTTGCCGCCGTGACCTTCTGCAGCAAACGCTTTAATCGCGGCCTGCATGCCCCAGATCACTCCTTTGACATTGACGTTGTAGACCTTGTCGACCACCGCTTCGGTGATCTCAGCAATCGGCGTGGAGGGCGCAATACCGGCATTATTGACGATGACGTCAAAGCCGCCCAGCGTGCGGCGCGCCTCTTCTACCGCTTCCATCACCTGATCACGCTGTGAGACATCGACTTTCAGCGCAATCGCTTTGCCACCCTGCTGGTTGATCTTCTCCGCGACCTGGCGTGCGGTCTCCTGATTAAAATCGGCTACTGCAACCGCCAGTCCATCTTTCGCCAGACGCAGGGCGATCGCTTCACCAATGCCCTGGCCTGCGCCGGTCACAAATGCCACTCTGTTTTTCATCATGATTTCCTTTTTGAGAAATTAAAGAAGCTGGCTCAGATGCAGCTGACCCATCAGCAGCGGGTTGTCGGTGTAATCGACCGGCACCGCGACCACGGCGGGCCCCTGAACATCCATCGCTTTACGCAGCGTCGGCTCCAGCTCTGCCGCACTGGTCACCGCAAAGCCCGCTGCCCCAAACGCTTCGGCGTAGGCTTTGAAATCGACCGGCCCAAAATTGACGCCCGAGACGCGGTGATATTTTTTCTCTTCCTGCATCGCCACCATGTTGTAGGCGTTATCGACCCAGACGATGTGCAGAATGTTGGCTTTTAAGCGAACGGCAGTTTCCAGCTCCATGCTGGATTGCAGGAAACCACCATCGCCGGAAACTGAAACCACTTTGCGCTGCGGCTCGACCAGCCAGGCACCAATCGCCCACGGCAGGGCCACACCCATCGTCTGCTGACCGTTGGAGATCATGATCTGACGGGCGCGGAAGCTGTAGAGGTAGCGGGCGATCCAGATGTGGAAGCTGCCCATATCGACGGTAAGGCTGACGTCACTGTTAATGATGTCCTGCATGGCGCGGACAATGCGCAGCGGATGCAGAGCAAACTGATTGAGGCTGGCACCCTGCATCGCCAGCAATTTGCGCTGCTGCTGACGATCCTCAAGGATGGTGGCGGCTTCCGGGGTCAGCTGGAGTGGGGCAGTGATGCGCGCGGCGAGTTTACGCACTGTGGCGGCGATATCACCCACCAGTTCTGCGTCAGGCAGATAGCGGTTGTCGGTCTCAGCGGGTATTACGTCGATATGAATCAGTGTGGCGTTACCGCTGTTCCACATCGCCGGTTCATATTCCACCGGGCTGTAGCCGATGGTGACGATCAGGTCAGCCTGTTGCAGCAGCCTGTCGCCCGCCTGGTTGTTAAACAGCCCGACGCGCCCGGCGAAGCGTGAGAAGTGATCCTGTCTGACCGCTCCTGCTGCCTGATAGGTGCTGGTGACCGGAATGTGACTGCGTGTCAGCAGCTCATGAATCGCTTCGCTGTTCTCTGTCTGGCTCGCCATTAATCCCAGCAGGATGACCGGATTTTTAGCCCCGGCGATAGCTTCGCTGACGGCGTCGATCATTGAGTCAGGTGCGGCGCCCAGTACCGGGCGGCCTTTGCTGCTCAACGCTTTGCCGGTAACCGGCTGATCGACAATATCCTGTGGCAGGCTGATAAAGGCACCGCCGCCCCGGCCATGTTCGGCATGGCGAAACGCATTCGACAGGCATTCAGAAAGTGCAGCGGGGTCGGTGACCTCAACCGCATATTTAGTGATTGGGCGAAACATTGAAACCGTGTCCATGCTCTGATGAACCTGCTTGGCGCTGTCGGAGCGCTTCACCTGACCGCCGATAGCCACCACCGGATCGCCTTCGCTGGTGGCGGTGGCCATGCCGGTGATCAGGTTGGAGCAGCCCGGCCCGGAGGTAACCAGCGCCACGCCCGCATTGCCGGTAAGGCGGCCCACTGCGGCGGCCATAAATGCGGCGTTAGCTTCGTGGCGAACCGGGATGGTCTGGATGGAGGAATCCAGCAGTGAGTCGAAGACTTTATCAATTTTTGCGCCAGGAATGCCAAAGACGTGGCGGACGCCCTGTGCCTCAAGTTGCGCCACCACCAGGTCAGCGCCACAGGTCCAGAGTGTGGTATCGGTTGGAGTTTTCATCGTCATTCCTCTGATTAGCTTTCTACCGCACGAATCGCGGCGTCAAGATTGGCGGGGTTCAGGTCGGCATTGAGAAAATCGCTATCCTGCGGCAAATCCACGACCAGCTTGCTGATGGCACCAAAGGTCAGGGTGCCCTGTTCCAGCGCATAATCGAGAATGTGGCCGCCGCCTTCGCGGTCGTCGGTAATAAAATGTTCGTGATAGCCCGCAACGTTAATGCCCTGCATATATTGCGGTGTACGGAATCCGATCAGTTCGCCCGCGCGCTGGCTGAAGGCAAAGGTCGGCTGATCGCCCAGCACTTCCGGCATTGAGCGATAGGGACGACACTGGCATGGCACGGTGCGGGTCTCGACGCGACTGAAACGACCGCTGATGCGCAGCGCGCAGAACTGGTTATCGGAGGTGATTTCGTTGTCGATCACCTGATGAATCGCCTCACGCGACATCGGCCGGACAAATTCATACATATGCTGCGGTTTAAAAAAGGTCATCACGGCGAACGGAGTTTTCTGCGCCGGATCGGCCGGGTGCGCGCTGCCATCGGCGTGCAGCTGATAGACCTTGCTGTCAAACGCGATCATCTCGCCATCCAGCCGGTTAAAGGTACCCAGGCCGAAATCCCCTTTACGCAGCAGGTCGGCAATACGGACATTGCCGTCGTAAACGCCGCTCAGCAGCGCACTCATTAAAGAGGTCTGATAGATAACGCTTTCTGGTGCATCCTGTGAAAGCGTCAGGACAGTATGTTTTAGTTGATCCTTACAGGAACAATCAGTTACACAATTGCTCATTTGATGCCTCATCGATTAACCGTTAAGCCGTGTTAACCTAATGGTGAACCGATTCAGTCGGTGGGTCCAATAGCGAAACCTGTTAACTTTGAGACGTTTTTGATATGGAACTTCGCCACCTGCGTTATTTTGTTGCCGTAGCCGAGACGCTTCACTTCACTCGTGCCGCCGAGATACTGGGCATATCGCAGCCGCCGCTGAGTCAGCAGATACTGCGGCTGGAGCAGGAAATTGGCACACCGTTGCTGAAGCGCCTGACGCGCGGAGTGGAACTCACCGAAGCGGGCGAAGCGTTTCTGGCGGATGCCCGGCAGATTGTGCAACTGGCCGATCAGGCGCTGGAGAACGCACGCGGTATTGCGCGCGGGATCAGTGGTCAGCTGTCGCTGGGCTTTGCCAGCTCGGTGGCGTTTAATCCACGCATCTTCACCCTGATCCGCCAGTTTAAAGAACGTTATCCGGCGATGGAGCTTCTGACCCGCGAAGAGAATATGTCTTTGCTGATGCAGGATTTACAGGAGGGATTGCTGGATGCCGCTTTTATCCGGCTACCGTGTGAAAGCAGCAAGGCGTTTAATCTGCGCGTCATCTCCACCGAAAAGATGCTGATTGCGCTGCCGCGCTGCCATCCCCTCAGCGGCACACCCACCGTGGCACTATCCGCGCTGGCGGGAGAAACCCTGGTGATCTTCCCACGCGACGTCTCGCCCAGCCTGTATGAGTTGATTGTCACAGCCTGTTTGCGAGCGGGCTTTTCGCGCCACACTTTTCAGCAGGCTCCGCAGATCACTACGTCGCTGGGCATGGTGGCGGCGGGCTGCGGGATTGCGCTGGTGCCGGAGTCGATGCGCTGCGTCGATAACCCCGGGGTCAGCTTCTGCGATATCGAAAACAACACGCTATTTACCGACGTTGCCTTTGCCTGGCGTCGGCTTCATCCGTCAAAAGCGGTGCTGCACCTGCTGGCGCTGCTGGCAGAACAGCCTGCGGCACCAGGCGAAGCGGGTTGATAAGCGCCAGCTATTGAACTGAAAACAATAATCAACTGGCGGCACGGGGCCGGGATGCCAATAATCGGTGCATGACTACATACCGCGTAAGAGTCGGGTTTCACAACCCGTCAGCCCTGACATTCAGGCAACTGGATGAAATTCTGGAGCCGCAGCGATTCTGGAGAACAGATTCGGCGGGCGGCCAGTTCCGCTATTTCATGGAGTATGAGTACCAGTCTGACGTGCGCGATCTCTGCTCGGTCTGCTCGCTGGCCTACAGTCAGGCCTGCAAAGTCAGAAAGTGCCCGCTGATTCTGGTCGAGGTGATGAACTGATCCTTTCCGGCGATCCCGCCGTTCTCAGCACGGGATCGCCGGATGTTGTTTTAACGTGAACCGCGCTGCATCAACAGACTTAACGCGGCGGGCAGCACCGTGAGCGTCACCAGCGTACCGCTGACCAGACCGCCAATAATCGCCAGTGCCATTGGCCCCCAGAAAACCTGATGGGCGATGGGGATCATCCCGAGTATTGCCGCACAGGCGGTCAGCAGAATGGGACGCGCACGGTGATGGGCAGCCTGCCGGATTGCCTCACCCGCGGTCAGGCCGGCCCGGCTATTCGCATCGACTTCACTGATCATGATCACCGCGTTGCGGATGATGATCCCCGCCAGGGCAATAATCCCCAGCAGCGCCACGAACCCCAGCGGTGTGCCAGCCGGCAGCATCGCGGATACGATGCCGGGCAGGCCAAACGGTGCCATGCTCAGCGCCAGCAGCATACCGGAGAAGCGTTGCAGCTGAATCATCAGCAAGACCAGCATGACGCAGATTGTTACCGGCAGCAGAGCAAACACTGAACCGTTGCCTTTGTCCGATTCGGCCGCCACGCCACCTTCTTCAATACCGTATCCGGCCGGCAGCGAGGCGCGCAGGGCGGCGACGGCTGGTGCGAGCTGCTGCGAGACCTGTTCAGCCCGCTGACCGGGCGCAATATCGGTCTGTACGGTGATGTAAGCCAGCCGCTGACGTCGCCATATCACCGGGTCATCCACTCCCCAGTTCAGGGTTGCCACCTGTCGCAGCGGGATTTTCTGTCCGCTGGCATTGGTGATCATCAATCCTGCCAGTGTGTCAGTGTCCTGCCGCTCCGGGTCATTGCTGCGCAGCACGACGTCGATCAGGCGGTTACGATCGCGCAGGGTGGTCACCACGCTGCCGGACATCAGAGTATTCAGCGCGGTGGCTATCGTTTCGGAAGAGAGTCCGGCTGCGCGGGCTGCGGTCTGGTTCACCGCCAGCGTCATGACCCGTTCTGGCTCTCCGGCGGTAAGATTGACCTCGCGTGTCAGCGATGAGCGGGCGATCAGCGCCGCCAGCCGATCGGCCGCCTGACGCACCCTGGCATTATCCGGGCCGGTGATGCGATATTTCAGCGGCCAGCCGACCGGTGGCCCCAGCTCCAGCGGCGATACCCGGGTAGTGATATCACTGAAATCCACCGCCAGCTTCTGCTCCAGCCTGCTGCGCAGCCGATCGCGTGCCGCCAGATCTTTCGCCACCACCACCAGCTGCGCGATGTTTTCATTATCCAGCAGCACATCCATCGGCAGATAAAAGCGTATCGCGCCCGAGCCAACGTAGCTGGTGTAGTTCGCCACATCCCGATCGTTGCGCAGCATCTGTTCCACCTGTGCGGTACGGCGGGTGGTTTCAGCCTGGGCTGCACTGGCGGGAAGCGTCAGGCTGACCAGCAGCTCGGGCCGATCCGACGCAGGGAAAAATTCACCCTGCATAAAAGTGGTGGCGTAAAGGCTGACCAGCAGCACCGCCATCGCTGTGCCAATCGTCACCAGCCGGTGACGCAGAATCACCTCCAGTAGCCGGTGATAGCTGCGCGTCAGCACGCCCCGCGGCTTATCGGCCTTGATGTGCCTGGCCGACAGCAGCCAGCAGCCGGTGAGCGGAGAGAAGATGACCGCGACGACCCACGAGCAGAGCAGCGCCAGGGTAATCACCACAAACAATGAGTAGCAATACTCTCCGGCACTGGAGGCGGCGAACCCGACCGGAATGAACCCGGCGATCATTACCAGCGTACCGGTCAGCATCGGAAAGGCGGTGGTTTTAAACGCATAGGTGGCGGCCTGCCACTTGCTGTCGCCCGCTTCCAGTCGCGCCACCATTGCCTCGACGGTGATCATGGCATCATCCACCAGCAGCCCCAGCGCGATGATTAGTGCGCCAAGCGAGATGCGCTGGAGTCCGATGCCTGCCATTAACATGCCGGTAAAGGTCATTGCCAGTACCAGCGGGATCGCCGCCGCAACGACCAGACCGGCACGCAGTCCCAGCGAGACAAAGGAGACGGCTAACACGATGACGATCGCTTCGCCCAGTATCCGGACAAAGCCGCTGACCGCGTTTTTCACCACGGAAGACTGATCGGCCACGCGGGTCATGGTAATACCGTGCGGTAACTGACTGGCCAGCATCTGCATGCGCTGACTGAGCTGCTGACCGAAATCGAGCATGTTGCCGCTGCCGGCCATGGAGATCGCCAGCCCGATAGCCGGAACGCCGTTAACTCTAAACGTCGGCGCTGGAGGTTCGGCAGGTTGCAGGCTGATGGTGGCCAGATCGGTCAGCGGAATAAAACGCTCACCGATATGCAGGGTAATCGCCCGCAGATTTTCAACCGAAGTCAGGGTGCCGCTGACCCGCAGCGCAATATTCTCGCGGTCGGTACGCAGGCTGCCCGCCGGGACGACATCGTTCTGAGCTTTAATGGCGTCGCTGACCTGCTGTAAATCGAGCCCCATGCCGTTCAGCTTGCGCGGCGAAAAGGCGATAACCACCTGCTGCTCCTGTACACCTAACAGGCTGGTTTTACCGATGTCGGGCAGACTGGCCAGATTGCGACGCAGGTTATCGACCCGGTCGCGTAGCTCTCTGGCGGTAAAACCCTCCGCCGTGAAGCCATAAATGGTGCCGAAGGTGTCATCAAATTCGTCGTTAACGGCCGGACCCTGCACGCCCTGCGGCAGTGAAGGGGCAACATCCTGCATCTTTTTACGCAGCTGGTACCAGATGCCGGCCACCTGAGAGGGCGGCGTGTCATCGCGCAGGTTGACATAGATGACGGTTTGTCCGGCGCGGGTTTCGCTCTCAACCGCATCCAGCGACGGGATCTCCTGCACTTTCTGTTCCAGTACGTCAGTGAGCAGTTGCACCGTGGTGTTCACATCAGCGCCTGGCCATTGGGCTGATATTACGGCGGTTTTGATAGTAAACGCCGGGTCTTCATTGCGTGACAGATGTTCATAGCTCAGCACACCCGCCGCCATGACCAGCAGCATGAAAAAGATCACCAGTTGCTGATGCGCCAGCGCCCAGCCGGAGAGGTTAAAGCCAGACGTTTTTTTCATGGAGCCTCCTGCGAAAGCGCCACTTTTTCGCCAGGTTGCAGGGTGCTGACTCCGGCGGTGACGACGCGCTCTCCCGGCTTGATCCCGGCAGTGACGAAGATTTGCTGCGCGTTAAAGCGGGCCAGCACTACCGGACGAAGCTGCAGGCGTGACGCCGCATCAACGACCAGCAGCGCGGGTTTGTCTGCGGAGCGGGTCAGGGCGCTGGCGGGCAGGGCGATGACCGGCGGCTGCGCATCGGGAAGGGTGACAATGACTGTGGCACCGGGTGCCATCGCCTCAGGCGGCTGATTCAGTGAGATGCGCAGCCGCCATGTGCGGGTCTGTGGTTCGGCCTGCGGGCTGATGTCACGCACTGTGCCACTGGCCTGCACGCCGGGATCGGCGAGCAGCGTCACTTTCAGCGGTGTCCGATCATCAGGATGCAGCAGCGCAGGCGTTGTCAGGTCAAACACCGCATCGCGTGCATCCCCTGCTGCCAGCGTCATCACATTTTGTCCGGCGCTGACCACCTGACCTGGCTGAACCGTGATGGCGGTGATCCGGCCTGCTGCAGGCGCAGTCAGCTGAGTCCAGCTTAGGTTATCCTGGGCATTTTTCAGAGCCGCTTCGCTGCTGAGACGGCGGGACTGTGCGCTCTGCCAGTCCGCCTGGGCGCTGTCCAGCTGGCTGCGGGCGATGGCCCCTCCGGGCATCAGCAGCCGCATCCGATGCAGGTTAAGCGCGGCGACCCGTTCGGCGGCGCGTGCGCTGTCGAGATCGGCCCGTGCGCTGCTTAGCTGATTGCGTGACTGATCATTTTCCAGCGCTGCCAGCGATTGCCCGGCGCTGACGCGATCGCCCAGCTCAACCGCACGGCTCACCACCCGGCCATCCAGTCTGAAGGCTAGCGCGACCTCTTCATGAGCGCGGATTTCGCCAGTCAGCACCAGCGATGCATCACTGCTGAGCGGTGGAGCAATCACCGATTTAACCGGGCGGAGCGGGGCGGCAGGCGGAGCAGAACTATTGTCCCGGCAACCGGTCATGATGAATACCCCGAGCAGCACGAAGATGATCGGCGCAAAGATGTGAATACCGAAGAGATGACGCCACACCTGGCGGGCAGCATCCGATAAGAAGTCTGTCATAACCGGGTTCCTTTAATGAGTTGTGCTCATTGAACCCGGCATGTGTCCAGAAACGTTCCATGAACCATCAAGAAATGGTCAAGCCAGAACAATTTATCTCGCCGGCAGCGTTATCCCGATCAGCAGACCGCCGTCGGCGGGCAGTGTGGCGTGAAGCGACCCGCCGTGCGCCTCGACAATCGCTTTGGCAATCGACAGTCCCAGACCGCTGCCGCCGGAGTGGCGGGCGCGTGAGGAGTCAGCGCGGGTAAAGCGGTCAAACAATTGCGGCAGGAAGTCCGGCTCCACACCCTGACCATAATCGCGGAAGGTCATTATGATCGCCTGATCGTTCTGGCTGGCCGTGATCAGCAACGCGCCACCGTCGGCAGCGTAGCGCATTGCATTCTCACAGATGATGGTCACTACCTGGCCCAGCCGGAAGGTATCGGCATACAGCCGCAGATCGTTGGGTGATGTCACGCTGATGGCAATCCCCGCCTGTTCTGCCTGCGGCAGAAGCCAGCCGGAGCGCTCGCGCAGTAACTCGCTGAGATTAAACCACTCGCGGTTCAGGGTAAGCTTCCCGGCATCCGCCAGCGACAAGAGATGCAGTTCGTCTGTCAGGCGACTGAGCTGCGTCAGTTGCTTCATGATCATTGCCAGCTGTTGCGGTTCGGCAGGAAAGACGCCATCCAGAATCCCCTGCAGGCGGCCCATCGCCGCCGTAAGTGGCGAGCGAAGCTCATGCGCCATCGCCACATGCGAGGTGCGCAGCTCACGCTCGTAACGCGCCAGCTGCTGCGTCATCTGATTAAAATCTTCAGTAAAACGTACCAGCTCCTGTGGGGCTTCTTTTACGATTACCGCCGATCGGCCAAATTCGCCTTTTGAAACCGCTCGCGCCGCGGTAGCCAGCTGGCTGAACTGCGCCGACAGCGGACGGGCGAAACGCAGCGCCATCAGCACCATAAACGGAATCGTTACCACGACCAGCACGATCACGGTAAGCCAGTCCGACGAGGCCAGCGACGGATCGGAGAAGTTGATGCCCCACCACTGGTCCATAATCTGATGAAAGCGTGCCGGATCGCTGGCAGGGTGGTGGCGCAACCGGGTGAACTCCTCCAGCAGCGCGGGCGGCATCCGGTAATAGACCCAGTACGCCTGCACTGCGAAGCGCAGCCACATACAGATGGCGATGAGTACCACGCTGCCAATCGCCAGAAACAGCACCCGGATGCAGATCCAGCGCCACAATGAAGTATGCGTATCGTTCTTCATGGCTGTCTGAACCGGTAACCGACGCTGCGCACTGCCGGTAAGACATCAGAGATTCCCGCGGCTTCCAGTTTGCGACGCAGGTTATAGACGTGGGTATCGACCACCCGCTCAAGCGCATCGCTTTCCGGCAGACAGTGCTCCAGCAGAAACAGGCGGGTAAACGGACGCGTCGGAGCGCGCATCAGGGTGACCAGCAGGGAAAATTCGGTCGGTGTCAGATCGAGGCGGCGCGGTGAAGCACTGTCACTATCCACCACTGCGGTGAGTGCCACCGGGTCCACCACTAAACCCGCCCAGCGCAAGGTTTCTGCCGCGGGCACCTGACTCTGCTGGCTGCGGCGCAGTACTGCCTGAACGCGCGCCACCACTTCGCCCGGATGATAGGGTTTGACCACGTAGTCATCCGCGCCATAGCGCAGTGCGCCGATGCGGTCCGGCGCATCACCCATCGCGGTCACCATGATCACCGGGGTATCGTCACGACGTCGCAGCGCTGCCAGCACTTCAGTGCCGTTCATGCCGGGCAGCATGATATCCAGCAGGATCAGATCGGGCTGCCAGCGTCTGGCGGCATCCAGCCCGCCTGGCCCATCACCGGCAATCATGACCTCATAATTTTCACGTTTCAGGTAGGCCTCAAGTACGCCCGCCGCATCAGCATCATCTTCAATAATCAGTACACGTTTTGACTGCATTTTCGGATCACCTTGACTGTTTCTTCATAAATCCCTGGTCGTTAATTGACACTCGCCTCGCATACTCCGGCCATTGACGCGGCTCTGAACCCCTCAGCTCCGCACCTGATGTGATAATGAGGAAACGTGATGATAACCGGAAAAATAACGCTGCACATGGTCTGTTTTTCGCTGGGATTCAGTGCCGCGACTGCCATGGCTGATGAGACTACGCCGCCGCCAAGCGTCACGCTGGGCATTGCAGGTATCAATGCACCACGCTATAGCGGCGCAGATAAGCAGCACTGGCAGCTGATGCCGGTGATCCAGGCACGCGACGGGGCCTTCTTTTTAGACTCACAGAAAGGCATTGGCTATGACCTGCAGGCAGATAATGGACTGTATCTGGAACATACGCTGGGCTACGGGCTGGGCCGTTCTGACCAGAATTCATCCTGGCGTGACGGGGATGACCGGCTCAGAGGCATGGGGAACATCGATGCAACGATGAACACCGCGCTGGCGCTGGGATGGTCGGTAACGCCGTGGCTGGTGCTGGAGGGCAAAGCGACGCTGCCATTAAGTGATAGTCAGGGCGTGCAGTACCGGACTTCCGTGACCCTGATCCCCTGGCAGACCAGCAGCGATACTGTGGCACTGCAGGTGGCGGGACTGTTTGGCGACGGGCGTTATATGAATACCTGGTATGGCGTTAACCGCAAGCAAAGTGCGCGCAGTGGTTTTGAACGCTATGACGCCGCGGGTGGATTTTATGGCACCGACACCAGCCTGACCTGGATCCATCAGTTCACACCCGCCTGGGCGGCCAGTGTGATCGGTGACTACAGCTGGCTGGATAAGCATGCTTCAGATAGCCCCATCGTTGCACGGCACAACGGCGCATCGGCCACCCTGGCATTGAGCTACACCTTCTGAATGGCACCATGAAGAAAAGTGAGATGCGCAGCCACCGTCTTTTGCTTGCGGCACTGATTCTGTTGTATGTCGTGGTCTATACCCTGACAGGCGTGGCGCTTAGCCTGTTGGATGCGCCGGGACGGGGATAGGGAGCGAGCGGTATAAACAGCGTGATCGGGCTGGTTATGCCGTGACTTAAATAGAAAATTAACTTTTCGTAAAGCGGTTCAGACATTAATGGTCAGCGTTAGAAGTTTCGGGTACATCCGGAGGTTTTAATTATCGCTATATAAATTGATTAAGGTGGTTAATTTAGAACGCGTCGTAATCTATCTTGCTAATAAATTTTTTAAAAGACTATGGGTGTAGTTAATCTATATAGACTGGGCAAGGTTTAAATATTATAAATTAAAATCTGATCCATTAAGATAGCCTCTTCG
This sequence comes from Pantoea sp. EKM10T, assembly GCF_011800685.1. Taxonomy (NCBI): domain Bacteria; kingdom Pseudomonadati; phylum Pseudomonadota; class Gammaproteobacteria; order Enterobacterales; family Erwiniaceae; genus Pantoea; species Pantoea sp. EKM10T. The sequence continues at coordinate 140,661 of NZ_JAALEU010000010.1, forward strand.
CTGTGGTAGCAGCGCATGGAATTTACAGGGGCTGAACTGATGAAAAATAAAAAAAGTGCTACACCTCATGATGCTACTTTTCGACAGTTTCTTACGCATCCGGATGTTGCCAGAGATTTTATGCAGATCCACCTTCCGGAGAAATTGCTTAAAATCTGCGATCTCACCACACTGAAGCTTGAGTCCGGATCATTTGTTGAAGACGATTTGCGTCAATACTTCAGTGACGTTTTGTATAGTCTCAGAACCTCAACCGGTGACGGATATATTCATGTTCTGATTGAACACCAATCCACCCCTGACAGGCATATGGCATTCCGCCTGATACGTTATGCGGTAGCCGCTATGCAGCGCCACCTTGAAGCTGGCCATAAAAAACTGCCTTTAGTCATACCTGTACTGTTCTATACCGGTAAGCGCACTCCCTATCCGTGGTCGACCCGCTGGTTCGACGAATTTGATGATCCGGTAGTGGCGGAAAGCCTTTATAGAGGCGCCTTCCCGCTGGTGGACATTACGGTCATCCCGGATGATGAGATCATGACTCATCGCAGTATGGCCGCCCTGACGCTTTTGCAGAAACATATTCATCAACGCGACATTGCAAGCCTGACTGACCATCTGGTCACGCTACTCATGGCCGATTATCTTTCTTCACCCCAGGTGATGACGCTGATACACTATTTACTGCAGGCTGGTGAGTCAGCTGACTACGAAGCTTTCGTTCGCGAACTGGCACAGCGGGTGCCACAACACGGAGACGCACTGATGACCATCGCACAGCAGCTTGAACAAAAAGGGATCGAAAAAGGTCGCGCAGAAGGTATCGAGCTTGGTGAACGGCGTGGTATTGAGAAAGGTCGCAGTGAAGGTCGTACTGAAGGACAGCGTGAAGCTACCCTGAAAATTGCGCGCACTATGCTACAAAACGGCCTTGATCGTAAAACTGTCATAGAAATGACCGGCCTGACGTCAGACGATCTGGCGCAAATACGACACTAATATAAACAAGAGTAAACCCGGTCATGACCGGGTTATCGTTTTGAATACCGCACCAGATAAATCATCATAATTATCAGAAAGGTGTAACCTGCATACGTCCTGAACTACAAGCCATTATTTGTCTGGCTGACGCTGCAGGAAATTCCAGGTTGCGCCCAACATGCCGGAGTCGTTGCGGTAGGTCGCGGTATCAATGCGGATATCAAGATCATATTTTGCCAGTTGCTCTGCCAGTTCCTCGAGGAACGGTTCCCGCTCGGTAATTCCACCACCGATAAATATCATCTGCGGATCGAACACGCTGAAGAGGTTATATAAGCAGGCTGCAAGATCCTGGTAGAATTTATTCACCACCTGCTGCGCGGCTTCTTCTTTGCGATCGTATGCGTCAAAGACATCTTTACCCGTGACGTCGTCGGAAGATTTTTCGATGAGCTGGCTGTAATTCTCCCGAAGCGCCGTCATGGTACAACTCTGGCTCATGGTATGGGTTCAATATTGCTGCTGGTGGGGCGCGAAGTCAGCAGACTGCCAAACTCGCCCGCGCGGTTACGACCGCCCCGGATCAGCGCGCCGTTGCAGAAGGCCGCTCCGCCTAATCCTGTGCCGATAGTTAACATCAGAAAATCACTGAGTTTTTTTGCTTTGCCCAGCCACTGTTCAGCCAGTAAGGCGCAGTGGGCGTCATTTTCGACCGTGGCAGGCAGTGAGGTTTTTTCCGTCAGCCACTGGCTCAGATGAAACTGGTCGAAGTCCCGAATGGTGCCACCCATGGCGATATATCCAGCTTCTGCATCAATATAACCGGGCGTGCTGACGGCGATGCCAGCACAGCCGGGATTTTTCTCCAGCCAGGCCAGGATCTCATCAAGTATTTTGTCGCGTGAATTATGGGAAATATCAGCACTCTCACTGGTCAGAATATTTCCCTGCTCATCAATCACGCCCATTTTTAAAGAGGTATCACCAATATCGAAAGCTGCAATCTTCATTAACGTTCTCTGAGGTTGTTTTCATCCGATTAATTGTAGTGCTGAAAGAAAAAGGGCAGGAGGGCTGGCGGAGGCAATTTTGTCAGGAAAGGTACAGATTTATAAAGCGAGTGTTGTACAGAGGGTGTTTTGATAAACCCCGGCACACAGGGAACAGCTGTGCATGATTTTTCAGGACGTCCGATGTATTACCCGCGCTAAGAGGGTGTCTGGCAGCGCGGGCTTAATCGTCACACTGCAGTCATTGCCACTTACGCAACAGGAGACTGGCGTTGACGCCGCCAAAACCAAAACCGTTCGACATGGCATAAGTCAGCGCCGTGGGACGTGCATTGAGCGCCACCAGGTCCAGATTGCCTGCGGCTTCATCGGGATGATGGAGGTTCAGCGTCGGCGGAATAAGCTGCTGCCGCAGCGCCATCAGGGTGAATATCGCCTCAACGCCGCCTGCCGCACCCAGCAGATGGCCGGTGGCGGATTTCGTTGAGGCGATCGCGACCTGCGAATCATCGCCAAACACTGCGCGAATAGCCGCCAGCTCACCGTGATCGCCAACCTGAGTTGAGGTTGCGTGTGCGTTGATATGCTGCACGTCTTCCGGGCTAATGCCCGCCTGACGCAGGGCGGTTCTCATCGCCCTTGCAGCCCCGCTGCCATCCTCCGGACCCGCGGTTAAATGGTATGCATCGGCGCTGGTGCCATAGCCGACAATCTCCGCCAGCGGTGTCGCGCCGCGTGCTTCGGCATGGGCCAGTGACTCAATCACCAGCAGGCCTGCACCTTCGGCCATCACAAAGCCGTTTCTGTCACGATCAAACGGACGTGAGGCATGGTGCGGCTGATCTTCATAGCCCACACATAGCGCACGTGCAGCCGCGAAACAGCCCAGCGTGACGCGATCCAGCGCCGCTTCTGTGCCGCCACAAATAGCAATGTCCGCTTCACCGCTTCTGATCAACCTGGCTGCATCACCAATTGCCTGAACTCCCGCCGCACAGGCGGTAACGGGCGCACCCAGCGGGCCGGTGAAGCCGTGTTTGATCGAGACATGACCCGCGGCCATGTTGGCCAGAAACGAAGGTGCTGTAAAGGGTGAGAGCCTGCGCGGGCCGCGTGCATCGGTGGTGCGCACCGCGTCGGCAATGGCACCAAAGCCGCCGACGCCTGAAGCAATAATCGTCGCGGTACGTTCACGCGTCGCCTCATCTTCAGGATGCCAGGCTGCCTGATTCAGCGCTTCTTCTGCTGCCAGCAGCGCGAATTCTATAAAGCGCGACATCTTTTTACGCTCTTTCGGCGCAATGAACGCTTCGGGGTCGTAACCTGCCAGCGGATCTTCATCGATGCCCGGCACGCTGCCACCTACTGAAATACCGGTGCCAGCAGTAAGCGTATCGGGAAGGGTACGTATACCTGATTCTCCAGCCGTTAATCGCCGCCAGACGGTTTCAACGCCACAACCCAGTGGCGAAACGATGCCCGCGCCGGTAATGACAATGCGTTGTGATGAGGCTAAGTGACTCATTGGATTACTCCCGTAGAGAGTCCGGACAGTGATTGAAATGCTGCCGCAGACAATGGATACACGCCTTGAGCGCGGAAGGTGAGACCCTGCGTAGAATGGTGCGATGGACGAACGCAGGGATGGAATAGAGCAGAGAGAGATAAGCTTAGCAGCATCAGAATCCTGAGCGATAACCAGACAGAGTGCTATCGTTGCTCTTGTGACTAAATAAGTCAATAGTCACATCATGCGCATTGTTCAGGGCGCAAGGCTACGTAACACCAGCGCTGCCAGTTGTGCAGAGGCTTCTTCAGCGTCATCAAGGCTGTACTGCAGCAGTACCGGACTGGCGTAGGGTTTGATCACCCGATAGATTGCCTCCGCCGCTTCGTCAGCCGGGGTTTTACGCTCAAACTCACCTGCTTCACGCCCTCGGCGCAGGATCTGCTGAATCAGGCTGAGCAGTCGTTCTTCATGCGCCATCGCCGACGGCCAGCGGTCACGCGACGCGACGGCAGCAATATCATAGAGTTTACGTTCGTGAAAAAAGAGTTCAGTGCCGGTGACGGAAAGCGTGCGGAACAGTCGCCGCAGTTGTTCCGATGCTCCAGGCGCATCGGCGATAGCGACTTCGACGTGCTGCATAATCATCGCCAGCCGGGTGGAGCAGATCACTTCGCCAATCGCCTGTTTTGATTCAAAAAATTTGTAGATATACGCTTTGGAAAAGCCGATAGCACGGGCGAGATCGGAGACGGTGGTTTTTTCGTAACCATAATGCGCGAAGTGCTGCATGGCAGCATCGACAATCTGGTCACGCACATTGTGCCCGGCCGGGCCGCGTGTGCCATTTTCCGTTACGGATTGAGTCATTGTCAGAACCTGGCAGATCAAAGGTGGGTGAAAAAATTCAGTGACCACTGTTAGGGGTGGTCACATTTTAGGCCCTGTTGCGATCAAAAGCCATGTTTTGAACGGGCTGAATGTATGCTGGTGTTGCTGAGTGCCACCAGCCGGTTATTGGCGCAGTGTATCTATAGAGATATTCCACTGATTGAGCTTGTTATAGAGCGCCGTGCGGGAAATGCCCAGCAGCTTAGCGGACTGCCGCAGATTACCCCCCTGCGCGCGAAGGGTCTGCAGGATGCAGGCTCGTTCATTATCCTGCAACAGGCTGCTGGCCGCTGGTCTGTTTTCGGCTGCGCGCGTCACCATCGCTGGCGGCAAATCGGCAAGGTCGATGATGCTGCTCTGGCAAAGATTAACGATCCGCTCGACCAGATTTTCCAGCTCGCGCACGTTGCCGGGCCAGTGCCATGCATGCAGGGCGTTCATTGCTTCAATGCTCACCTGCGGAGGCGTTTTATTCAGCCGCTGACACAGGGCGTGAATGAAGGTATTCACCAGATCAGGAATGTCGCTCTGGCGTTCACGCAGGGCAGGGATGGTCAGGGAGATAACATTGAGGCGATAGAACAGGTCACGGCGGAAAGCACCCTGTTCCACTGCACTGAGCAGATCGCAATGGGTTGCCGCCACGATGCGGACATCCACTTTCAGCGGATGCGCCGCTCCGATGCGCAGCACCTCACTCTCCTGCAGCACGCGTAGCAGGCTGGTCTGTGCCTCCAGTGGCATTTCGCCAATCTCATCCAGAAACAGCGTGCCACCGTCGGCCAGCTCAAATTTACCTGCCGAACCGCCGCGCCGTGAGCCGGTGAACGCGCCATCGACGTAGCCGAATAGCTCACTCTGCACCAGGTCACGCGGCAGTGCGCCGCAGTTAACCGCGACAAAGGACTCATGCGCCCGGCTGCTGGCATTGTGGATCGCCTGAGCAAACAGCTCTTTACCGGTTCCGCTTTCACCGGTCAGCAGAACGGTACTGTCACTGCGACTGCTGGCGCGGGCATCCTGAAGAGCCTTCTGCAGCGTGGGTGCCTGACCACGAATCATCTCAAAGGTATAGCTGGCGCTGACGCCGAGCACACGACGGGTAATGGCACGGATGCGCTGATTTTCCCGCAGCGACAGGATGCGACCGCCGTCCGGTGCCGGCATCAGCGAGACCAGGCATGAAACACTGGGTCTGCCATCGGGGCGGAACACCATCTCGCGGTCATTACAGCAGGGCAGTGTGAGCAATGAACCGGACTGGGGCTGCAGCACCTGATCGATCAGGGCGTTGTCGGTATCAATACCGGCAAAGATCTGACGAGCGTAGCGATTCAGGGTTTTGATGCGTCCGTCGCGGTCGCAGACCACAACGCCCTCATTCAGGGTCTCCAGTATCGACTGCTGCTCGGCCAGCAGACGGCGTAAGGTGAGTTGCTGGCCAATTGCCTCTGCGGCAGCCTGCACGGTGCCCAGCGTATGGGCACTGAAATTGTCAGGCGTGGCGGTCAGCGTCAGTACGCCAGTCATACGACCGCTGGCATCACGGATAGGAGCTGCAGCGCACTGCCGGTTACGTTCACGCAGCGCGATTTTCCAGTTTTCTCCGCTGAGTACATAGACCAGCCGCTGCTCTCGCAGGCAGCGCGCGGTGCAGTTGGTGCCGAGCACCTCCTCACGCAGGATGCTGCCGACCGGAGTCAGGTCGCTGCCGCAAAAACTCAGTACGATGCCTTGCGCATCTGTCAGATTGATATGACCGTCGGGATTGTAAGCCAGCAGGTTCTCCATCACGCTATGCGCCACAGTAATCAGCTCACTGTTATGACGCAGAACGGCGGCCAGCTCCGTTGGATCGGAGGCACTGTACTCAAAAGATACCGGATCGATGCCATGTTCGTGCGAGCGGTTCCATGACTGCAAAATACTGCGGCGGATCCAGCGCGGCTGTTCACCCTGGCTAAATGCCTGCCAGCCCCGGGCAAACCGAGCTTCCCACTGTGCCGCATCACCGCCTTCCGGCAGGCTGAATATGGCATCGCTCTCTTCTTTATTAGGCAGCAAATCATGCAGAGATTGCATTTCACTCTCCCGTGGTCGATGGAATGTCCATTTTAATGACATGTTAAGTTGACATGTAAATTTTATTTTCAATCAGGACGCGCCATCTGCGAGCGCGTTCACATAAAAGCCCGCTTTAAAACTGGCATCCACTTTGCAACGCTGACACTAACTCTCACCTGTCAAAAACAATGGGAAAGTTAAGGTGTTATGCGTAAACATAATCTGAAGTTGTTGCTGTTCATCTGTTCCATCGCCTCATTGAGCGGGGTGATCCTCGGTTATGACGCCTCAGTGATTTCCGGCGTTATTGAGCCATTGACGGAACACCTTGCACTAACGCCGTGGCAAAGTGGATGGGCTGTTTCAAATGTCATCCTCGGCTGTATCGTCGGCGCTGGCTGTGTCGGCGCGATCTCAGATCGGATCGGGCGTAAACCTACACTGGTGATCACCGCGCTGTTATTTGCCGTGTCTGCGGTGGGTTCTGCGCTGGCAGATTCCCTAACCGGTTTTGTGATTTACCGACTGGTGGGTGGCCTGGCGGTCGGGATGGCGTCGGCAATTACGCCGCTCTATATCGCAGAGGTCTCACCTAAGGACTGGCGAGGGCGCATGCTTGGGCTGCAGCAGATGCTGATGGTTGGCGGTCAGGTCACGGTCTATGTGGTGAATTACCTGATTGCACGCGGTATGCCCCATGCCTGGATAGTCAGTGAAGGCTGGCGCTGGATGCTGGCGTCGGGTGTGGTGCCTTGCCTGCTGTTTCTGGCACTGGTGCCCTTTATGCCGGAATCACCACGCTGGCTGGCGTTAAACGGCAAGCGTGAACGCGCGCTGGCAGTGCTGACCCGGCTTTTGACGCCTGAACATGCGCGGCGTCTGCTGGCAGAAATAAGTGCGCCGGACGCGGATTCTGTTACCCGTCAGCAGGGAACCCGTCTGCTCCGCGACGCCAGAATGCGTTACATCCTGTTGATCGGCTGCGCGATTGCAATTCTGCAGCAGGTTTCGGGCATCAACATCCTGCTGTATTACGCACCGTCGCTGCTGCAGAACATCTCACCGGATACACAGACCTCCCTCTATCACAGCATTTTCCTTGGACTGGCGCTGCTGGTCGGAGTAGCGTTTTGTCTGAACGCAGTGGATCGCTGGGGACGGACGCGTCTGCTGCGCTGGGGAGCGCTGGGTTGCGCTGTCAGCTTGGTGATTACGGCCTGGGCCTTTATAGCGCAGATCGGTGGCCTGCTGCCGGTCGTGGGCCTGGTGGCGTTCGTACTGATTTTTGGTATGTCATGGAGTCTGGGTGCCTGGCTACTAATCTCTGAAATATTTCCCAACCGGATTCGTGCCGTCGCGATGGGCTACGCCTTTTCTTCAATGTATCTCGCCAATTTCCTCGTTACTCAGACTTTCCCGATGATGAACCGTAGCCGTTTGCTGATGGATCACTTCCATGGTGCTTTTCCACTGATGCTCTGCGCCGCTGGCTGCCTGGTGGCCTTCTGGTTTGTAAAACGTTTTCTGCCTGAAACCCGAGGCATCTCACTGGAGCACATCGAGCCGCTGATGCTTTCAAAATCCCGTCGTTTTGCCGCCAAAGCGCAGGCGACATCCGGACACCCTATTCAGCCTGACTGGGCTGACAACAAAAAACAGGAGCAGTTATGAACCTTAAAACAGTACGAGTGGGATTGATCGGTGCTGGCCGCATGGGCAGTTTTCATGCAGAGAATCTGGCGCTGCGGGTGCCTGGGGCACGGCTGACAGCGGTCGCCGACCTGCAACCCGGCGCAGCGCAGCAACTGGCAGACCGGCTGGGGGTGGAGAAAGCCTATACCGATATCCAGGCGTTACTCAATGACAGCGAAATCGATGCCGTTGCTATTGCTACGCCGGCTCGCACTCACGCCGAACTGGTGATCGCTGCAGCCCGGGCTGGCAAGCACGTGTTCTGCGAAAAACCGATGGCGGTAACGCTGGATGAGGCAGATCGGGCTATTGCCTCCGCACAGGATGCGGGCGTTGTGTTGCAGGTCGGCTTCAATCGTCGATTCAGTGCAGGCTTCGCCGCAGCTATTGAAGCTGTCAGAGCAGGCACCAATGGCACCACCCAGCTAAGCCGTTCGGTGACACGCGACCCTGGCCTGCGCGATCCGGCCCCGATCCCGCAGTGGACCATCTTCCTTGAAACCTTAATCCATGACTTCGACACCCTGCTGCACTTCAATCCGGGTTCCCGGCCGGTTGAGGTCTATGCGCTGGCTGATGCGCTGGTGCGTCCCGATTTTAAAGATAAGGGATTACTTGATACCGCGGTGGTGACCATCCGCTTTGATAACGGTGCCATTGCCACTGCGGAAGCCAACTTCCAGGCAGTTTACGGTTATGACGTTCGCGGTGAGGTCTTTGGCAGTAAAGGTATGCTGCAGGCGGGCAACATCAATCAGGACAACTGTGTGCGCTATCACGCCGAGGGTATTGCCATCGCAACGTCTCGAATGGATACCGATCTGCTGCGTGAGGCCTATGTTGCTGAAATGGCAGAATTCGCCCGCGCGATTCTGCACGGTGACACGCCGCGCGCTACTGGCACTGATGCGCGTAACGCGCTGGAAATTGCGCTGGCCTGTATTGAATCGGTGCAGCAACGCAAACCCATTCTGTTGGGAGAACGCTAATGGCCGGTTATCAGCTTTCAGTCTGTGCGGAGATGGTGTTTCTCGAACTGCCTTTTATCGCGCGTGTTGAGCGGATTCATGCGCTGGGATTTGGCGTGGAGATCTGGAACTGGGCCAACAAAGATATCGACGCGTTGGTGGCGACAGGTGCGCGTTTTACCTCCATGACCGGCTACCTCAACGGTAACCTGACTGATGATGATGAGATTGCAGAGTTGCTGCATAGCGCAGAAACCTCACTGGCGATTGCAGATCGTCTGAACTGCCCGAGCCTGAATCTGCATGGCACCGGGCTGGATGCTCACGGCCAGGCGGTTCGTCCGGTTGAGGTGGTTACCGGTGAGATGTGGCTTAAAGCGGCCGACACCCTGCGGCGTGTCGCTGCGCTCGGCGAGCAGGCCGGGCGGGTATTTACTCTCGAAAACCTGAATCTGGCAGTTGACCATCCGGGTACGCCGTTTGCACGGGCTGCCGATACGCTGGCGCTGGTCGAAGCGGTCAACAGCCCGGCACTGAAAATGAATCTGGACCTCTATCACGCCCAGATTGGAGAGGGCAACCTGATAGAGCTGATACGACGCTGCGGCCCCGCTATCGGTGAAATCCAGGTGGCTGATGTGCCGGGGCGCATGCAGCCTGGCACCGGGGAAATTAACTATCGCGCCATTGCCCGTGCGCTGGAGCAGGTCGGCTATTGCGGCGTCGTTGCGCTGGAGGGCTGGGCCGAAGGCGACAGCGAAACAGCCCTGGCACAGTTCCGCGATCACTTTACGTTGTGAGCTCTGCCGCCGGGTATTTGCCTGTTGCCCGGCGGTTCTATCAATAATAAACCCTACAGGATTACGCGATGAAAACCAAAATGTTAGCACTGCTGCTCAGCCTGATGATTAGCGTTACCGCCTGGGCTAAAACACCTAAAATCGGTGTCGCACTGGCTAATTTCGATCTTAACTTCGTATCGATTCTGCGGACGCAGATGGTGGGTGAGATAAAAGCGCTGAAAATGGATGGGCAGTTCGTCGATGCCAAAGGGGATGTAGCTCTTCAGGTACAGCAGGTTGAAGATTTTATCAATCAGGGCGTGGATGCCATTATTCTCAACCCGGTCGATACACAGGGCGTACTGCCGATGGTGAAAGCGGCAGAAGCGGCGGGCATTCCGCTGGTGTTTGTTAACCGTAAACCGGAAGTGAAATTACCGTCCAGTATGGCCTATGTCGGTTCTGACTCTGCCCTGGGGGGTGAGATGCAGATGGAAGCGCTGGCAAAACAGATGAACTATCGGGGCAATGTCGCCATTTTAATGGGCGCATTATCAAATGAAGAAGCGCGGGAACGGACGCGTGCTGTTGAAGCGGTGATCGCTAAATATAAGCAAATGGCGGTAATCGAAAAACAGACTGCACGCTGGCAGCGTAATGAAGCGGTAGACGTAGTTTCGGGCTGGCTGCTTAATCAGCGACCAATCGATGCAATCGCCGCCAATAATGATGAAATGGCTATCGGGGCGATTATGGCGCTGAATCAGGCGAAAAACAGCCACATTCTGGTTGCCGGGATCGATGGCACGCCAGATGGCCAGCAGTTCGTCAAAAATGGAAAGATGACGCTGACTATCTTCCAGGATGCGAAAGGGCAGGCGACGGGCGCTGTGAAAGTCGTGAAAGCGTTACTGGATAAACAGAAAGTGGAATCACTGAACTGGATCCCCTATAAAACCATTACACAAAGTAATTATGCGGAGTTTGCTGCCGCTAATCAGCCATAAAAATTGCCGCTAACTTTATGATTCTTCGTCGTTTCTTAAATTATTAGCCAGCTGCCGGGCAGTGACGCACTCTGCCCGGCCTGTTTTGCTGGCTAATCTGTAAAAATTTCCTTAATCGCCTGATTAACGCGTCTGTAGTGCTTCTTCATATAAGCTGAATTATACTGTCGATAAATGAGCGGAAATTCAGTGATTTCTTAATGATTTACATAATCGATGATCAGGTTTCTTACAATTCTGATGACTGCACGCTTAGCCACATTCCTACTCAGGAGTCGCTGAGCCTCAGTATTTCTTCAGGTCGGCTTTTTGAGCAGTTACTGAATTCCGGGGGAGAAATACTGGCGCGTGATACGTTGCTGACCGAGGTCTGGGATAAATATGGCCTGCGTGGATCGAATAGTAATCTGAATCAATATCTGAGTATTGTGCGCAGGGCGCTCGCGGCTTATGGTTGTGAAAATCTGATTATCACCATCCCGAAAATTGGTATACGCCTGAATACCGATATTAAAATTGAACGTCAATCAGCCCCGGTCATGGGGGTGACGGAAGTTTTAACTGATGACATATCGGAAGGAAGTATAACTGAAGGGTCTGCTGAAAACGTTGTCCTGCCTGCCACTCCGCCCGGTAATCAGCTGCCAGCTACGTCCGTTAACGTCACCCGGCGATATTGGTTTGCTTCTGTTGCTCTGATATTGCTGGGCATGGTGCTCTGGTATTTCACGGTATCTCGTCCTGACGAGCAAATTATTCCAATGAGTGCCATTAAACTTGAAGGTGGCTGCGAAGCAGTATTATTGCAGGGTCTGGATGAGGTTGAACGACAGGCATTGGGTAAGCAAATAGTGCAAATTCTAAGGGAAAATAATCAAACCTGCGATGCGGGTCACCGGATTATTTTTGATAAAAACACCTCTTTTACTACTAAGAATTTCGGAAGAACAATTCTTTCATCGTGTAAAATTAATAGCGATGGTCATATCATCTCATGCGACAATTTTTATTATCTTGACTGGAGAATGGGATGAAGCGGAGCATTGGTATTAATATTATCTTCATGCTGGCTGCGCTATTAATGGTGACTTTTGCAGGGGTTTATTACTTAACACATCAGGCCAAAGATTTTCCTTTTCGATGCTCAGCGTTTAGCCGTTACGATCTCAGTCGTAATGATGATAAACGAATTGAGTTCGCTGTTGCCCAGGATTTACGTTTTGATAAAAAGGATTCAGGCTATCTGTTGCTGAATGGGCAGGCAACGAGCAATGACGGTGTTACTATTCTTAACAGAAGGGTTGCATTAATCAATGGCGCTAAAATTTCCGATGATACTTACCGGTATCAGATCAGCAAAGTTGTCACTTCGAATACTGATACTACCCCTGATGTCATCTTTAATAAGTTGTTAGCAGAGATCACGCTGGATCCAACGCATCTGCAGTTGGATGTCGATAAGATTGATAAAAATACCTATATTATCGGTGGGCCGATCTCCTATCTCTTTACCTGCCAGCGTTACTAAGCTCTGTAAACGGCTAATTTAGCGGTGTTCAGAATGCATGAAACCGGGAAGGGTTTATCCTGCCCGGTTTTTCTTTTAACGTTATGTCGTCAGGCTTTGCTGAGGAAAAGTATCAGGGCCAGCTCTGGAAACTCTTCAGGATATTATTAAACAGCTGAATTTCTTCATCGGTCAGGGGGGCAGCCTTTGACAAAGAGAAAATTAATACATCCTCCAGGTTTAAGGTGAAAATCGCCTGCTTTTGATAAAGCCGGATATTATCCGGGCGCAGAAAATCATAAGTAATCATGATGCCTGTGCTCAGATTATCGCCCAACACCACGGGTTGATTTGCCTGCTGCTGCCAGTCTTTCATTTGTCTCTGCAGAATAGCAAGCTGACTGCTGATATATTCTTCTGGATTGTTGTGATTGGCCAGTTTATCACGAGAAATAGTGACGGGTGGCATCGCTGAACGGGGATCCGCCAGCGTGTTCAGGGTTCGCTCGCAGTAGCCTTCCGGTAAAGTAATCATACCTTCGCTAAACCGACAAATATTTTTATCCATGTGTAATCTCCATTTCTTTAGTTTTTTCTGTCTGGCCAAATAACTGCTCTGCGGTAACTTCACTGAGCGTACCGTTATTTAACAGGACGATTTTATCTGCACTTCTTATGGTTTCCGGGCGATGTGCAATCATGATTCGGGTAATTTTCATTTGCTTTATTGCATTGTTGATCTGCGCTTCGTTATAGATATCCAGATGACTGGTTGCTTCGTCCAGTACCAGTATTTTTGGTTCGCGGTAGAGGGCGCGAGCTAGCAGAATACGCTGCAGCTGCCCGCCAGAGAGAAACGATCCCATATCACCGACAAGGCTTTGATAGTTCATCGGCATTTTCATGATATCGCCGTGAATTTGCGCCAGGCGTGCTACACGGGTAATTTTTGCGTGGTCAGGATTATTATCAAAGAAGCTAATATTTTCACTGATCGAGCCTGAGAACAGGATGTCATCCTGCATAACACAGCCGATACGGTTACGATGGTGTTCAAGTCCTGTCTGGGTAATGTCCATTCCGCCCACGGTGATTGTTCCACCTTCCGGGTGCAGCAGACCCAGAATGATTTTGGCCATGGTGGTCTTTCCCTGACCTGAAGGGCCGACAATCGCAACGCTTTCGCCAGCCTTAATTTCCAGACTGGCACCATTTACTACCCAGGGTTCGGTAGGTGCATAGCGGAAGCGGATATCCGTTAGTTTGATATCCTGCGGCGTTTCTGTCTCATCATGCGTATCTTTACTCACCAGTACCGGACTGGCTTCTGAGCTGACTTCAGTTTCTGACAACACGATATCGGCCAGTCGTTCACCATGCATACGCAGCATTCTGAAGTCGATTACGGCGTTGATCAGACCTGCACCGCGGCTCATAAACTGATCGGAGAAGCTAATAAAGGCGGTAAGCATACCTGCAGAGAAGTTGCCATCCAGTACTTGCAGCGCAGCCAGCCAGACCAGTACTACCCTGCCTACAGAAGTGAGCAATCCCTGGGCGGAACCAAACAAAATGTTAAGCTTCTGAATCACAATGCCTTTGTTGGTCGTATCCACCAGGAAATTCATATAGGCGGAGAGACGAGGCACCTGCTTGTTATTGGTTTTTACTGCCTGGATACCGCGAAGCGTTTCCAGTAATGAAGATTGCGTGCGGGCTGAACTGATGATTTGCTCTTCATTGGCGCGGCGAACAGGATCATAAGCCATGAAGCGTAACAGTGCATAGGCGACAAAAAGGCCAATTACCAGCCAGGCAAGCTTAGCGTTATAGATAAACAGCATCACTACTGTCACGATCGACATTACCCCATCCAGCACAGTACTAATGAAGCGGCTGGTCAGCGTACTTTGGATGGTGTTCAGCGAGCCATAGCGGGACAGAATGTCACCAACGTGACGGGATTCGAACCATTCAAGTGGCAGCTTTAACATATGGTGACAGACATTGACCGTCCACTGCACGCTGAGCTGGCTTGAGAACCAGCTCATCACCCATGAGCGCAGCGCTGTAATCATGGTCTGAAACAACGCAATCATGATAAAGCCGATCCCGAGCAAGGAGAGTAGTGAGTAATCTGCGGAGACCAGCACCATATCCATCACCCACTGCATAAAGAAGGGGGAGAGTACGCCGAAAAGCTCCAGAGCGATGGACAGGATAAGCACCTGGGCAAAGGCAGATTTCACCCCTGTCACACTGCCCACCAGCTTCATCATCGAGATGCTTTCTTTTTCTTTTTTGACCTCAAAAGTGGAGGAGGGAACCAGCTCCAGTGCAACGCCGGTGAACGCCGGTGATGCTTCTTTAAATGTCAGTTCCCGAATGCCGCGTGCAGGATCGTGAAGCGTGATCTTATTGCCGCGCACTTTTTTTAGCACAACGAAATGGTTCAATTCCCAGTGCAGAATGCAGGGCATGCGTAATTTAGACAGCTCTTCCATATCAACGCGTAACGCACGGGAACTCATATTGAGTTGTTGTGCCATGGCAATGACATCACTAAGTGTTGCACCCTTAAGCGACGTTGCGAACCTGCGACGCAGGGTGATCATGTCGATTTCATGACCGTGATAATTGGCAATCATCCCCAGACAAGCAAGACCACATTCCGTCGCCTGTGACTGACGAATCATCGGCAGGCGGTTAAACCATTTAAAATTGAGTTTCTCTAATAACAACACA
This sequence comes from Pantoea sp. EKM10T, assembly GCF_011800685.1. Taxonomy (NCBI): domain Bacteria; kingdom Pseudomonadati; phylum Pseudomonadota; class Gammaproteobacteria; order Enterobacterales; family Erwiniaceae; genus Pantoea; species Pantoea sp. EKM10T. Next base: position 155,818 of record NZ_JAALEU010000010.1, read on the forward strand.
GAACAGACCTTTTAATCAGAGAGAGATTTTGTGTCCAAGCGCAAAAATTGGCTCCAGCACCCATTCATAAAGACGACGTTTGTCGACGATAAAATCGGCATCCAGCGCCATACCCGGCTTGAGTTTTTCATTCTGCGCATAAGCAGTAATTGATTGTTTGTCCAGGGAGACCAGCACGCGGTACTGCTGTTCCTGAATATTGTTTTTGCCGGTTAACGTAGTGACTTCCTGAGGAGACAGAGCGGTGCGTGAAACCTCGATAACTTTTCCATACTGTTGACCAAACTTTTGATAAGGAAACGCTTTATAGCGCAGCACCACCCGCTGTCCCGGTTGGATAAAACCAATGGACTGCGTGTTTACCATGATGCGGGCGACCAGTTCAGTATTGCTTGGCAAAACTGCTATGGCTGACTGACCGGCGGTGAGCATCTGTCCATTTTTGACCATAATCATGCCGACATACCCGCTTTTAGGCGCACGTAATTCAAACGAGCGGCGCGCTTCATTTTCAGCCATCGACTGACGGTTATCAGCCAGTTGGCGCTCGATATCGTTACGCTTTTTCTCGTCATCCAGCGGTTTTTCATGCAGCTGTTGCTCGGTCTGAACAATTTTTTGCGAGATGTCCAACAGCTGACGTTGATATTCCTGGTAGCGCGCCTGGCTATCGAGCAGATTAGACTCCTGCTCTTCCATCTGACGGCTTGAGGCATACCCTTCGTTGTGCATGGCTTCCAGCTTGTCCAACTGCATTTTCGCCAGGGAAACCTGTTTCCGACGGTGTGTCAATTGCAGCTTCAGCTGCTCCTGTTGCAGTTTCAGGCTGGCGATAGTGTCGGTCAGGCCCTTCATTTCAACCTGATGAAGCTTTTCAAGCGTCACCAGATCCTGTTGAAGCCTTTCACGCTGGCCTTTCAGATTCTCGGCAATAACCTGACGAGTCTGACCTAACTGCGTTGAAACCTCTGATGACAACACCATCAGCACATCGTCTTTTTCAACATGCTGGCCCTCTTTTACCGGAATATCGACCACCGTAGCGCTTACGGGGGGCGGAATGATCAGCATGCCATTTTTAGGCAGCAGTTCTCCGGTAGAGGATTCATATTTTGTATAACTGCCAAATATAAAAAACAGCGCTGTCGCGGCAGTGATCAGCACTACAACGGAAATAACTAACCAGCGATAAGGTGGGCAATAGAGTGCCACAATGCCCAGGTTTCCACGGTTGGCTGCATCAAGTGCCTCCTGACGGAATAGTGACTGTTCCATTTATATAATCATCATGAGTAAGGGATTAACGGCACTGAAAAAAATTCAGCATGTCGATTGATAGTGATCCGGTACTTTGTGCCAGATTAATGAGGGCGTTCAGGTAATTGAAGCGAGCTTCAGCCTGATCTTTAAGCGCACTAAAATATTTTTGCTGGGCATCAAGCTCATCATTTACCGTACGGAAACCCATTTCCCGGCCATATTGAACAGACACCACTTTTTCGCGTGAAGACTCGACGGCATTTTTCTGCGCGTTGATTAACGCTTTTCCATTCGTAAGACTAAGCCATGCTGAACGTGTATCTGTAGCCGCTTTGCGTTGTGCTTCCATGGTGGAATATTTCGCTGCCTGACGGCGATAGGCTGCTTCATAAGATTGTGAAATCTGGCTGCCACCCGCGAATAATGGAATAGAAACGTTAACGCCATACTGCAGATTATTACTTTTAGAGTTAGTGCCAAAAATAGCATCATAAAGTAAATTATCGTCGTTATCGTTACGGCTCCAGTTTTTGCCATATCTGGCGTAAAGTGACACGACAGGCATATGTGCGCCATCTGCAGCCAATACATCAGCATCGGCCTGATCATTCTGAAACAGGGCAATTTTGATTTCAGTGTTACGTTGCTGGCTGGCATTAATCGCATCAGTTAAAGAAGCGTAGGGCGAAGCGTTAAGGCACTGAAAGTTTACCGGCTCGACAGTGTCCGGGCTGACACCCGATAAGCGACGAAATGCTTCTCCAGCCAGCAATAACTGACTACTCGCCTCTATTTCTTTGGCCTGAGCAAGAGCGTAATTGGCCTTAGCTTCATCCAGCTCTGTACGAGTGTTTTGTCCATTCAGAATACCGGCCTGCAGTTTTTGCTGCTGTTGTTTAAAGTTGTGACTGGCAGCTTTCGCAGCCTGTAAAACTTCCTGCTGATAGAGCACCGAAAAGTAGGCATTACTGATCGCATTTAATAACTTTTCTTCAGCTTTTTTTGACTGGGCTTCAGCGGTATTGGCAATAGCAACGCCTTTACGCCAGCCAGCATATTTACTCATATCAAACAGGGGTTGTCTGACACTGAGATCGTAACTGTGATTTGTTACACCACTTTGATATTTTTTATCCGGCTGTTCCTGACGATCCCAGTTTCCTTCGAGCGTCAATGTGGGCAACATTCCGGCCATACCCTGCCAGTATTTTTGCTGATCGGCTTCACTGGTCATCTGGCTGGATTGCAATGCAGAGTCATAGGTTAATGCGGCACGGGCAGCCTGCTGTAAGCTGGTTGCATAAGATCCAAATGGCACGCAGGACAGTACAATAAATGCAATTTTAAAATTATAAAATTTCATGATGCTCGCTGTTTCTTAAAAATTAAGCCCGAAATTAAATGAGTTGCTGGGCAAAGACATATTTAATCAAATCAGTATTAGACTGCAGCTGAAGTTTACGCATGGCGTTATATTTCTGCGTTGCAACCGTACTGATACTACGTTTACGTGCTTTAGCTATCTCCATTAAACTGTACCCGATAGCAAAAAGCCTGATTACTTCAACTTCTGCGGGTGATAAAAGAGTCTGTGCGGGCTCATCTGAAGCAGATTGCGCCAGATCTTTCATCTTTTCTGAATAAAATATTTCAGAATTCGATGAGCAAACCCAGTGCAAAGCTTCTACCAGATCCCGTATATCATCACGTTTGCTCACTATTGCATTTACCGGAATTTGCAATATTCTTTTCAAAATGGCCGGGCTATTCTGTGCCGTAAAGATAATGATTTTAAGGTTAGCATTATGGTTGTAAATTTCTTCTAGCTTTCTAACGCCGTTCAAATCATTACGTTCAAAGTTAAAGCAAAAATCAGTAATTAATATATCAGGAGGATCGCTATTCAGTTTTACAAAAAGATTTTCTGCTTCTACCGGGTATGCTGCAATGTCCAGGTTGTGAAATCCGGTTGAGAGTATTTTTTGTATTGAATAAAAAATAAAAGGACTCTCATCAGAGACACCAACTTTAAACCTCCTTCCTTTTAATGGCCTATCCACTGATAAAATCCTTTCTCAGTTTATAAAGTCTGGTAAAGGGCTCCGAAGAGCCCATGTGGTTACTGATAACTAATGGTATAGGTAGCAACTGCGTTAGCACTACCAGGGGTTATTGTGGCAGCAGTCTGGTAATAACGTGCATATAAGGGCACTGTTATCAATGCTGACGACAGTGGATAAGCTGCAACTCTGTATGGTGCTGCCAGTGCAACAGGTTGCTGACTTTCATTCAGAATCTGAACACCCACTCCGCTGGCAGTTGAGGTCGAGTTCAGAGAAACTACGCCGACATCCGATAGCCCATCAGCCGCATCCCCATCCAACTGCATCATAACGTCAAAGGTACCTGAAAGAAGTGCCTCACAGTTAAGCTGAAGATTAAAAGCGGTAGATGGGCTGGTTTGTCCAATACCGGAACCCAACCCACTGCTGGTATTCGCTGTGTAACTCCCTAATGACACCCTCGGGTTAACATCGCCTGCTGCTGAGCAGGTTTGATCCCTCACAGTGATGCCGCTTTTAATATATCTGACATAAAGTTTCAGGTCATTTCCTGGTACCAATGAGCCTACATCAAATACGTTGACATAGTCCGGAAGCAAATTGGGGCCAGCCATCGAGTTTGACGTCCGCACAATCTGAAAAGGCACATTCAATGTGACATCAGTATAAGCACCGACTGTACCGCCACTGGTTAACGCGTAAGTAGCGATCTTGTTGCCGGTAGGAATATTGGCAGCGTCGGTGGACATTTCACCACCGTAACCGGTATAAATGGTTAAGCCATAACCGAGTGCATCTTCAGCAATTGTTTTACGCTTTAAGTACACTTCTCCCGTTAAACCATCAAAAAACTGTTGCAGATTATCCAGGGCACATTTGAACGTGACTGTTAAATTGCCACTATAAACGACCGTGCCCACCGGAACAGCTGCCGAAATATTTATCCCCAGTGAGCGGAAATCTAATACCGCATCAGAAAGAGATTTTTTGCACGTCAGTGTGACATCATCTGCCGCGTTCGCATTAATTGGTGCTAGCATGACGAAACCAGATACCATAATCATGATGCTGACTATTCTGGTCAGTGTCCTTCTAAAGTTAATAAACATCATAATGTCACCCGATTAACCCTGATTATCTTTGTTCATTTCGCCGTTAGACACGTAGCGAACAGGTTTTGATTGATCGCTGCTGCATGTTGTTGTGAGCCTTGCAAGGGTGTTGTTTTCACTGGAATTAACAATACCGGACTCCAGGTTAACCAGACACTTATCACTGGCTGCTTTACCCCAGGAAATATGCAGGCGGCTGACATCTTTATTTAACCTCACATAAATCTGACCACCCTGTGAAACAGTGGTGATAAGGTTACCGTCTTCATCATTAACCGTTGCACCAAATGGCAAGGCATTTCCGTTCGGCTGATTAGCCCGAATTAACAGTGGCTTTCCTTTGCTGGTTTTATAATCAAGTCTGACGACTGCACCCTCAACAGGAATAACGCGCTGCTGAGTTGATTCAAGCTCAACATCCAGTGGAATTCCTTTTGGGTCGATGGCCAGTTCGTTTATCCGGTACGGGTTAAGGTTTGGCACAATAGCTTTGCCGCTGCCGTTTAACACAATATTGGGATAGCCGAGTACACGCGCGCCCTCTGCATCTTCTGCGGTAACAACAGCATAAGTCGTAGACTGATAAGCGCTGAAATTAATGCTATCAGGTAAAGCGACTACCGCACCGCTGATACCACCCGAGGCAGAATAATAGTTTTCCCCTTTAGTATAAGACGCCGTCAGCATACTGTAGGGCGAACGGTACTGCCCACTAACTGAACCGGACTTCTCATTATCAGTATCGCGCGCTATTCCAACGTTATAGTTATATTGGTCATGTTCACCCAGAACACCATTAACTGCTGTTTGTGCATTCACACCTTGTTTATTATGTGTCGCACTTCCGGTTACATAACTTTGACTATCGCTGCCAATTGGCACCGAGAAGTCGAGTGACAGTTGAGTATCATGCCCGCCGGTTGAATATAATAATCGGTTTGCTGATAAAGTATAGGAGACCCGACCAATTGTATTATTGTAACCCAGCTGAAATTGCGTATTTGTTCCGGCAGAATCCCAGTAATTCTGAACAAAACCAGTAAGATAGATATTCCCATATGACTCCCCAAAATTTTGGCTTGCCGTCATAGAAAAACGTTGTTTGGGGCGCGAAAGATAATTTGACGAACTGTTTTTATGATTTTTTTTATAATAGTTATTGATTTGTAATGCATTATCAAAGCTGTAATAACCGGATGATGAGAAGCGGTAAGCCGCCAGAGTAAAATTCGTGTTAGTCTGAGAAACCTTCTTACTATAAGTTGCCCGATAACTTACACCTTGCTTTTTCTCATCACCATATTTTGTCTGAGCCCCAGTAATATCCAGTGAGATCGCACCAACAGGTAAACCAAATGCACCTCCCAACAGCACAGAGGTGTAGTTATCTGATCCCAGAATACCTGAGTAACCGGTCAGACTATTGCTAAAACCATGCTGAATAGTGCCCTGATAGACCGAAGGTGTATAAACCATATTGTCTTTTCGGGATACACCACCGGTCAGACTATAAAAAGTCATGCCCGGACGTTTCAGACGCGTCATCGCTGCGTAAGGAACTGAGAAACGGGTCTCACCGCCGTCAGCTTCTTTCACGGTCACGTCTAAATCACCACCGTAGCCTGTAGGATAAAGATCGGTGATATTAAAAGGGCCTGGTGAAACCGTCGTTTCATAAATTTTGTTGCCATTTTGCGATACAGTTACCTGAGCGTTGGTTCGGGCTACGCCGCGGATTTCTGGTGCATAGCCTCGCTGAGAGTCTGGCCACATCTGGTCAACTGTAGATATTTGCGCACCACGAAAAGAAAGCGTATCGAAAATTTCGCCACTGGTATTGCCTTCACCTAATAACAGCCGTGATTTTATTTGCGGAATATCACGCTGGACATAGGTATTAATTGCATCGTAATGATGATACTCGTTGTTTTTTTGACGTTGCCAGCTGAGAGAACCATCGTGACGGAACATCCATCCGCCAAGGTTAAAACCCGCCAGTGCACGGCCATAAAATGAGTCATATGCCTGACCGTGATTTACAGAGCGATAATAGTTGGTGTTATAGGTTAGCGTAAGTGCTGTTTCACCCTTATCCCAGAATTCTGGCGCAACGTAGCCGCGCGCAGATCGCAACAGATAAATTTGCGGAATTGAGATATCCATCTGCATATCGGCAGAATTGATAGCTGCATGACTCTCTTTAACTACCTCCTCCAGCGCCATACACTGTTTACCAGAGCGCAAATCTTCAGCTTGTCCCGGGCTAAAAACTGTGTCCTTAAGTGACAAGCTTTTGACCAGATCATAGGAAAGGCACGCTTTGGTACCCGCCCCTTCACGAATGACCTGAACATTTTCCCGACCAATCTGACGACCATTCAGGAAAATATCCAGCGTATAAGTACCAGGATCAATAGGGTTACCGGTTGCATAGCGGGCCACATCAACTTTAACGCCCGGTAAATTCTTCACAAATGATTCGTCAAAATCATACGAATTTTCTGCAAATGCGGCGCCTGTTGATGCAGTTAAAAAAAGCGCCAGAAAAGATCGGTAAAATATTTTTGCCGTTGGTTTATTATTTTTAATCATCCTTGCCATCATTATTACCCCTGATGAGTTACCAAAGTTACTGACTAATTTTGGCGTCTACATTGCGTGCAGCGCCATAATCATCCAGATATTGATAATGAAAGTTTGTTTTTATTTGATTTGCGTTCAATCCTTTTAGGGAGAAGCTTTTTGTTTCGCCTGGTGCAAGCATTTCTCCCTTTTCACTGACTACTTTTCGCCCCGCGTTATCCTCGGCATTGATCTGTGAAACGTTGACGTAAAACGAAGAGTTATTGGTTGCTGTCAGCTGATTCGCTTTCTCCCCTTGATGCCAGATAAGACCCGACGCTGCTTCTGTGGCTTGCATCGCATCGAACCGGGCTGGGCGAAAGAAAATTTTGATGCGGCTACGAATAGCCATTTGCAACTGATTTTGATTCGCAAGGCTTTTATCGCGAGGAGGGATGTCGAGTACGTTAAGCCAGAATACCGACTCTTTATCTTTGGGCAGGTTTGAACCGGTATAAACGATACGTAATGTCTGTCCTTTGTTAGCCTCCATACGGAAAACAGGCGGTAGCAAGACAAACGGTACGTTTATTTTATCCAGTGCTTCATCAGGATTTCCATTGTCAATCCAGGCCTGTACCAGCGCAGGTTGATTGCCATGGTTATCTAAGCGGACTGTGACTTCTTTTTCTGTTGCGGGGTAGATTACCCGGGTGCCGATAATCGTCACACTGGCAAAAGCCGATGAGGTCACCGTAAAAGCCAGCAGACAGGAGATCAAAAATTTAAAACTTTTTTTTTTCATGATTTTGACAGAAATGATGATAGAGGAAGAGAGGTGGGAACAGATGCTCCCACCATAATCAATTACAGGTAATTGATTGAATAGTTCACAGCTGATAAGACGGTACCAGCAGTAGCTGCACCAGTTGCATAGTACTGAGCAGAATAGGTCAGAGTACCTGCACCAGCAGTCAGAGCGACAGTTTTTGGAGAGGTGGTCTGCTCAGTGCTACCCGCGTTCAACACGCCATTTCCGCTATCCAGCAGCTGCAGGTCAACATTCGTTGCAGTACCAGTATTGGTCAAACGACCATCAGCATTGACGTTGGCACCTTGTTCAAAGTAAGCGTACACGTCACCAGTCGTAGCTGAGCAATTGCTCAGCGCCATAGTGAAGCGAGTGTTACCTGCAGTCTGACCAGATGTGCTTAAAATACTACTTGCTACTTTAGGCAGTGTAACGGTTGCAGTGCTGCCGCCGCCGTTTACGCTTACAGTACAAGTCTGAGACGCAATATTTCCTGTGAAGTTAATGGTGCCATCTGAAGCTTCAGCAGCATTAACGTGAGCAGCAGCCAGCATCAGACCAAGAGCAACCATAGATAACTTTTTCATATACTTTCCTTTGTATAAAATAATTAATAACATCAATTAATGAACGATTTAATAATCGTTCACTTCCCTGGAGGATTCATTCCTCACAAGAGAATTAGAAAATCAGCAATCCAAATACGACTGCTGCTGCGACACCAACAATACCCATGCCAAAGGCAGACCCACTAACCGGGTTCGCTGCTGGAATTGAGTCTGGGCGCGTCCATTCAGTTTTCTCTTCTGAGCTTGCGCCTAGCTGCTTAAAGAAATCCAGGATCACCGAAGTTAATGAACCACCGCTAACGCCTTCGATTTCTTTATTGTTCAATTCACGCATGTTGTTTCCTTAAGCTGTAATTACAGATGCATTAGGATCAAACTGGTTTTCAACGACCGCGTTAAACCAGCCTGCCGTGCTATCCCAGCCATTCATAGCACCATATAAAGCACCATCAACAAGACCAAGGACTGCGCCGACAATCAGACCTACACCGGCAGAGACAATACCAACGCCTAACACGCCACCGGTGCTTCCGCCACTCATTCCCCATTTAAGACCAAAAGAACTAATACCCGTAACGGCACCGACAACTACAGCGCCAATAAAGTCAAAAAAACCTGCTCCTGAAACGTTTTGCATTTCAAAAGATGTTAACTCTCTCATCGATATCTCCATGTAACATTTTTTCAATATTATTATTTATGCCGCTTCTAGCGAACGGCGCTATTAGAATGGGTGGTCATAAAAAATGAAATAGTAAAACATCCATAATTCTTCTTTTGTTATCGTAAGCAAGGATATGGCTATTATATTTTTACATAATATTAACTGCTGTTGGTATTCTGGAATTTTTTGAGCGTACATTATTCTTATGCGTGATTTAACCATTAACAGCACTGCTTATGCCTGATGCTTAAAATTATCTGGCATCCGGGAAGCGCATGCCATGAACGCGGTTCAGTGAAACTGATTTATCTATGAATAAGCTTGTGCATAAAGCCATGAGTTAATGATTTCACTTGCCTGAATGTGAAGTCATTTGAGAAGTGGAATTAAAAAGGGAAAAATCCCATTTGCCAGTTTCTGGTGATTTAAGCTAAGTAAACTATATATATCAGGATAAAAAACTAAATATTTAAAGATAATCAATTTAAGTATCTGTTTGATGGGTGCCGTGGTTTAATTCCTTCCATGCAATGCTGCCTGACAGCGTAACTTTATTAAGGAGAATTAACATTGATGCCAATTTGATTTGTTTCTTTTCAACCATGCTGGAAAATTGAGAGAGGTGTTTAAATGCGTGCTTTTAAAATAGCATGCTCATAACATCATCTTTCAAATGGTAATGGGAAATTCTTTTTTTAGGAAAAAAGTTATAACACTGCCCGTAAGGTGCTACAAAGTAGATTTATGTGCTAACTAAACAGCATTTTAATGGTGTAAGATCTGGTTATTGTTTCTTTTATTAGCCTGAGTGTCTTTATTTATTTGTATTTGCGGTTTTGAATTTTGTTGGGACGGTTTTATTATAGTGGAACCGATAAAGACTATTTTTAACTGCCCGAGTTATGGAGGCGAGCTCAGGTAAGCGAGTACACCAGGCGAAAGAAAAAGAGACTATAAAAAACTGATTTTACGAATTGTTGCTAATCACTGACCAATGCGTCAGTTAGATTGAGTTAATTAATATGTATAGAGTGACTGAAAATCATGAACGGATCATCGATGCATTAGCAGGATTTACGCAGATTGCTAATCCAGATGAAATTTCAAGAGGCAAGCGCCGTTATCATTTGACTAAAGATAATGTACGTCGCGTTATGTTTATTCTTGACGGCGATTTTTTACTTAAACTTAAAAGCGAGAATAAGGTTTTGAATATCTTATCCGCTCCGTTTGTTGTCGGCGTCACTCCAGCTTTAGACGAGCCGCCAGTCTATCTGGAACGAGTTGATTATGGAAAAGTCAGTTTCATTGACTATGACGTGTTCTGGCGATTGGTTTTTGAGAAAGATCTTTTTAATGACGCAATGTCTATTTTATCAGGACAGTATTCTGATCTGATGAATTACATTCAGTTACCAAAAAGTAACTCATATGATGAAGTTCTTTCTTTGATTGAAAGATGGAAAAAACTGCCGACTCATTTAAAGAAACGATTTTCAGCACTATATCTTATTGAAAATAGTTCTCATTTATCAAAAAGTTCCATTTGCAGAGTGCTCAAGGAACTAAAAGAGAAAGGCGAATTGGTACTGATTAACGGTAAGTTCACCTGAATATAATATTTGTCATCGTGAATTTTGTGATGCTGAAGGGAAAAAATGGATGTTAATGTGGTTTGTACGGATGACGATTACTTCTTCAGACTGGGCATATCAAAGGTAATTGAGGAGGCACTGCTGTCTGATGCAGAAGTAAAATTTTTATCAGGTTTTGATAGTCATAACCTGCGGCAGGCTGACTTCATCCTGATCAATGTTTCGCAATGGCGTCTTTATATGTGTCAACCCGCTTATCGCGAGCGAAAGCCTGGCAGTATCATATTGGTATTTACCGATGATTTCGGAGAGAAAATTAAAAACCCGTTACCATTTTGTTATCAATCTTTGCTTGAAGTGTCAAAAAGGGATTCGGTACGTTTAATCACTGAGAAAATAACCAAGGCCTGGTTAAACACTCAGGGAAGAGTTATGGGATATCTGCCTTCAGACTGTTTACGGTGCGAATTTGCACGTATCACCGTGGTGCAACTTCAGGTGCTTAGTTTTTTGAAGAAAGGATACAGTGTAATCCAGACAGCAAAAAGGTTAGATTTGTCAGTTAAAACAATCTATGCACATAAATATAATGTGATGAGAAAGTTCGCTCTGAAAGGAGACAAAGAATTTAATGCATTTATCAATGATGTCTCGTTGCTTGAACTTTACAAAGGAGTTATCAATGTAAATGAGATTTAACGTTATCCAGAGGCGTAGGCTCACCCTTCTGCGCTGTTTAAATTTCCCATTTTTAATTTTTTAAGGAGTTGTCAGCTCCTGTTCAACATCGGATATAAGGTGTTTTAAATATAGTGATTAAGCACCTTAAGGAGAGTTATATGGAAAATAATTCACGTTTAACATGCAAAGCATCGAATAGTCCCTTTAAATTTATGCAGGGAGTAATGCTGAGTATGGTTTTATTACTTACAGGCTACCTGTACTGCAATTATGTTGAGGCGGCACCATTGCAGAACGCTCCTGCGCCATCGTTGTTTAAAGAAGTCAAAAATGACAAGGCGCCGGAGCAGATACACGACCCGCGTGCGCACATTATTGTCTACCGTATTGATGAAAAAAATCCTGCCGCATCAAAACGCGTCGTTAACGTATTTTTTAATAATCAATACTATACTAGCGTAATGTCAGGTGATAGAGGGACTGAAATTAGTGTGTGTCCTGGCCAGAAAAAACTGGACGTTATGTTCAGCCAGCATGATTCTGTCCAGCCAGCAAAAATTGAAGTACCCACACCAGAGCTGAAATCAGGTGAGCGCTATTACTATCAGTTAGCGGTAAATGATCAGCAGAAAATCACGGCGCGTCTGGTGCCTGCAAAGGAAGCTGAATCTGTTTTAACCAGTCTCAAAGCACAATCACGTACGTTATCGCGTGTAGTGAATGAACGTTCTTGTTCTGAAGCGGGCGAGTCAAAACTATTGAATCACCCGGTGGCTTCTTCACTATTAAATTCTGACAGTAGTCATGCTCAGAGCAATGCTATGAAGATAGCTGATAAAAGCAGTAAAGCTCAGGGCGCTGCATACTCACTGCATTGATGCAATCTGGCACCATATTTTTTATTAATCAGTTCTGATAATGCCGTTCACTGACTCCAGAATCAAGAGTTGTGCTGGAAGCAATGTCAGGATTGCGGATTATCTCGTCATAAAATCACGGTTATTCGAAGTATATGAATATAGAGATTAAGGGTTTGTGAAAGCCTTATTTCTATTGAATTTTATCAATCCTCGTTAATTAAGAAGGTTGTTATGTTGAAAGTGAACTTGCGTGGTGTGAAGGGTATTATCTCTTCATACACTGTTGATACAAAATCTGAAAATCCTACAACGATCAAAGTTCCGCATCAGGGTGCATTAAATATAGAACTGATCGATAGCGCTACAGGACATGCTCCGCAAATGGTTGTAACCAGGCGCGTTGGCAATAATCTGCAGCTTTTCTTTAGCCAGGATGATTCTCAGCATCCTGATATTGTACTGGAAGATTATTATGATAATGAAAACGTTCATCTGATTGGGCTGGGCGAAAACGGTCAATTTTATGAATATGTGCCGACTTCCGGCGATGTGGCTGAATACCCGCCAGCTTTAACTGAAGGTCAGAGCGGTGAACAGGTATTAGGTGGTGAAGGATATGCCAGTGCCGATCCGCTGACTGCCAGTCACAACAATTTTGGTTGGTTGCCTTTTATGCTGCTGGGCGGCGCGGCAGGCGGCGTTGCTATTGGTGCGTCCGGGCGTGGTAGCAGTGGCCATGACTCTTCCGCTAAGAGTGTATCGGTGACACTTGATCCTGTTGCGGACAGTGATAATGATGGTCGTCCAGAGTTTTCCGGAACATCGAATAGCCCTGACTCACAGGTTGTCATTCAACTGCCTGATGGCACCCAGATCACGACCCAGACGGACAGTGAAGGTAACTGGTATGTGGAAGCACCGACTTCACAACCAAATGGCACCGTCACTGTTACGGTAACTGATAGTGCGGGCAATAGCGGTAGCCTGACTGAAGAGTTTACTGACACCTCTTCGCCAGAAGCGGCGGTTATAAATAGCAATGATGATGAACAAATCTCAGGTAAAGCAGAACCTGGTTCAACTGTGGTTATTTCCGATGGCAGTACCGGTGAAACCACCACGGTTGTAGTTGATGAAAATGGTGACTGGAGTATCCAGCCTAACCCTGTCCATGAAGGGGATACCGACGTAACTATCGTGGTTGTCGATCCTGCGGGTAATGTCTCTCCGCCGTCCAACGGTTCCCGACCGGACATAACTCCTCCAGATAACATCAACTCCGGCATTGTCAGTGACTCAGTCACCCTGACGGACGACGTCGGTGCGATCACCGGCGAGATTGCCAGCGGCTCGGTCACCGACGACGCGCGGCCGACCCTTTCCGGCGA
>NZ_JAALEU010000011.1:0-135579 GCF_011800685.1 Pantoea sp. EKM10T
TCCTGTCGCGAGGTGGCGTATATTACGCTTTCCTCCTGCAGAGTCAACCTCTTTCTCAGAAGTTTTTCTCCGGCGGCTCAGTCTCCTGTGCCTCTCAACCCGTTTTCCGTTGCCGGTTTGCCGTGTCAGTGGAGGCGCATTATAGGGAACGGCTCAGATAGCGCAAGTGCAAATTGAGACTTTTTTTCTGTTCGTCTGAAATTTGCACAAAAGCGCCGTTTTACCCCTTTTTAATGCGCGCCGGAAGCTCTGCCAGGCTATTAATCACCCAATCTGCTGCTGCTTCACCTTCAGCAGTGACCGGTTTGCCGCTGCGCACCAGTACTTTCTTGCCGACACCGGCAGCCTGCCCTGCCAGCATGTCTTCCAGCTTGTCACCTACCATATAAGAAGCGGCCATATCAATATTCAGTTCTTCCTGCGCCGTCAGCAGCATACCCGGCTGAGGCTTGCGGCAGTCACAGGCCTGACGGAACTCTGCTACTGTTGCTTCAGGATGGTGAGGACAGAAATAGATGCCATCAAGATCAACATCGCGATCGGCCAGCGACCAGTCCATCCATTCTGTCAGCCGCATAAAGGTATCTTCAGTAAACATACCGCGCGCGATGCCAGACTGATTGGTCACGACCACCAGCGCAAAACCCATTGCCTTTAGTTGTTGCAGCGCTTCAATCGTGCCGTCAATAAACTGGAAGTCATCGATCTCATGGACATAGCCATTGTCGACATTAAGGGTGCCATCACGATCAAGAAAAATAGCGGGGACTTTATTCGCCACGTAGAAACTCCTGCTGTAAAAATTGCCGATCAGTATCGCATGATTGCTATAAAAGGGAGAATGTCAGATTGAATCACTTCCATTGATTTAGACGTCTGGATGCCTTAACATCCATCCAGCTTTTATACCGAATAAAAGCGACGAGGCTTCCCACACCACGGACAACGCAACACGATAATAAATAACATAATGATTAAACTAGAAAATATTACCAAGGTGTTTCAGCAAGGTACGCGGTCTGTTCCGGCGCTAACGGATGTCAGCCTGCACGTGCCTGCCGGACAGATTTATGGCGTTATCGGTGCTTCCGGTGCCGGTAAAAGTACGTTGATTCGTTGCGTTAACCTGCTGGAGCGCCCTACTTCGGGCCGCGTACTGGTAGACGGGGCTGATTTAACCGCACTCAACGAACGTCAGTTAACTCAGGCGCGCCGCCAGATCGGCATGATCTTCCAGCACTTTAATCTGATGAACTCCCGTACCGTCGCGGGCAATGTTTCTCTTCCACTGGAACTCGGTAATCTCTCCAGCGCTCAGATCACGGCTCGCGTAACTGAGCTGCTGGAACTGGTGGGATTATCAGACAAGCATGATGCGTGGCCCGCGAATCTCTCGGGCGGTCAGAAGCAGCGTGTTGCGATTGCCCGCGCCCTGGCCAGCAATCCCAAGGTTCTGCTCTGTGATGAAGCTACCAGTGCACTGGATCCCGCGACGACCCGCTCTATTCTGGAATTACTTAAAGACATTAACCGCCGGCTTGGGCTGACGATTCTGCTGATCACCCATGAAATGGATGTAGTGAAACGCATCTGCGATCAGGTTGCGGTCATCAGTCACGGTGAGCTGATTGAGAAAGATAGCGTCAGTGAGGTCTTCTCTCATCCTAAGACACCGCTGGCGCAGCAGTTTATTCAGTCTACGCTGCATCTGGATATTCCGGATGATTACCAGCAGCGCCTTTCTGCCACCGCCGCTGAAGGCACCGTGCCCCTGCTGCGACTGGAATTCACCGGTAAATCGGTTGATGCGCCGCTGCTGTCTGAAGCTGCCCGCCGTTACAACGTGAATAACAACATTATCAGTGCCCAGATGGATTACGCCGGTGGCGTGAAGTTCGGCATTATGCTGGCCGAAATGCACGGCACAGAAAGCGATACCCGCGAGGCGATTGCCTGGCTGAAGGAGAATCATGTGAAAGTAGAGGTGTTAGGTTATGTCTGAAGCGATGATGTGGTTGCTGGGACGGGGCGTGTGGGAAACGCTGATGATGACCTTCGTCTCGGGCTTTTTCGGTTTTGTGCTGGGTCTGCCGGTCGGCGTTTTACTCTATGTCACCCGTCCGGGCCAGATTCTGCAGAATCAGGGACTTTATCGCGTGCTCTCCGCGCTGGTGAATATCTTCCGCTCCATTCCTTTCATTATCTTACTGGTCTGGATGATTCCTTTTACTCGCGTAATCGTCGGCACCTCAATCGGACTGCAGGCGGCCATCGTGCCGTTGACCGTAGGCGCGGCACCGTTTATCGCACGTATGGTTGAAAATGCCTTGCTGGAACTGCCAACCGGACTGATTGAAGCGTCACGTGCCATGGGCGCTACGCCAATGCAGATCATCCGTAAGGTTCTGCTGCCGGAAGCGATGCCTGGCCTGGTGAATGCTGCGACCATCACCCTGATTACCCTGGTTGGTTACTCCGCCATGGGTGGCGCGGTGGGTGCCGGTGGTCTGGGCCAGATCGGTTATCAGTATGGTTATATCGGATATAACGCCACTGTGATGAATACGGTATTGGTGTTGTTAGTGGTTTTGGTGTATCTCATTCAATTCTGTGGCGACCGCATCGTGCGTGCGGTGTCCCATAAATAAGCCAGCAATATCACATTATTAAGAAGGAAAGGATATGTCTTTCAGATTCAAGAAAATTGCCGCTGTGGGTGCACTGATTGGCGCGATTGCGCTGGCAGGATGCGATCAAAAAGAGAAAGACCCTAACCACATCAAAGTGGGTGTGATTGTCGGTGCTGAGCAGCAGGTTGCTGAAGCAGCGCAGAAAGTTGCCAAAGAGAAATATGGTCTGGACGTTGAGCTGGTCACCTTCAACGATTACGTACTGCCGAATGAAGCACTGAGCAAAGGCGATATCGACGTCAACGCCTTCCAGCACAAACCGTATCTGGATCAGCAGATCAAAGATCGTGGCTACAAGCTGGTTTCAGTGGGTAACTCCTTCGTCTACCCAATCGCGGGCTATTCGAAAAAGATTAAGTCACTGGATGAGCTGCAGGATGGCGCTCAGGTTGCCATTCCAAACGACCCGACCAACCTGGGCCGTACGCTGCTGCTGCTGCAGAAAGTGGGTCTGATCAAGCTGAAAGATGGCGTGGGCCTGCTGCCAACCTCGCTGGATATCACTGAAAACCCTAAGCATCTGAAAATTGTTGAGCTGGAAGCGCCGCAGCTGCCACGCTCACTGGACGATCAGCAGATCGCGCTGGCGGTTATCAACACCACCTACGCCAGCCAGATTGGCCTGACACCAGCCAAAGATGGTATTTTCGTCGAAGATAAAGATTCACCGTACGTGAACCTGATTGTGGCGCGCGAAGATAATAAAGATGCGGAAAACGTGAAGAAATTTGTCAAGGCTTATCAGTCTGACGAAGTCTACGATGCCGCTAACAAAGTCTTTAACGGCGGCGCGGTTAAAGGCTGGTAATTCAGCTGTTCATCTCCTTAAGGGCGGCGCTATGCCGCCCTTTCTGTTATTGGGTGCCCTGCCCGACTTGTTATTTATTCTTGTCCTTGTTTCAATAACGCCACTTTTTGAAACCTGAGGATGTTGCCATGCGTTTTTTACCGCTCTGCTTGTTAGCATTGATGCTGACAGGGTGTGTTCATGAGTATCACCCGATAAGCAGCGCACCGTCCCGGCCGCAGCAATCCAGTGAACCCACCCGCAAGCCTGTGTCACGACCGGCACCGGTTAAGCTCTATACTGATCCCGCCGATCTGGTCAGCAAGCCGTTCCGCGATCTGGGTGAAGTCTCCGCTGAAGATTGCCAGATGAGTAATCAGAACTCCCCAGCCAACATCGCTACTGCACGTAAACGCCTGCAGATCAAAGCGTCACAGATGAAAGCCAATGCGGTGCTGCTGCATCAGTGTGAAATCGTCACCGGCACGCCAGGCTGCTATCGTCAGGCGGTGTGTCAGGGTTCGGCACTGAAAGTCAGCAATCAATGAGTGAATTCGCCTTTGCGCAAATTGGGGTAATCCGCTCACCATGGAAGGAGAAGTTTGCCGTGCCGCGCCAGCCAGGGCTGGTGCAGGATGGCGGCGGCGAACTGCACCTGCAGCCACCTTACAATCAGCCGGAAGCGGTGCGTGGACTGGAAGCGTTCAGCCACCTCTGGCTGCTGTTTGTCTTCCATCAGACGATGGAGGGCGGCTGGCGTCCCACGGTTCGCCCTCCCCGGCTGGGCGGCAATGCGCGCATGGGTGTATTTGCGACACGTTCAACGTTCCGTCCCAATCCCATTGGCATGTCGCTGGTTGAGCTAAAAGGTATCAGGATTGAAAAACAGCAGGTGATCCTGCAGCTTGGCAGTCTGGATCTGGTCGATGGCACCCCGGTGGTGGATATCAAACCTTATCTGCCCTTTGCCGAAGCATTGCCCCATGCCCAGGCGGGTTTTGCTCAGGCGGCACCTGCGGCTGATATGCCGGTTCGCTTCTCCGCGCTGGCACAACAGCAGCTTCACCAGCAGTCGCGCTACCCCAATCTGGCTCGCTTTATCAGTGAAGTGCTGGCACAGGATCCCCGTCCCGCTTACCGTCAGGGCGAAACGCAGGCGCGGGAATATGCGGCCTGGCTGATGGATTTTAATGTACGCTGGCGCATTGACGATGCCGGTACTGAAGTGATCTCTATCGACCCGCGTTAAAACCCGCTTTTGAGCCGGTGATCTCACTGGTACACTAGCCGCCAGCAAAATTCTGTCTGTGACTTTCCGATCAACTGGAACCGTAATCAATGCGTACTACTCAATATCTGCTCTCTACTCAGAAAGAGACGCCTTCCGACGCTGAAGTGATCAGCCACCAGCTGATGCTGCGCGCCGGTATGATCCGCAAACTGGCTTCTGGCTTGTACACCTGGTTACCGACCGGGGTTCGCGTGCTGAAAAAAGTCGAAAACATCGTGCGCGAAGAGATGAACAACGCGGGCGCGGTTGAGATTTTAATGCCGGTTGTGCAGCCCGCCGACCTGTGGCAGGAGAGCGGTCGCTGGGAGGAGTATGGCCCGGAACTGTTACGTATTGCAGATCGCCACGAGCGTCCGTTCGTGTTGGGTCCGACGCATGAAGAGGTGGTCACTGACCTGATCCGCAATGAGCTGAGCTCTTATAAGCAACTGCCGCTCAACCTCTATCAGATCCAGACCAAATTCCGTGATGAAGTCCGTCCGCGCTTTGGCGTGATGCGTTCACGTGAATTCATCATGAAAGATGCTTACTCGTTCCACGTTTCGCAGGAGTCGCTGCAGGAAACGTATGACGCGATGTACCGCGCCTATAGCCAGATCTTCAGCCGTATGGGTCTGGATTTCCGCGCCGTGCAGGCCGACACCGGCTCGATTGGCGGCAGCGCCTCCCATGAGTTCCAGGTTCTGGCGCAGAGCGGTGAAGATGATGTGATCTTCTCTACCGATTCTGATTACGCGGCCAACATTGAGCTGGCCGAAGCCGTCGCACCCGCTGGTGAGCGCGCAGCGCCGTCGCAGGAGATGCAACTGGTCGAGACGCCAGACGCAAAAACCATCGCGGAGCTGGTTGAGCAATTCAATGTGCCTGTTGAAAAAACAGTGAAAACGCTGATTGTTAAAGGTGCTGAAGAGAGCGGCCACGCGCTGGTTGCCCTGCTGGTACGCGGCGATCATCAGCTTAATGAGATCAAAGCGGAGAAGTCAGAGATCGTTGCGTCACCGCTGGTGTTCGCGACCGAAGAAGAGATTCGCGCTGCAGTGGGTGCCGGACCGGGTTCAATCGGCCCGGTTGGTCTGCAGATGCCTGTGATTGCTGACCGTACCGTGGCGAAGATGAGCGACTTCAGCGCCGGTGCCAACGTCGATGGTAAGCACTACTTCGGCATTAACTGGGAGCGCGATCTGCCGCTGGCCAGCGTTGCGGATATCCGTAACGTGGTCGAAGGCGATTTAAGCCCGGATGGTAAAGGCACGCTGCAGATTAAGCGCGGCATCGAAGTCGGTCATATTTTCCAGCTCGGCACCAAGTATTCTGACGCGCTGAAAGCGTCTGTTCAGGGCGAAGATGGCCGCAATCAGGTGATGAGCATGGGCTGCTACGGCATCGGCATCACCCGCGTTGTTGCGGCAGCCATTGAGCAGAACCATGACGACCGCGGCATCATCTGGCCAGCCGCACTGGCACCTTTCGAAGTTGCGATTCTGCCAATGAATATGCAGAAATCGTTCCGGGTTAAAGAGCTGGCGGAAGAGCTGTATGCCACCCTGCGTGCTAAAGGCGTTGAGGTTATTCTGGATGACCGTAAAGAGCGTCCGGGCGTGATGTTCGCTGATATGGAACTGATCGGTGTGCCACACACCATCGTCATTGGTGACCGCAATCTCGATAATCAGGAGATTGAGTACAAATCACGTCGTGCCGGTGAGAAGCAGATGATTAAGCAGGATGAAATTGTTGAATTCCTGCTGAAGGCTCTGAATAAGTAAGTTCTTAGCGTTAATCAAAGCGGGCTGAATCTGGCCGCAACAGATGAGCTCAACGCGAAGGGAAGCGGGTCAGGAGAGGAAAGCGTCCCGCGCCAGGGACGGTGCGGGACGAGCAGCCATGGATGGCTTTAGCGACTTTCCGATCTGACCCCGTTCCCTGAGCAGGCTCGAACTCTTCGCCGCTCGCCCCTGACGTTGTAAGTACTCAAACGCCCCGCCTGCGGGGCGTTTTTTATTGCACCTTGCCGCGCATCGATTTAGTTGAACTGCGGCGGGCTTTTCCTTCAAGACGGCGCTCTTTTGAGGCGCGGGTCGGCCGCGTGGCGCGCCGTGCTTTTTCCACGGTACTCAGCTCCTGGATCAGATTAACCAGACGTTGCAGCGCCGCTTCACGATTCATCTCCTGACTGCGATACTCCTGCGCCTTGATCACTACAACGCCATCACCGGTAATCAAATGATGAGTGGCGGTGAGCAGCCGCTCTTTATAAAACGCGGGCAGTGAAGAGGCAGCAATATCGAAGCGCAGATGAATGGCGGTGCTGGCTTTATTGACATGTTGTCCGCCTGCGCCCTGAGCACGAATCGCCGTCAGCTCAATTTCACTCTCCGGAATCTCAACCGAACGGGATAGCATAATCATAAGCTCGCTCCCCACACCTTAACCACGTTGACCTCCGATAACCTGTTCATCAAATTAACCTTTTGTGCTCTGATTTATTCCGCCTCAGACAGCGGAATCTGTCACTTTAGCAGTGATTCGCGCACTGTTCCTGCTTTACGCAGGCTGATTTCCTCTAAATGGCTATGATATAGTCGCCAGTTAACCAGAGTATTTACGCTCTGCCGAGGAGGGCCACGTGCAAAATTATTGTGAGTTAGTTCGCCGGAAGTATGCCGAAATCGGCAGCGGGGATTTAGGTTACATACCGGATGCGATTGGCTGCGCATTGAAGGCACTTAATGATGTTGCCGCAAATACTGAGCTAAACTCTTCTGTCAGGGAACAGGCGGCCTACGCCGCTGCTAACTTATTGGTGAGCGACTATGTTGATAAATGAAGCGTACCAACCTATCAATTGCGATGATTACGATAATCTGGAACTCGCCTGCCAGAACAACTGGATGCTGTCGCTGGAAATGAAAGATGGCGAGCAGCTTAAGGCAAAAGCCAAAGAGATCTTTTCACGTAAGAACGTTGAATATCTGGCTATCGATCTTTCCGGTGAACATCGCGAATTACGTCTCGACCATATCGCCAGCTTCACCCATCCCGAGTTGGGTACGGTGGTTGTCAGCGCAGAGTAACCTACGCATTCAGGGCGGGACCTTTCCGCCCTGTTAAACTTCAGGGCTGCAACGAACTGTAGTACGCCGCTAAATCCGCCATATCGCTGTCACTCAATCCCGCCACAAACGCCTTCATGACTTCAGCCTGACCGCCACTGCGTTCGCCCTTTTTATAGGCCTGCAGCGCATGTTCCAGATAAGGTGCGTGCTGCCCGGCCAGGTCAGGATAGAGCGGCACCGCCGCTTTTCCCGCTGCGCCATGACAGGCCATGCAACTGCCCGCTTTCTGTGCGCCGCGCTGCGCATCACCCGCTGCCCATGCCGGTAACACGGTGACCGCTAAACAGGCGATAAGCCACTGTTTCATTATTGTTGTTCTCCTGCGCCGGATGCCCCGTCCCAGACTATCTGCCAGCCCTGCTGATCAGGGGCCGCGCCATCACGGGTGACAAAGAGAGTCGGAACGCAGACCAGCGTCTGGTTATAAAAAATTAACGGCAGCCGTTCACGCTGCCACGGCGGTATCTGTAACTCCTGCCACAGTTTTTTCATTTCCCTTCCGCCACGACGGCCCACCAGATGGACATAACCCTGTGCGTGGAACCGCACGCTGACCTGCTCATCCGGCTCAGGATAGCGCAACAGGCTCTGCGACTGGCTGGCACGCAGCGTGCCAAGGTTCTGCGGTAACGCCAGCGGCTGGCAGAGATTGGGCCATGCCAGCTCGGTGTCGCGCAGTGAACTGAACAACGGCAGCCAGTAGAGCTGCTGACGGTAACGACGGAGTTCAGCATGACCGAATCGCAGCCGGGGCTGCGCATCCTCCCGGCTCGCCATCACTTCGTCGTGGATGCGTTTCAGCGCTTCACGGGACGGCATCGCCCCACCCTGTCCGGCGATCCAGCGCCGCAATAAGGCATTAGCACGCAGCTCACTCATGGCCATTAAGGGTGGAAAGTGCAGGCTGCCATCAGGCTGGATCAGCTCTGCCAGTTGCCCGGCGAGCAGTTCATCCAGCAACAGCTCCTGCTCACTGCACAACATCGCACTGCGGGCCGTCGCCTCGGCAAAATGGGGCCAGCGCTGGTAAAGCTCAGGCAGCAGCCGCTGACGCAGAAAGTTGCGGTCGTAGCGAAGATCCTGATTGCTCTCATCTTCAATCCACACCAGCTGATGCGCGTCGGCATAGGCTTCAAGCGACTGTCGCGTCTGATTCAGCAGCGGACGCACCAGCTGATGAGAACCCAGCGCGCGTATCGCGGGCATCGCTGCCAGCCCGGCGGGACCACTGCCGCGCTTCAGCGCCAGCAGGAATGTTTCGCACTGATCGTCGAGGTGCTGCGCAGTGAGTAACACTTCACCCGGCTGCAGTGCCGCACTCAGCGCCTGATAACGGGCGGTTCGGGCGGCCGCTTCAATGCCGTTTTCCCGGTCATCAACGTTAACGCGGAGCACTTCACAGGGCAGCTGCCACTGCGCGCAAATCGTCTGGCAATGGGTTGCCCAGCGATCGGCATTCGGGCTAAGCCCATGGTGAACATGCAGTGCCCGCAGGCGCAACTGAGGATGCTGCTGCTGCCAGCCGCGAAGCTTATGCAGCAGCACGGTTGAATCCAGTCCACCGCTGAATGCGACCACCAGGGCGGCATCAGATTGCAACAGAGTGTCAAAAGCGGGCAAAGACATGGTAGAATCCAGAAAATCGGGCCACTGAATGTCGCCCGCTGAGCGCGCTATTTTA
Source organism: Pantoea sp. EKM10T (assembly GCF_011800685.1). Taxonomy (NCBI): domain Bacteria; kingdom Pseudomonadati; phylum Pseudomonadota; class Gammaproteobacteria; order Enterobacterales; family Erwiniaceae; genus Pantoea; species Pantoea sp. EKM10T. The sequence goes on from NZ_JAALEU010000011.1 coordinate 9,566, forward strand.
CGCCTGATAAAGCTCCAGCGGCAAACCATCCGGATCGGCAAAGAAAGTGCATTGTTTACCGGTCAGGTCATCAATGCGAATCGGCTCGCAGATAACGCCTTTATCGGCCAGCGTCGCGACGGCAGCGGCAACATCCGGCACGGTAAAGGCCAGATGACGCAGGCCACACGCTTCGGGATGACTGACCCGCGCCGGCGGCTCAGGAAAAGAGAACAGCTCAATGGTATAGCGATCCTGTAGGGCAAGGTCGCCTTTCCAGGAGTCCCGCGCTTCGCGGTAATACTCGCCCATCAGACGGAAACCCAGTACATCACAATAGAATGCTTTGCTGCGCTGATAGTCAGAGGCGATGATGGCGATGTGGTGAATAGCGGTTAACTGCAACATGTTCAATTCCCTGATTCGGGCAGGCTGTCCGCAGACACCCTGCCGCTGATAGTTGTTTAAAGGTTTATGCGAGGTCGTTTTTCAGCACGCGGACGCGATACTCGCCCTCTTCGGTCAGGCTGGCACCGTGAATATCCGTTTCGAAGCCCGGATAATGCCGTCCAATGCTGCACAGCATCAGCAGAAAATCGAGCACCGCGCGGCTCTTCTCAGTAATCATCTCGCCTGGCATCACCAGTGGAACGCCTGGCGGATAAGGCAGAATCATATTGGCTGACACCCGCCCGACCAGCTCGCTGAGTTCCACCGTTTCGATATTGCCCTTCACCTGCTGCTGAAACGCCTGATGCGGCGTCATCTTCATTTCGGGCAGGACATCAAATGCCTGCAGCATCAGACGCGGCAGATCGTGATGGCGGATCAGCTGATGGATCCCCTGCGCCAGTGTCTGAATGCGCATATTGCGATAGAAGTCAGGATCTTCGGCATAGAGATCCGGCAGCATGTTTTTCACCCGCAGATTAAGATCGTAGGCGCGTTTGAACTCGGTCAGTCCGCGCAGCACGCTCATTGCTTTGGTTTTGTCGATGCCGATGCTGAACAGGAACAGCAGGTTATAGGGACCGGTTTTCTCCACCACGATGCCGCGCTCATCCAGAAACTTCGCCACCAGCGCCGCCGGGATCCCCTCTTCCGCCATCTTCCCCAGTTCGCTCATGCCCGGCGTCAGAATGGTGACTTTGATCGGATCCAGGTACATGTGATCGCGATCGGCCTGAGTAAATCCGTGCCACTCTTCGTCGCCGGGCTGGATCGGCCAGCATTGCGCTTCATCAACCTCTTCCGGCTGCCAGATATCAAAGAACCAGCTGTCAGACTCTTCGCGCAGGCGCTGGATCTCCCGACGGAAGTGCAGCGCGCGCTCCACCGAGCGATTGATCAGTCGTTTACCGGGATTGCCACGCAGCATGGCAGCAGCAGTTTCAATAGAGGAGACGATGGCGTAATTGGGCGAGGTGGTGGTGTGCATCATGTAGGCTTCGTTAAACGTCTGTTCGTCGTAGTCGCCCTTAATGTGAATCATTGATGCCTGCGAAAACGCCGCCAGCAGTTTGTGGGTCGATTGCGTCTCATACACCACTTTTCCCGGGATGCGGTCGCCACTCATGCCACTTTTACCGGCGTAGATCGGATGGAAATTAGTGTAAGGCACCCAGGCTGAATCGAAATGAATCGACGGTACATCCAGTGTCTCTTTGATGTACTGGGTGTTGTAGAGCAGCCCATCATAGGTGGAGTTGGTGATCACCGCATGAACCGGCCAGGTGGCACGGTCGGTGGCAGCCACCTTGAGCGAAATACTCTCGCGGGTGAACTCCTGCTTCGGGATACCGCCGAGAATACCCAACGCATTGCGGGTCGGCTTCAGCCAGATGGGGATAAGATCGCTCATCATCAGCAGATGGGTCAGTGACTTGTGGCAGTTGCGATCGATCAGCACGGTGCTGCCCGCCGGTGCGGCATACATGCCGACAATTTTGTTCGACGTTGAGGTCCCGTTGGTCACCATGTAACTCTGCTCGGCACCAAAAGTGCGTGCAATGTACTCCTCCGCTTCAAGGTGCGGACCGGTGTGATCAAGCAGCGAACCCAGTTCGGTAACGGAAATTGAGATGTCCGATTTCAGGGTATTGGCCCCGAAGAAATCGTAGAACAGGCAGCCCACCGGGCTCTTCTGAAACGCGGTACCCGCCATATGGCCCGGCGTGCAGAAGGTGTACTTGCCCTCTTTCACATAGGTGAACAACGCTTTAGTCAGCGGCGGCGTAATGTGGTCGAGATAGTCATCGGTATATTGCCGGATGTGCAGCGCGATATCGTCGGCGGCATTCAGCGCGTACTCAAAAAAGTGCAGCGGCATGCGCATCTCATTGACGCTGATGTCCATCTGCGAGTGGGTGTTGATAAAGGCGTACAGCGGCAGGTATTCGTTGAGCTGATTAATCTCACCGCAGAGTTCCGGACTGTTGTGCGCGTCCCAGTCGAAGATGACGCCGCTGATACGCGGATTGTGTTCGATCAGTTTCAGCAGATCGTCACTGTTTTTCGGGTAAAGCAGCCTGAAGCCTTGCAGATTTAACGCCGCGTCGAGTTCGCGTAACGGTTCATCTTTATAAAACACGCCGTGCGCGCCCATGATCGCCAGAATATTCAATGCCCATCTCCCTGATTATTGTGGAACCGGACAAGCATAACCGCTAACCCGCGGAAGGTGTAGCAAGGCGGCTATCGGATGGCGCTGAAAGAGAGGGGAATAGCGTGCGGAGATAAACCGGCGGCATAAAAAAAGCGGACCGGAGTCCGCTTTTATTGATGGGGCTAAATCAGGCGTAGCCGTAGCTCATCAGGCGCTGATAACGACGATCCAGCAGCTCTTCAGTGCTAAATCCATCGAGATCGGCCAAATCGGCCAGCAGCTGCTGCTTCAGTGATTGCGCCATATCAACCGGACGGCGATGCGCGCCACCCAGCGGCTCAGGGATCACGGAGTCAATCAGCTTCAGCTCTTTCAGACGGTGAGCGGTAATGCCCATCGCTTCAGCGGCCAGCGGCGCTTTGTCAGCGCTTTTCCACAGAATAGATGCACAGCCTTCCGGCGAGATCACTGAATAGGTGCTGTACTGCAGCATATTCACTTTGTCGCCCACGCCAATCGCCAGCGCACCACCTGAACCGCCCTCACCGATGACCGTACAGATCACCGGCACTTTCAGGCCAGACATTTCACGCAGGTTGCGGGCAATCGCTTCAGACTGCCCACGCTCTTCCGCGCCCACACCCGGATAGGCACCCGGTGTGTCGATAAAGGTGATGATTGGCATTTTGAAACGCTCAGCCATCTCCATCAGGCGCAGCGCTTTGCGATAGCCTTCCGGTGCTGGCATGCCGAAGTTACGGCGAATTTTCTCTTTGGTTTCACGGCCTTTCTGGTGCCCGATGATCATCACCGGACGTCCATCAAGACGTGCAATCCCGCCCACAATCGCTTTGTCATCGGCATAAGCACGGTCGCCCGCCAGCTCATCGAAATCGTCGAAGGCGTTGCGCACGTAGTCAAAGGTGTAAGGACGCAAAGGATGACGCGCCAGCTGAGCGATTTGCCATGCGCCCAAATCGGCGAAGATCTTACGGGTCAGCTCAACGCTTTTCTCACGCAGACGCTGAACTTCTTCATCCAGATTAACGTGTTTATCATCCTGACGACCAATTGAGGTCAGCGAATCGATCTTCGCTTCCAGTTCTGCAATTGGCTGTTCAAAATCCAGGTAATTAAGACTCATAATGTTCCTGTTCTAGTCAAACTCCAGTTCCACCTGCTCCGATCCAATCAACGAGCGCAGATCGTTAAGTAAACGATCGCTGGGCGAAATTCGCCACGCTGCACCAAAGCGCAGCTTCGCTCGCGCGTCGGCTCTCTGATAGTAGAGATGCACCGGAATAGTCCCTGATCGATGAGGTTCCAGAGACTGACGGAGTCGGTTTAATAGCTGGTCATCAATTTGCCTGTCCGTCAGCGAGATAGCAAGTCCGCGCGCGTATTTTTCGCGAGCTTCGTCGATGTCCATGACTTCACGAGCGGTCATTTTAAGGCCACCACTGAAGTCATCAAAGCTGACCTGTCCGCTGACGATCAGAATTCGGTCTTTCTCCAGCAACTGCTGGTATTTATCTAACGCATCGGTAAATAACATCACCTCAAGACGACCGGAGCGATCGTCCAGAGTACAGATACCAATTCGGTTGCCGCGTTTGGTGACCATTACCCGTGCCGCGATCACCAGACCGGCCGCCACGGTAATTTTACCCCGATCGGTAGGATGCATATCTTTCAGCCGCACCCCGCCAACATAACGCTCAATTTCTTTCAGGTACTGATTAATCGGGTGGCCGGTAAGGTAAAGCCCCAGCGTTTCCCGTTCGCCATCCAGCTGCACCTGCTCAGGCCACGGCGTGACGCTGGCGTACGATTTCTCAACCTGCTCCGGCTCTTCCGCCAGTACGCCAAACATATCAGCCTGGCCAATCGCTTCCGCTTTCGCGTGCTGATCGGCCGCTTTTAACGCGTCACTGAGTGAACTCATCAGCGCAGCACGATGCGGTCCAAGGCGATCAAAGGCCCCGGACATGATCAATTTTTCCATTACCCGACGGTTGATCTTTTTGGTGTCGGTACGGGCGCAGAGATCAAACAACTCGCGGAAATAACCGCCTTCGTTACGGGCGTCGATGATCGCTTCGATCGGACCTTCACCGACGCCTTTAATCGCGCCAATGCCGTAAACGATCTCGCCCGCGTCATTAACATGGAACTGATAGAGACCGGAGTTGATATCAGGCGGCAGGACTTTCAGTCCCATCCGCCAGCACTCATCGACCAGGCCAACCACTTTCTCGGTGTTATCCATATCGGCGGTCATGACCGCAGCCATAAACTCAGCCGGATAGTGCGCCTTCAGCCACAACGTCTGGTAGGAGACGAGTGCGTAGGCCGCAGAGTGTGACTTGTTAAAGCCATAACCTGCAAATTTTTCTACCAGATCGAAGATCTTCATCGACAGTTCCCCGTCGATGCCCATACTTTCAGCACCGTCGCGGAATACAGAACGCTGTTTGGCCATCTCCTCGGGTTTCTTTTTACCCATGGCGCGACGCAGCATATCCGCACCGCCCAGCGTGTAACCGGAGAGAACCTGGGCGATCTGCATCACCTGTTCCTGATAGAGGATGATGCCGTAGGTCGGTTCCAGCACCGGTTTCAGGCTTTCGTGCTGCCACTGAATGTCGGGATAGGAGATCGCTTCACGGCCATGCTTACGGTCAATGAAGTTATCCACCATGCCGGACTGCAGTGGGCCAGGACGGAACAGCGCCACCAGTGCGATCATATCTTCGAAGCAGTCGGGCTTCAGACGCTTAATCAGATCTTTCATGCCGCGCGATTCAAGCTGGAACACCGCAGTGGTTTCCGAGCGCTGCAGCATATCGAAGCTTTTCTTATCGTCCAGCGGGATAGAGGCGATATCGATCGGCTCCAGCCCCTGCTTTTCCCGGCGCGGGTTGATCATCTTCAGCGCCCAGTCGATGATGGTCAGCGTACGCAGACCCAGGAAGTCGAACTTCACCAGGCCGGCATATTCCACATCATTTTTATCGAACTGAGTTACCGGGAACTGCCCATGCTCATCACAATAGAGCGGCGCAAAATCGGTGATCTTCGTTGGCGCAATGACCACGCCGCCCGCATGTTTACCGGCGTTACGCGTGACCCCTTCCAGCTTGCGCGCCATGTCGATCAGCGCTTTAACCTCTTCGTCCGCGTCATACATGGCGGGAAGCTGCGGTTCAGCAATAAAAGCTTTTTCCAGCGTCATGCCGGGATCGGGCGGGATCAGTTTTGAAATGCGGTCAACGAAGCCGTAAGGATGTCCCAGCACGCGGCCCACATCGCGAATGACCGCTTTCGCCGCCATGGTGCCGAAGGTAATAATCTGGGAAACCGCTTCACGTCCGTACATATCTGCAACGTGTTCGATCACCTGATCGCGCTTCTCCATGCAGAAGTCGACGTCGAAATCGGGCATCGAGACGCGTTCCGGGTTCAGGAAGCGTTCGAACAGCAGGTCAAATTCCAGCGGATCGATATCGGTGATTTTCAGCGCATAGGCCACCAGCGAACCGGCACCGGAACCACGCCCCGGCCCGACCGGCACGCCGTTGTCCTTGGACCACTGGATGAACTCCATTACGATCAGGAAGTAGCCGGGGAAACCCATCTGGTTAATAACGTTGAGTTCAATCTCCAGACGTTCATCATATTCCGGGCGTTTCTCAAGGCGTTCGGCTTCGTCCGGGAACAGGAACTCGAGACGCTCTTCCAGACCCTCACGGGATTTCACCACCAGATAATCTTCGGTGGTCATGTCACCAGTCGGGAACTGCGGCAGGAAGTACTCGCCCAGCCGGACCGTGACGTTACAACGCTTAGCAATCTCTACGCTGTTTTCCAGCGCTTCCGGGATGTCCGAGAAGAGCTCGCACATCTCCTCTTCGCTGCGCATATATTGCTGAGGACTGTAGTTGCGCGGACGCTTGGGATCATCCAGCGTATAGCCATCATGAATGGCAACGCGAATTTCGTGCGCATCGAAATCTTCTGCATTGATAAAGCAGACTTCATTGGTGGCAACCACCGGTATTCCCTCTGCAATCGCCAGTTCAACTGCCGCATGCAGATAGCTCTCTTCGTCCTGACGGCCGGTACGAATCAGCTCCAGGTAGTAGCGATCGGGGAAATGTTGCTGGTAAAACGACAGGCATTGCGAAACCAGGGCATTGTTGCCGCGCAGCAGGCTGCGACCCACATCGCCGCGCCGTCCGCCCGACAGCAGGATTAATCCTTCCTGCAATTCAATCAGCCAGTCGCGGTCGATGATCGGTCCGTCCACGCCATACCCACGCTGATAGGCACGGGAGATCAGCAGCGTCAGGTTCTGATATCCGGTATTACTGGACGCCAGCACGGTAAGCTGTGTCAGTTCATCCCCCATCAGCTCACTGGCAACGTTGAAATCGGCACCAATGACCGGCTTTATCCCTGCGCTATGTGCGCCACCGTAAAATTTCACCAGGCCACAGAGGTTAGTGAAGTCGGTAATCGCGATAGCCGGCATGCCAAGGGCTGCCGCCTTCTTGATTAACGGCCCGGTTTTCGCCAGGCCATCAATCATCGAATAGTCACTGTGGACACGCAGATGTATAAAACGGGGTTCAGCCATATCAGTTTCCGGTTAAAACAGCGTCAGGCTATTAAAGCGTAAGGGTCTGGCGTGCAGCCAGTACTTCAGCATCGAGCAGCGCATTGCGTACGGGCGCAAAACTGCGACGGTGGTGCGGCGTGACGCCATACTGCGTCAGTTTTTCCATATGCAGCGCCGTCGGATAACCTTTGTGCTGCGCAAAACCATACTGCGGGAACAGCAGATCGAGTTCGGTCATCTCCTGGTCACGCGACACTTTGGCGATGATCGATGCTGCACTGATTTCGGCAACCAGACTATCCCCTTTAACTACCGCCTGTGAAGGCATTGGCAATGCCGGGCAACGATTACCATCAATCAGCACATAATCGGGCTGAATGCCAAGGCCAGCTACGGCGCGCTGCATCGCCAGCATAGTGGCATGCAGAATGTTGAGCTGATCGATCTCTTCAGGCTCTGCGCGTCCCAGACTCCATGCCAGCGCTTTCTCTTTGATTTCGTCATACAACGCGAGGCGGCGCTTTTCAGACAGTTTCTTCGAGTCGGCCAGGCCGGTAATCGGGTTTGCCGGATCGAGGATCACCGCGGCAGTAACGACCGCGCCAACCAGCGGACCGCGCCCCACTTCGTCCACACCGGCAATCAGTCTGGCGACAGGATAGATAAAATCAGGCATTCACCAGCTCCAGTACCGCATCCGCTGCCTGCTCATCGGCGTTCCAGCGGATCTGTTGATGTAATTCATGAAACGTCTGCAGGAGTGTTTCTCGCTCAGGCCCGGCATGCAGCAGCGGATCTAACGCTGCGGCCAGGGCTTCAGGCTGACACTCATCCTGCAGTAACTCTTTGACCAGCTCACGCCCTGCCAGCAGGTTTGGCAGCGAGACGTAAGGGGTTTTGACCAGCCGTTTCGCCAGCCAGAAGGTGGCCGGCTTCATGCGATAACCGACGACCATTGGGCATTTTGCCAGCATGCACTCCAGTGCGGCAGTGCCTGACGCCAGGAGTGCGGCATCGCTCGCAATCATCGCCTCACGTCCCTGACCATCAAGCAGATGCATCGGCAGTTCGGGGGCGGTTTCGGCTTTAATCTTCTCAAACTGTTCGCGGCGACGGGCGTTGACCAGCGGCACCACGATTTCCAGCGCCGGATAGTGACGACGCAGCAACTGAGCGGTTTTCAGAAAATCGGCGCTGAGCATTTCCACTTCCGCACCCCGGCTGCCGGGCAGCAAGGCCAGGCAGAGCGCATCATCGGCAATGCCCAGATGACGGCGTGCAGCCAGCTTATCGGGTTGCAGCGGCATGGCATCCGCCATGGTGTGACCGATAAAACGACAGGGAACGTTATAGCGATCGTAAAAAGCTTTTTCAAATGGCAGAAACGCCAGCACCAGGTCGGTGTTACGACCAATCTTAAAGACACGCTTTTGCCGCCATGCCCACACCGAGGGGCTGACATAGTGGATAGTGCGAATGCCAGTGCGTTTAAGATTGCCTTCCAGCGTGATATTGAAATCGGGCGCATCAATCCCGACAAAGACATCGGGTCGGAGTTCGGTAAAACGCCGGGTGAGATCGCGACGGATTGTCAGCAGGCGTCGAAGGCGACCGAGCACCTCGACAATGCCCATCACCGCCAGCTCTTCCATCTCATACCAGGCTTCACACCCTTCTGCCTGCATCAGGGGACCCGCCACGCCGACAAAGCGTGCATCCGGATGACGGGCTTTCAGGGCACGGATCAGACCTGCACCAAGAATATCGCCGGAGGTTTCTCCGGCGACCAGGGCAATCGTTAAGGGACGCGCTGACATGGATTAACGAATTAATCCACGGGTTGAACGGGTGAAGAAATCGTAGAAAGGTTGCACTTCGCTGTGCTGCTGTGCGATGGCTTCGATCTCCGGTTTCACTTCCTCCAGCGTTCTGCCGCTGCGATAGAGCAACTTATAGGCGTTGCGGATAGCGTGCAACGACTCTTTGCTGAAGCCGCGACGCTTGAGACCTTCGATATTGATCCCGAACGGCGTAGCGTGGTTGCCCTGCGCAATAACGTAAGGCGGCACATCCTGCGCCACGCCCGAACAGCCGCCAACCATCACGTGAGCACCGATGATGCACCACTGATGTACCGCTGTCATGCCGCCAATAATGGCGAAATCATCGACCGTCACGTGACCACCCAGGGTGGCGTTGTTGGCGAAGATACAGCGGTTGCCAATCACGCAGTCATGCGCGATGTGAGCATTAACCATCAGCAGATTATCGCTGCCCACTGTGGTGACCTGGCCACCCTGCGTGGTGCCGCGATGAATCGTCACGCTTTCACGGATGCGGTTACGATCACCGATCTCAACCCGTGTTGGCTCACCGGCATATTTCAGATCCTGATTCACTTCGCCAATTGAGGCGAACTGATAAATCTGATTATCTTTACCGATGCGCGTGTGGCCGTTCACCACAACATGTGACTTCAGTACCGTTCCTTCACCGATCTCAACATTCGCACCAATAAAGCAAAACGGGCCAATGTGAACGCGGGCGCCAATAATAGCGCCCTCTTCGATGACAGAACTGGGATGGATAGTGGCTGTTGGATCAATCACGAATTATGCCTCCCGGCTGCGGGCACACATCATGGTCGCTTCACAAACGATTTTACCGTCGACAGTCGCCACGCCTTTAAAGCGGGTCAGACCACGGCGGGTTTTCTCGAAAGTGACTTCCATGATCATTTGGTCGCCAGGTACCACAGGGCGCTTGAAACGGGCACTGTCGATACCGGCAAAGTAGTAGAGTTCGCCTGGCTCCAGTTTACCTACGCTTTTAAACGCCAGAATACCGGTAGCCTGCGCCATCGCTTCCAGGATCAGAACGCCAGGAAAAATCGGTTTACCAGGGAAGTGCCCCTGGAAAAACGGTTCATTAACAGAAACGTTCTTCACTGCACGCAGGTATTTGTGCTCTTCAAATTCCAGCACGCGGTCTACCAGCAGAAACGGATAGCGGTGCGGCAGCAGCTCTAAAATCTCTTCAATTTTCAGAGTATGAGTTTCAGTAGTCAAAATACTCTTCCTGTCCTAAAAATCTGATGACATCAATAACACGGCCTGCACAGATCAAAATGATCTTCCGCAGGCCGCAAATAGGTTCTGTGGCGCCGGGCTTCCCTGCTTAACATTTTTATTATGAAAGCCGGTCAGTTTTGGGATGGCGGTTAGTCGTCTTTGCCGACCTTGCGCTCGATGGCTTTTAAGCGTTTGCTCATGTCATCGATGTTCATCACCAGCGCTGCAGTTTTGCGCCAGGTTTTGTTGGGTTGCAGCGGAATGCCTGATGAATAGACACCAGGCTCTGTGATAGGACGCATGACCATACCCATACCGGTCACCGTTACTTTGTCACAGATTTCCATATGGCCGTTAATGACGCTGGCACCGCCAATCATACAGTAACGCCCAATTTTCAAACTACCCGCCATGATCACACCGCCTGCAACCGCAGTATTGTCGCCAATAACTACGTTGTGAGCGATCTGGCACTGGTTGTCTATGATAACACCATTGCCGATCAGAGTGTTATCCAGCGCACCGCGATCGATAGTGGTGCAGGCACCTATTTCTACGCGATCGCCGATTATCACCGCGCCTAACTGCGGGATTTTCACCCAGTTACCACGATCGTTGGCATAGCCGAAACCATCAGAACCGATGACGGTACCTGACTGAATCAGGCAATCCTGACCGATTTCAATTTCGTGATAAACAGAGACGTTGGCCCAGAGACGGGTACCGCTGCCGATACGGGTTTTTTTGCCAACAAAACATCCTGCACCAATGACCACGTTATCGCCCAGTTCAACATCCGCTTCGATCACCGCATTGGCGCCAATGGCGACGTTGCTGCCGAGTCGGACTGAGGGATCGATCACTGCACTGGGGGCGATATTTTGCGCTGGCTGAGGCGTGGTATCGAGTATTTGTGCCATACGCGCATAGGTCAGGTAGGGATCTTTCACCACCAGCGCTGCGGTATTGCACCACTCCAGATCCGCTTCCGTCAGCACCACGGCTGAGGCCTTAATCAGGGCGAGTTGCTCGCGGTAACGGCTGTTTGCAAGAAAAGTGATTTGGCCAGTTGTGGCGGATTGCATAGAAGCAATGCCGGAGATGACGATATCGCCATCTCCGTGCAATTCTGCATCCAACTGCTGGGCTAAATCAGCCAGTCGAATAGATGACATGAATTATTTAACCTGTTTCAGCACGTCAGCAGTGATGTCTTTTGCGTTTGACGCATAAGCCACCGCGTTAGCGTCGATCACGACGTCGTAACCATCGCTGTCAGCGACTTTCTTCACGGCATCCTGAATACGGCTCAGCAGCTTGTTACGCTCTTCCATCTGACGACGGCGATTATCCTGCTCAAAAGACTGGGCTTTTGTAGAGAAAGCTTCACGCTGAGACATGACATCTTTTTCCATACGGCTGCGTTCGCTCGCCTTCATGGTAGAACCGTCACGCTGCAGACGCTGCATTTTGGTTTGCAGATCGCGCTCCTGGCTCTGCAACTCAGTTGCACGGCCTTTGAACTCGTTTTCCAGCTGTTTAGCAACAGTCGCACGTTGCGGTAACTGTTGGAAAATGCTGGACACGTTTACCACTGCAATTTTGTCGGCAGCCTGAACACCAGCGGAGACCGCTAAAGCAAGACCCAGACCTGCGGCACACAACAACTTTTTCACTATAAACTCCTTACCATCAACGTTTGTGTCAGCGACACAGTGTTTGCCCCGGAACAGCAACAGGTGCTGTCCGGCAGCAATACTTCAGCTATGCATCCATGCTCAGAACATTACCAGGTTTTACCAATGTTAAACTGGAACTGCTCTGACTTGTCTCCATCGACTTTCTTCATCGGCTGGGCGTAAGAGAACACCAGCGGGCCGAGCGGTGACATCCACTGTAGCGCAACACCGCTGGATACACGGATATTGTTTGGATCGCTGTAGTCAGGAATGCCCGCCGCACGAGTTTCCGCAGTATTTTCCCAATGGGTATCCCACGCTGTACCGGCATCGACAAACACCGAGGTACGAACCGAGTTAGCATACTTCTCGCTCAGGAACGGCGTTGGCGTAATCAGCTCAAGGCTGGCAATCGCCATGGCGTTACCGCCCACCGCATCGTCAGACTTACAGACGCCATTTGGATCGGCGATTCGGCAGTTCGACGAGTTGTTATTTAAGTAGGCTGCTTTCGGTCCAATGGTGTTGGACTGGAAGCCGCGCACGGTGCTTGAACCACCGGCGTAGAAGTTCTCGTAGAACGGCATCTCTTTGCCGTCGAGACCATCGCCATAACCTACGCGACCACGGCCTAACAGCACCCAGGTACGATCCTGGTTAATCGGCACATACTGCTGAGTATCCAGCGTGGCCTTATAGAAGCTGTTATCCGAGCCCGGAATCGTCACCTTACCGTTCAGGTTGGTACGGTTACCGGACGTCGGGAAGAAGCCGCGGTCCAGGGTGTTATAAGTCCAGCCGTAGTTAAAGGTGAAGTCATCTGCTGAGAAATCACCTTCATCATTGAGCTGCTGCGGCTTGCCGACCGAGTCAAGATAACGCCACATCGCCACCTGAGGCTGCATGTTTGACAGGTCATTGTGGACATAGCCCAGACCGACACGCAGGGTGTTGTTTTCGTTAACCGGGAAGCCAAGCGTGCCATCCAGACCATAACTTTTGTTGGTATAGTCAGAAAGGTCCGCGTTATCTGCTTTAAAGTCGTTGTAGAACAGACGACCACCCAGACTGACACCATCAACGGTGAAGTAAGGGTCAGTCAGCGAGAATTCAGCATAGGTCTGGTAATCGTTCTTGGTCCCGCTGATGCCCACGGTATTACCGGTGCCCAGCCAGTTATCCTGCGTGACGCCGACCTGGAAGCTCACACCACTTTCGGTGCCGTAGCCGACGCCGAAGTTAAAGGTACCGGTGTTACGCTCTTTAACCTTGTAGACCACGTCAACCTGGTCTGGCGAACCTGGCACACGCTGAGTATCCACATCAACGGTTTCAAAGTAACCGGTACGGTTCAGACGCTCTTTACCCTGTTCAACCAGATCGCTGCCCAGCCACGCGCCTTCCATCTGACGCATTTCGCGACGTAACACGGAGTCTTTCGACGTGTCATTGCCTTCGAAACGGACGTTACGGACATAATAACGGTTACCCGCATCCACATTAATATGCAGTTTTACGGTTTTGTCGGCGTCGTTGATTTCTGGCTGTGTTGCCACGCGCGGATAAGCATAGCCGTAGCGGCCCAGCAGTTTCTTGATGTCATCTTCCATTTTCGTGACTTTGGCGCCGTTATAGAGCTCGCCTGCCGGAATCTTGGTCAGATGTTCAATTTCTGCTGAATGGCCCGCCATGCTGCCATTGACGATCACGCCAGCGATTTTGTACTGGTCACCTTCGGTGATGTTCACCGTGATGTAGATACCTTTTTTATCAGGCGTCAGGCTGACCTGCGTTGAATCGATGTTAAAGCGTGCATAGCCACGATCCAGATAGAAGCTGCGCAGGGTCTCGAGGTCACCCGCCAGTTTCTGCTTCTGATATTTACGATCGCCGACCACGTTCCACCATGGCACTTCATCGCGCAGCTGGAAGCGGGAAATCAGCTCATCGGAGCTAAAGGCTTTATTACCGACGATGTTGATCTGCTGAATTTTTGCAGAGACACCTTCAGTAAAGACCAGCTTCAGATCCACACGATTACGCGGCAGTGGCGTGACCACGGCTTTCACGTTGGCGGTATATTTACCTACGCTGTAGTAGAAATCCTCAAGTCCCTTCTCGATAGAGGAGATGGTGGTACGGTCCAGCGCTTCGCCGACACGGACACCTGAGGCTTCCAGATTTTGTTTGAGCTGATCCTCTTTCACCGCTTTGTTACCGGTGAAGGTAATGCTGGCAATGGTAGGACGTTCTTTGACCTGGACAATCAGCGTTGTACCGTCTCGCAGGACCTGAACATCCTCAAAGTTGCCAGTAGCGAACAGCGAGCGAATGGTATTTCTGACATCATCGTCATTCACCGTATCGCCAACCCGTACTGGCATGCTCAGCAGAGCCGCGCCGACGGCGACTCGCTGCAGCCCTTCGAAATGAATATCCTTCACTACGAAATCGTCTGCACCGTAAACGGTGGCGCTGCTAAACAGCAGCGACGCTATGAGCAACTTTTTCATCGCCATCGTTGTTATGCGTTTTCCTAACACATCCCTCGAATGTTCGCGTTCCAGCGGTTACAAACGTGAGAAATCATTGAAAAGTGCAAGCCCCATTAACAGCACCAGTAAAATTGAACCGATGCGATAACTAAAGTCCTGAACTCGCTCGGACACCGGTCCACCCTTGATCTTTTCGATCGCCAGGAAGAGCAAGTGCCCACCATCTAAAACCGGCAAAGGGAACAGGTTGATGATGCCCAGGTTGACGCTAATCAACGCCAGGAACATCAGGTAGTAAATCAACCCATACTCTGCTGACAACCCTGCACCCTGCGCAATCGAAATTGGCCCGCTCAGGTTGTTCAGCTTCACATCACCGGTTATTAACTTGCCCAGCATGGAGACGGTGAGCTTCATCAGTTGCCAGGTTTTTACACTAGCCTCACCGATAGCCGCAAACGCGCCATACTGTCTTACCGTCTTGTACTCTTCTGGCAGAGGAACAATGCGCGGAATGACACCCGCAAATCCCGCTTTACTGCCAGATTTCGCTTCTGGCGTCATCGTCAGCGCAATAGACTCACCGCCGCGATCCACCTCAAGCGCCATGCTTTTGCCGGGGTTATCCCGGACCTGCGTGACAAAAGTCTGCCACTGCGATAATGGCTGACCATCGACTTTAACGATCCTGTCGCCTGCTTGCAAACCGGCTTCACTGGCTGGCGAGTTCGCCTGCACTTCTGCCAGCGTGGTCTCAATCTGCGGACCGCGTGGCTGAATCCCTAACGCGACGACCGGATCCTGCTTATCAGGCTCAAACTGCCAGTTACGCAAATCCAGCTGTTTCTGCTGGGTTGCGTCCTCGCCAAATCGAGCCACTGTTAAGGTGGTGCTGTTGTCGCCGATTTTACCCACCAGCGCCATACGCACAGCATCCCAGTCAGGCGTTTCGATACCGTCAACAGCCTTAAGTTCCATGCCGGGCGTAATTTGAGCTTCCGCAGCCACCGAACCGTTTAAAATTTCACCGATTACCGGGCGCACACCGGGCACGCCGTGAATAAACACAACCCAGTAGGCAAAGATGGCAAAGATGAAATTAGCGACAGGACCTGCCGCAATGATTGAGGCGCGTTGCCAGACGGCTTTGTTGTTAAAAGCCTGATGACGAAATTCGGCTGGCACGCTTTCAACACGCTCGTCGAGCATTTTAACGTAGCCGCCAAGGGGAATCAGCGCGATGACAAATTCGGTGCCGTGGCGGTCACGGCGCTGCCAGAGCGACTTACCAAAACCAATGGAAAAGCGCTCAACTTTGACGCCACAGCGACGAGCGACCCAGAAATGGCCAAACTCATGAACGGTAATTAATACGCCCAGCGCAACGATAAAGGCGACGAAACTCCAGAGTATGCTCAACATCTTTGCCTGTCCTTAAAGGGTGCGAAACACCAGCAGCAATAAACAGGCAAACACCGGCACCGCCGCAGTCAGACTATCAATACGATCAAGAATGCCGCCGTGACCAGGAATCAGATTACCACTGTCTTTGATGCCCGCTTCACGTTTAAACATGCTCTCAGTGAGGTCGCCCAGCACAGAGGCCAGCGTCGCGATAATCGCGCAAATCACCAGCGTACCGGTGGAAACCGTCAGTGGCGCCAGCGTCGCAAACAGCACTGCAATCAGCGCCGAGGTGACCAGACCGCCCAGGAAGCCTTCCCAGGTTTTGCCTGGTGAGACCTTTGGCGCCAGCTTGTGCTTGCCGAACATCTTGCCAAACATATAAGCACCTGAATCCGCTCCCCATACCAGCAGCAACACAAACAGCAACCACCAGGCACCGGCGAAGTGGTCGGTGTCATAGTGATACTGGCGCAGCGCCACCATGCCCCAGAAAAAAGGGACCAGCGTTAACACGCCAAACAGTAAGCGAAGGGGACGCGAATGGCGCCAGAAGGCCGCAGAAGCGGGATAGGAGAGCACCAGCAGCAGTGCAACGACCCACCACACCAGCGACGCCCAAAGCGATGTCGCGATCTGTGGCAGATGCACCGTGTGTTGATAAGGTGGCAGCGTAAACTGCATCAGCGCCAGCAGCAGACCACAAAGTACAGCCAGCCAGACGCGCTGTTGCCGTGATGCCATCCCTGCAAACTGACCCCATTCCCAGGCTGCCAGCATGCAGATAACGATGGTTGTCAGGGCGAAGCCAACAGGCGGTAACCAGAACAGTGCAGCTATTACCAGCGGAATTAATATCAACGCGGTAATCAGACGAGACTTCAGCAAAGGTTACCCCCAGATTGCTCAGGCGCCGCCTGGTGCAGCGCCGCCAAAACGACGCTCCCGCAGAGAGAATGCATTCAGTGCACCTTCAAAAACGTGTTCATCGAAATCCGGCCAGAGCACATCGGTAAAATAGAATTCAGCATAGGCAATCTGCCACAGCAGGAAGTTGCTAATCCGATGCTCTCCCCCGGTCCTTATCACTAAATCCACTGGCGCCAGCTCCTGCATACAGAGCTGCGACGTCAGGCTCTCTTCGGTAATCTGGTCAGGTCGCAGTAATCCTTCCTGAACCTGTTCAGCCAGTTTTTTCACGCCTTCGATAATATCCCAACGGCCGCCATAGTTGGCAGCAATGTTGAGCGTCAGGCCACTATTATTTGCGGTCAGCGTCTCAGAACGGCGAATACGTTCCTGAATACGCGGGCTGAAACGGCTGGTATCGCCAATGACGCGTAAGCGAACATTGTGTTTGTGCAGGCTCTTCACTTCACTATCAAGCGCCCAGACAAAGAGTTCCATTAACGCGGTGACTTCCTGCGGCGGACGACTCCAGTTTTCACTGCTGAAGGCGTAAAGCGTCAGGGCTTCAAGATTGTTACTGACCGCAAAGCTGACGGCACGGCGTACCGATTTAACGCCAGCTTTGTGGCCTGAAATGCGCAATTTTCCCTGATTTTTGGCCCAGCGGCCATTGCCATCCATGATGATAGCGACGTGGCGCGGACCGTTTCCCTGCTGGTCATCAGTGTTGTTGTGATTGTTAGACGACATAACGCTTAACCAATTCCTTTCATCAGAAATGCTGTGGTTTCTGAATACATTGCGCCCGATTCAAATCCCGACACACTCTCAGTGCCGGGCCACACCGAATTCGGTGACAGACCGTGAAACGCGAGCCAGCGACTATATCATTTTCACCTGAAGCGAACAAATGGCCTCATAACGATCGGCATCACGACGTGAAACGCGGCAACATTTCTGTCGCCAGCGCGCGCGCAGTGCGATCGATTTCAAGGACAGCGTCCACCGAATCCGGCTCCGGACACACTTGTGCCGCCATCACCTCACTATTAAGCGCGGCAATGTCGGTGAAGCGGATCTGGTGATTCAGGAAAGCCGCGACGGCAACCTCGTTGGCTGCATTCAGCGTGGTGGTCGCCGCCTGCCCTGCATCACAGGCATCAATGGCCAGTTTCAGACAGGGGTAGCGACTAAAATCAGGTTCTGCAAAGGAGAGCGCCGACATGCGGGTAAAATCCAGCGGCGTCACGCCTGCATTGATGCGCGAAGGCCAGGCCATGCTGTGGGCAATCGGCGTACGCATATCAGGAGAACCTAATTGAGCCAGCACGCTGCCATCGCAGTATCGCACCATGGAGTGAATCACCGACTGTGGGTGGAGTATCACTTCCATCTGCGCTGCGCTGGCATTAAACAACCAACGGGCTTCAATGTACTCAAGACCTTTATTCATCATGGTGGCCGAATCGACAGAGATTTTTCTCCCCATCGACCAGTTCGGATGTGCACAGGCCTGATCTGGCGACATGGCGCTGAGATCCGCTAAATCTGTGTCACGAAAAGGACCACCCGATCCCGTAAGGATAATCGACTCAATGCCATTATCCCGCAGGTCAGCGTAACCTAACTGATGCTGGATGGTAGCCGGTAAACTCTGAAAAATGGCGTTATGCTCGCTGTCGACCGGTAGTAACTGTGCGTTATGATGACGCACGGCCTCCATAAACAAACGGCCGCAGGTGACAAGCGATTCTTTGTTGGCCAGCAGCACCGTTTTTCCGGCGCGAATGGCCGCCAGCGTCGGCAGCAAACCCGATGCGCCAACGATCGCCGCCATCACCTGATCCACCTCATCCAGCGCGGCCAGCTCACAGGCTGCCTGAACGCCGGAGAGCACTTCAGTATTGACCCTGATTGCTCTCAGTCGCTCACGCAACGCAGCGGCGGATGCCTCGTCTGCCATGCAGGCGTAGCGCGGTGTAAAAGCCGCACACTGCTCGGCCATCAGCGCCACGTTATGGCCGGCAACCAGCGCCGTAATCTGATAAAGCGCCGGGTTGGCGCGCACCACCGCCAGCGTACTGGTGCCGATTGATCCGGTGGATCCCAGCAGAGTTAATCGCTTCATGAAGCTATCCGTGTGAAGTCAGCGTGCCCACAGGCACAATGTAAAACGCCGCCAGATGTCGCATTCATACGAATACCTCTCTGTACGGCGTTTTGTCCGGCAGTGATGGGATTAGAAATCCATCAGCTCCGTCTCTTTTTCTGACAGTGCAGCATCAACTTTCTTGATGTACGCATCGGTCATTTTTTGCACTTCATCCTGCGCACGACGTTCGTCGTCTTCGCTGATCTCTTTATCTTTCAGCAGCGCTTTGATTTTATCGTTGGCATCGCGACGGACGTTACGTACCGACACACGGCCCTGCTCGGCTTCGCCGCGCACGATTTTAATCAGATCTTTACGACGCTCTTCTGTCAGCGCAGGCAGCGGAACACGGATGTCGGTACCGGCTGAACTTGGGTTCAGACCGAGATCGGACTTCATGATCGCTTTTTCGACTGCCGGACTCAGTGAACGATCAAACACGTTGATTTTCAGCGTGCGTGAATCTTCCACAGTGACAGAAGCCAGCTGACGCAGTGGCGTCGGCGTGCCGTAATATTCGACGACGATGCCGTCGAGCAGCGAAGGTGAAGCACGACCGGTGCGCACTTTGCTGATGGTGGTTTTGAATGCTTCAACGCATTTTTCCATGCGCGTGTCAGCATCTTTTTTGATGTCGTTAATCACGTTGAAACCCTTGGATTCGGTTTGACCTGGCCAGTTCCGGCGTAACCGGAAGCGGGATCGATAATCATCGATAATCCTGACTGGTGCGCGATGCATTATCATCGCGCTGACAGAATATACCTTATTTTATCTCGCCTCGGGTATTAATGCGTAATCAGGGTGCCTTCTTTTTCACCCATCACTACGCGACGCAGTGCGCCAGGCTTATTCATGTTGAAAACACGGATAGGTAATTTGTGGTCACGCGCCAGGGTAAAGGCCGCAAGATCCATCACTTTCAGCTCCTGATCCAGCACTTCAGCATAGGTCAGTTGCTCATACAGCGTTGCGTCCGGGCTTTTCACCGGATCCGCAGAGTAGACGCCGTCCACTTTGGTCGCTTTCAGCACGACGTCCGCTTCAATCTCAATGCCGCGCAGACACGCTGCAGAGTCAGTGGTGAAGAACGGGTTACCGGTACCGGCGGAGAAGATCACCACGCGGTTGTTACGCAGCAGGCTGATTGCTTCTGCCCAGCTGTAGTTGTCACAGACGCCATTCAGTGGAATCGCTGACATCAGGCGTGCATTCACATAGGCGCGGTGCAGTGCATCACGCATCGCCAGGCCGTTCATCACGGTTGCCAGCATACCCATGTGGTCACCCACAACGCGGTTCATGCCGGCCTGCTGCAGGCTCGCTCCACGGAACAGGTTCCCTCCGCCAATCACCACGCCAACCTGGATGCCCAGTTCAACCAGCTCTTTTACCTCTTGTGCCATGCGGTCAAGCACACTCGCGTCGATACCAAAACCTTCAGCGCCTTGCAGGGCTTCGCCGCTGAGTTTAAGCAGGATACGTTGATAAACAGGTTTTGCGTTGGTCGCCATGGTCAGTTCTTCCTGGAAGATTGGGTGTAAAGGAGAAGTAAATTCTGATCGATCATCCGCTTACCGCAATGAAATTGCTATTGGGATGAAACTGAAAACGTATCTGTTGCGATTCACAGACAAAAAAGAACCGCCATCTGGCGGTTCTTTCAAAGCATTAAGACTGTTTGGACATTGCTGCAACTTCTGCAGCGAAGTCAGACTCAACTTTCTCGATGCCTTCACCAACTTCGAAGCGGATGAAGTTGATAACGTCAGCGCCCTGCTCTTTCAGAGCCTGGCCAACGGTTTTGCTTGGGTCGATAACGAAAGCCTGACCAGTCAGAGAGACTTCGCCGGTGAATTTCTTCATACGGCCTTCAACCATCTTCTCTGCGATCTCTTTTGGCTTGCCAGACTGCATCGCGATGTCCAGCTGAACCTGGTACTCTTTATCAACCACGTCAGCAGAAACGTCTTCTGGCTTAACGAATTCAGGCTTGCTTGCCGCAACGTGCATCGCGATCTGTTTGATCAGATCTTCGTTAGCGCCTTTGGTTGAAACCAGAACGCCGATACGTGCGCCGTGCAGGTAGCTGCCCAGCTCTGCGCCTTCCAGGATAGCAACGCGACGGATGTTGATGTTCTCACCGATTTTAGCAACCAGTGCAACGCGCTCTTCTTCGAACTGCGCTTTCAGAACTTCAACGTCGGTAACGCGATCAGCTGCAGCCACATCCAGAACTTTGTCTGCGAACGCCTGGAAACCGCCATCTTTTGCAACGAAGTCAGTCTGGCAGTTTACTTCCAGAATCACGCCGTAGTCGCCAACGATCTTGGTTTTGATTACGCCATCAGCAGCAACGTTGCCTGCTTTTTTCGCTGCTTTGATTGCGCCAGACTTACGCATGTTCTCAATCGCCAGCTCAATGTCGCCATTCGCTTCAGTCAGCGCTTTTTTGCAATCCATCATGCCAGCGCCAGTACGCTCACGCAGTTCTTTTACCAATGCAGCGGTAATGTCAGCCATTCCAGAATCCTCGGTTCGTGCCTGTGTACGTTTGCACCAGCAGACACTTATTTGCGGAAAATTTACTCTGTCCCGCCGTCCGGTTGGGGGCGTAACAGACTTAGATAAAATAAAGGGGCCAGTATAGGCCCCTTACAGATCACATCTGAATGCTAAGGGCTCTTATGCAGAGCAAACCTTATTAAGCGTTTTCTAAAGACGCTTCTTCAGCTTGCTCAGCCAGGTCCTGAGAGCGGCCTTCGCGAACGGTGGTCGCAACGGCAGTCAGGTACAGGTTTACAGCACGGATTGCATCGTCGTTACCTGGGATAACGAAATCAACGCCATCTGGATCTGAGTTGGTATCAACGATAGCAAATACCGGGATACCCAGGTTGTTTGCTTCTTTGATTGCGATGTGTTCGTGGTCAGCATCGACAACAAACAGCGCGTCTGGCAGACCGCCCATATCTTTGATACCGCCCAGGCTGTTTTCCAGCTTGGCCAGCTCACGCGCACGCATCAGCGCTTCTTTTTTGGTCAGTTTGTCGAAAGTACCATCCTGAGACTGAATCTCCAGATCTTTCAGACGCTTGATTGACTGACGCACGGTTTTCCAGTTAGTCAGCATGCCACCCAACCAGCGGTGGTTTACGAAGAACTGGTCGCAGCTCAGTGCAGACTCTTTTACCGCCTGAGCAGCAGCACGCTTAGTACCTACGATCAGGATCTTACCTTTACGGGAAGAGATCTTGTTCAGTTCAGCCAGAGCTTCGTTGAACATAGGTACAGTTTTTTCCAGGTTGATGATGTGAACCTTGTTACGAGCACCAAAGATGAATGGCTTCATTTTTGGGTTCCAGTAACGGGTCTGGTGACCGAAGTGAACACCAGCCTGGAGCATGTCGCGCATGGAAACAGTTGCCATGATAAAACCTCTAAAGTTTGATTGGGGTTGGGCCTCCATGTATCCCATACGACCGACCTCTTTCAAGGCACCCCGGCGTATGTGTCGATACATGTGTGTTTTATTACACATAATGAGAGTTATGCGTTTCCTGCTGACCGAAACGGCCATACAGAGAATCGTCGGCGCGCTTTATACCACAACCAGCCCAGGGACGCCAATAAATGATCGCTGACGGAGGTCAGCGCGTTCTCTATTTGGCAGCCCATTTGCTGGCTGCTAACATGACAGCACAGAACTTATTATTGTCGAAAATTTCGACAACTGCGGATTAATTTAATGGCAATTTCAATTAAAACCCCTGAAGAAATCGAAAAAATGCGCGTCGCGGGCCGACTGGCCGCCGAAGTGCTGGAGATGATCGAGCCTTACGTAAAACCGGGTGTGACCACCGGTGAACTGGACCGCATCTGCCACGATCACATTACTCAAAAGCAACAGGCTGTCTCCGCCTGCCTCGGCTATCACGGCTTTCCGAAGTCGGTCTGCATCTCGGTGAATGAAGTGGTGTGCCACGGGATCCCCAGCGATGATCGTCCGTTAAAAGATGGCGATGTAGTGAATATCGATGTCACCGTAATTAAAGATGAATACCACGGCGATACCTCAAAGATGTTTATCGTCGGCAAGCCGACCATTCAGGGCGAACGCCTGTGCCGTGTCACGCAGGAGAGCCTCTATCTCTCACTGCGTCTGATCAAGCCCGGCATCCGCCTGCGCGAACTGGGCCGCGCCATCCAGAAATATGTTGAAGCCAACGATTTCTCTGTGGTGCGCGAATATTGCGGCCACGGTATCGGCAAGGGTTTCCATGAAGAGCCTCAGGTGCTGCATTACGATGCCGATGATGGCGGCGTGGTACTCCAGGCGGGCATGACCTTTACGGTAGAACCGATGGTCAATGCCGGGGATTACCGCATCCGCACCATGAAAGATGGCTGGACGGTAAAAACCAAAGATCGCAGCTTGTCCGCGCAGTATGAGCATACTATTGTGGTGACGGAGAACGGCTGTGAGATTTTAACCCTGCGCAAAGACGACACGCTGCCCGCTGTGCTTGTCGCCGAAGGGTAATTCCCCCATTACAGATCAAGCCGGCGCTGAGCCGGCTTTTTTTTGGCTAAAAAAGAGAAGAGCTGCATGAGCGTGAGTCTGTCAGAAGATGTGAAAAACGGTCTGGTCGATTCGCCAGCCGAATGGGGTGACGACCAGCTGACACGTGACATTCTGAAGCCGCGGCTGGAGCAATTTCAGCAACATCTGGCCGCCGCGTTTGATGCCGGTGAACCCGTTGAGCCGCTGATTGATGCCCGCACGCTGTTTATCGATCGGCTGCTGCGTCGCCTGTGGCGCTTTTTTGGCTTTGATGAGATGCCGGCTATCGCGCTGGTCGCCGTTGGCGGCTATGGCCGTGCCGAGCTGCATCCACTCTCTGATATTGACGTCCTGATCCTGAGCCGCCAGCCGCTGAATGAACAGGCTGCGCAGCGCACCAGCGATCTGTTAACGCTGATGTGGGACCTTAAGCTGGAAGTGGGTCACAGCGTCCGCACGCTGGAAGAGTGTCTGCTGGAGGGGTTATCTGACCTGACCGTTGCCACTAATCTGATTGAGTCACGCATGCTGACCGGCGATGTGGCGCTGTTTCTGGAATTACAGAAAAACATCTTCAGCGATGGTTTCTGGCCCTCATCCTGCTTTTTCGCCGCCAAAATTGAAGAGCAGCAGGAGCGCCACAAGCGTTATCACGGCACCAGCTATAACCTCGAACCGGACATTAAAAGCAGCCCCGGTGGCCTGCGGGACATTCATACGCTGCAGTGGGTCGCCCGACGCCATTTTGGCGCCACCACGCTGGATGAGATGGTCGGCTTTGGTTTCCTCACCGACGCGGAGCGCAGCGAACTCAACGAATGTCAGGCATTTCTCTGGCGCATCCGCTTTGCCCTGCACCTCTCCCTGCCCCGCTACGATAATCGCCTGCTGTTTGATCGCCAGCTCAGCGTGGCACAACGCCTGAATTATCAGGGCGAGGGCAATGAGCCGGTCGAGCGGATGATGAAAGATTTCTATCGGGTCACGCGGCGTATCGGCGAACTGAATCAGATGCTGCTGCAGCTGTTTGATGAGGCGATTCTGGCGCTCTCCACCAACGAAAAGCCCAGGCCTATTGATGACGATTTCCAGCTGCGTGGCGATTTGATCGACCTGCGCGACGAAACGCTGTTCCGGCGAGAGCCGCAGGCAATCCTGCGCATGTTCTACGTCATGGTGCGTAATGACAGCATCAAAGGGATCTACTCCACCACCCTGCGTCACCTGCGCCATGCGCGTCGTCATCTTAAACAGCCGCTGTGTCAGATTCCGGAAGCGCGCCGCACCTTTATGTCGATTCTGCGCCATCCCGGCGCGGTCAGCCGGGCGCTGGTGCCGATGCATCGCTACAGCGTGCTGTGGGCTTATACGCCGCTGTGGGGCCATATCGTCGGACAGATGCAGTTCGATCTGTTTCACGCCTACACCGTAGATGAGCACACCATTCGGGTGTTGCAGAAGCTGGAAAGTTTTGCCACTGAAAGCACCCGCCCGCAGCATCCACTGTGCGTCGAGTTATGGCCGCGCCTGCCGCAACAGGAGCTGTTGCTGATGGCCGCGCTGCTGCATGACATTGCCAAAGGGCGCGGCGGCGATCACTCTATTCTCGGCGCGCAGGATGCGCTCGACTTTGCTGAAATGCACGGTCTCAACTCACGTGAAACCCAGCTGGTGGCCTGGCTGGTGCGTCATCATCTGCTGATGTCGGTGACAGCACAGCGGCGCGATATTCAGGACCCGACGGTGATACAGCAGTTCGCCGAGGTGATGCAGAATGAGAACCGGCTGCGCTATCTGGTTTGCCTGACCGTAGCCGATATCTGCGCCACCAATGAAAGTCTGTGGAACAGCTGGAAGCAGAGCCTGTTACGCGAGCTCTTTTTCGCCACCGAGAAGCAGTTGCGACGCGGCATGGAAAACAGTCCGGATCTGCGTGAGCGGGTGCGTCATCATCGCCTGCAGGCGCTGGCGCTGCTGCGGATGGACAACATCGATGAAGAGCGTCTGCACCAGATCTGGAATCGCTGCCGCGCTGACTACTTCCTGCGCCATACGCCGAATCAGATCGCCTGGCATGCCCGCCACCTGCTGGTTCACGACCTGAAAAAACCGCTGGTGCTGGTCAGTCCGCAGGCCACGCGCGGCGGGACCGAAATCTTTATCTGGAGTCCCGATCGCCCGCACCTGTTTGCCGCCGTTGCGGGTGAACTCGATCGCCGTAATCTCAGCGTGCACGATGCGCAAATCTTTACCAGCCGCGACGGCATGGCGATGGATACCTTTATTGTGCTGGAGCCGGATGGCAGCCCGCTCTCTCCGGATCGCCATCCGATGATCATTCAGGCGCTGGAGCAGGCAATAACCCAGTCAGAGTGGGCGCCCCCGCGTACCCGCCGTCCGTCGGCCAAACTCAGGCATTTCAGCGTCGATACCGAAGTCAATTTCCTGCCGACGCATACCGATCGTCGCAGCTATCTGGAACTGGTGGCGCTGGATCAGCCAGGCCTGCTGGCGCGGGTCGGTGAAGTCTTTGCCGATCTCGGAGTCTCACTGCATGGCGCACGCATCAGCACCATCGGCGAGAGGGTCGAAGATTTGTTTATTCTGGCCAACAGTGAACGTCAGGCGCTGGACGAAGAAATGCGAAAAGCGTTGCGACAACGGTTGACAGAGGCCCTTAATCCAAACGATAAAGTGTGACCAGACTCGATTTGTAAACATTAATCTCTTTACTTGTGTCGGGGTATTGCCCGGCATCGCACATGACAGATCAGGAAAAAAATATGCAACAGTTACAGAGCGTTATTGAATCCGCCTTCGAACGTCGCGCTGACATCACACCCGCCAGCGTCGACAGCGAAACCCGTGATGCCATCAACCAGGTGATCGCCCTGCTGGACAGCGGTGCACTGCGCGTTTCTGAGAAGATCGACGGCGAGTGGGTAACGCATCAGTGGCTGAAGAAAGCCGTACTGCTCTCTTTCCGCATCAATGACAATCAGGTGATGGAAGGTGCAGAAACCCGCTTTTACGACAAAGTGCCGATGAAGTTTGCTGGCTGGGATGAAGCACGTTTCAAAGAAGCCGGTTTCCGCGTCGTGCCGCCTGCGGCTGTGCGTCAGGGTGCCTATATCGCCCGCAACACGGTGCTGATGCCTTCTTACGTCAACATTGGCGCCTTTGTGGATGAAGGCACCATGGTGGACACCTGGGCGACCGTTGGCTCCTGTGCACAGATTGGTAAAAACGTTCACCTTTCTGGCGGCGTGGGTATCGGTGGCGTGCTGGAGCCGCTGCAGGCGAACCCGACCATCATCGAAGATAACTGCTTCATTGGCGCGCGCTCTGAAATCGTTGAAGGCGTGATTGTTGAAGAAGGTTCCGTGATCTCAATGGGCGTTTACATCGGTCAGAGCACCAAAATCTATGACCGCGAGACCGGCGAAGTGCATTACGGCCGTGTTCCTGCGGGATCCGTGGTGGTCTCAGGTAACCTGCCCTCTAAAGATGGCAGCTACAGCCTCTACTGTGCCGTAATCGTGAAGAAAGTGGATGCGAAAACACTTGGCAAAACAGGTATTAACGAGCTGCTGCGCACCATCGACTGATTTAAGCGACGGGCTGGTTTCCAGCCCGTCATCTTTTCTTTACAGTTATTCATGAACAACATGCTTCGCGTCGCGAATTAACTGGTGCGTTTAGTTTTTATCCAGGTCATAATCCGCGCCAGTTAAATCCTGTCGCGCAATGTTCATCCCGCTTATTTATGTCTACAGTTGACGGACGTCATGAACAAGTCTGCGCGCTTCTCACTTTTGATGGAAACAACGCTATGTATGACAATCTGAAAAGCTTAGGTATCAGTAACCCGGACGACATTGACCGCTATAGCCTGCGTCAGGAAGCCAATAACGACATTCTGAAAATCTACTTCCGCAAAGATAAAGGTGAGTTTTTCGCGAAGAGCGTCAAATTCAAATATCCGCGCCAGCGCAAAACGGTTGTTGCCGATCACGCGACCCAGGGCTACAAAGAAGTTCAGGAAATCAGCCCGAATCTGCGTTATGTCATCGATGAACTGGACCAGATTTGCCAGCGCGATCAGGTTGAAGTCGATCTGAAACGCAAAATTCTGGATGACCTGCGTCACCTGGAAAGCGTGGTTTCTCACAAGATCACTGAAATTGAATCGGATCTGGAAAAATTAACCCGTAACGGTCGTTAATTTCCTGCCCGACCAGAGAGGCCAGCATTGCTGGCCTTTTTTATGCCGCAAATCTGCACTTCAGCCCTGCTCATCCAGTTGCAAAGCAACATAGAGCAACAGCCTGTCATCAAAATGGCCTAGATTCAGTCCGGTCAGTTCAGAAATCCGGTTCAGCCGGTATTCCAGCGTATTACGATGAATGAACAGCGCACGCGCGGTGGCGCTCGGCTGGACGTTATGGGTAAACCAGGCGATCAGCGTGCGGCGCAGCAAGCCGTTGTTATCCATGCTCTTGAGCTTCGCCAGTGGTCGGGCGAGCTCATTGGCCTGCCAGCCACCCCGCAGGCTGTCGAGCAGCACGGGCAGCACCAGATCCTGATAAAAATAGCTGCGCACCTCGGGCATACGTTGCTTGCCCACCATCATCGTGGTGCGCGCCGTCCGGTAAGAGCGTGCGATGCTGCCGGGTCCGGTAAAGAAGTTGCCCAGCGCGATACGCATCCGAAGATGACCGCTCTCTTTCATCCGCTGTAGTAGCTGCTCTACGCGGCGGCGATGATCTTCCTGATCGTGACGCCCATGCCCATTCAGGGCCGGTTTCAGCACCACCATTTCGGTCAGTGACACAATCGCGATCAGATTGTCCCGCTCCGGCGTGGTCAGCAGCGTTTGCAACTGCTGTAACTCTGACATCGCGCTGTCGACGCCGAGCTGACCACTATCCACTTCCACTACGGCGACCACACGCGGCTGATTGAGATCGATCCCGAGCCGCTGCGCCCATTCGGTCAGCTGTGGCGACAGGGTATCGCTGCGGATCAGGTTCAGCACCAGCTCTTCACGCAGACGGCTGTCCTGCGCCAGCATATGCAGCAGCCGGGCCTGCTCCAGCATCATCTCCGCGGTCATGCAGACCAGCTCGCCATAATGCCGCAGCGCCAGCGGCTCACCAGTCAGGCCGATCACCCCGACGATGTCACCATCAATGCGCAGCGGCAGGTTAATGCCAGGCCGCACGCCATGAAGATGTTTAGCCACGGCCTCATCGATGTCGACAACGCGCCCCTGAGAGAGCACCAGCAGTGCACCTTCGTGCAACTCCCCAATACGTTCCCGGTCACCGCTGCCGATAATCCGGCCCCGCGCATCCATCACGTTGACATTGCTGTCAATAATTTTCATGGTGCGCGCCACGATATCCTGTGCCAGCCGGGCATCAAGGTGATAGGTAGCCATCCATTACTCCTGAAAAGAGGGGGGAGAAACAGAATACGCATGCACAGCACGCAGAACATTGTGCAATTGCACAGAGCCAGGCCGTCATTTGCCGAATTTGCGGTGAGCATCACACTCTGACGAGGCAGAAAGTGGACATAAAAAAGGCGGACCGCAGTCCGCCTCTTCATCCGTTGCTGTTCGCTTACTGCATCAGCAGATAGATACTGCTGTCGCCGCGTTTCACATTCAGCGCCAGAACGGACGGCTTGCTGTCGAGAACTTTGCGCAGCTCACCCAGGTTGGTCACTACCTGCTGGTTAACGCCCTGGATCACATCGCCCTTTTTCAGGCCGATACGCGCCGCAGCACTGCCCGGTTTCACGTTATCAACCCGGACACCTTTGGTACCCGCTTCGATATTGCTGAGATCGGCGCCTTCAATGCCAGTGTAGATGGTCGCGGACTGCACTTTTGACTGGCTGCTCTGCTGCAACTTAACAGAGACATCGACCGGTTTGCCGTCACGCAGCAGCCCCAGTTTCAGGGTGGTGCCAACCGGAAGTGAGCCCACTTCCGCACGCAGCGAAGCAAAGCTGCTCAGCGGTTTACCGTTCATCGAGACAATGACGTCGCCCGCTTTAATACCGGCTTTGGCGGCCGCTGAGTCTGGCAGCACCTGGCTGACAAAGGCACCACGTTGTGCGTCGACCTTCATCGCTTTTGCCAGCTCGGAGTTCAGCTCAGTCCCCTGCACGCCCAGCTCGCCGCGTTTCACCTGACCAAACTCGACCATCTGTGCCGTCAGGTTTTTCACCATGTTGCTGGGGATAGCAAAGCCGATACCGATGTTGCCGCCATCGGGCGCCAGAATGGCGGTGTTAATCCCGATCAGTTCACCGTTGAGGTTAACCAGCGCACCACCGGAGTTGCCCCGGTTAATGGCCGCATCTGTCTGGATAAAGTTTTCGTAGTTTTCCACGTTCAGGCCACTGCGTCCCAGCGCGGAGACGATACCTGAGGTGACCGTTTCACCCAGACCATAAGGGTTGCCGATCGCCACGGTATAATCGCCGACGCGCAGGTTGTCAGAGTCAGCGATTTTGACTGCGGTAAGATTTTTGGCTTCCTGCAGCTGAATCAGGGCAATGTCAGAGCTGGGATCTTTACCGATGACTTTGGCGTCATAGCGACGACCGTCGCTGAGCTGTACCTGAATTTTGGTGGCATTATTCACGACGTGGTTATTAGTTACCACATAGCCTTTGTCAGCGTTA
Organism: Pantoea sp. EKM10T; assembly: GCF_011800685.1. Taxonomy (NCBI): domain Bacteria; kingdom Pseudomonadati; phylum Pseudomonadota; class Gammaproteobacteria; order Enterobacterales; family Erwiniaceae; genus Pantoea; species Pantoea sp. EKM10T. The sequence goes on from NZ_JAALEU010000011.1 coordinate 39,744, forward strand.
ATGATGACACCCGATCCCAGAGCACGGAATTTTTCCTGCTGTGTATCAGGCACTGGCGCGCCGCCGTTACCGCCTGCACCGTCGCCGTTCTGGCACATCGGTGAACCCTGGAACGGGGAACCATCCTGGCAGAATGGCGAATTGTCGCCAAAGAATTGCTGAAATTGCTGCGGCATACGCGGGGTTTTCACCGTGGTGGTCCCCTCGACGCTGATACTGACCACAGACGGCATCACCTTCTCCAGCATCGGTGCCAGACTTGGCTGTTGCAGGCTATCGGAAGAGGCCGTTTGCGCAGCAGAAACAGTAACAGGGGCGAGCGCCATGCTCAGGCTCAACGCCAGCGCACTTAACATTAAGGTCTTTTTTTTCATTTTTCGTTTCTCAATAAGATTACTGTTCAGACCATTGCTGTGGTCGAAAGGTGAGATAAATGTTTTAGCGCGAAGTTCCTTTAAAAGTTTAAGGCAAAAGTAAAAATTTATTCGCGCTCTTTACAATTGGCGGCTTATTCTACCGCCATCAGTCGTCGGTACTCATCCCAGGCATAGAGATCGGTCATACCACTGATATAATCCTGAATGAGCCGGAAGCGATAATAACGTTCCCACAACAGACGCTGATATTTATGTTCTACAACCAGATTACGCATCTTATGCAAATAGGCTTTACGGTGTTTACCCGAGAGCTTATGAAAAAGCCGGGTTTCGATCGGATGCTGACGCAGGAAATCTTCATTTATCAGCGTGGTAAAGGCTTCGTAATTAAGGCGCATCAGCGGCTGATAGATCTCCAGCAGCCCTTTAATCACCCGGTAACCCTGCAACTCCAGCTGCTCTACTTCAGAATGATTAAAGACCTGCTGGCGCGCAACGGTTTTAAACAATTGCAGTAAGCGGCCCTCTTCACCCTCATCTTCCAGTAGCGCATGGTTAAAACTTCCATCGAATATAGCAGGAAGATTATCAACAAAACGTTTCACCGCATAGCTTACCAGTACGCTCTGAACATTTACGCGGAGTGACATAAAAAATTGATCGCTGCGGCTTCGGCGTTTTTTACTGCAGGCTTCACGCCAGGCTTCGCCAATAGTCCGACTGAAAGCGTCATTATTTTTAACCGGCCCCCAGGCTTTATTGAGAAACTCATACAAACTTTCAACATTAAAGATATCTTTTTCTACAGCGTCGTCCAAATCGGCAATACAATAGGAGATATCATCCGCAGCTTCCATTATATAAGTCAGCGGAAAACGGTGGTGTTCTTCCATATTGGTGGCAGCACGCAGGTCGGCAATATAATCCTGCTCAGAGAGATAAAACCCAGGCTTCTTCATGAGTACGCTAAATTCGGCGGGCTTTTCCCCCTGCCACCAGGCAGGCGCGGTATATTTCAGGATGCAGGCGACCTGAGAATAACTGAGATTCAGTTGCAGCAGCGTATGCACCATCCGGATCGCCTGCGCATTGCCTTCAAAGTGACAGAGATCCTGGCGGATCATGGCGTTGAGTTGATCAAAGGCTTTACGCTGTGCTTCTCCTTCCACGCCGGCCACCAGCGGATCAACCAGCTCGGCAGAGAGGTTCTCTTCAAACCAGTCATTAATCGCCGCCTCGCCAAAATGGCCAAAAGGTGGATTACCGACATCATGCATCAGACAGGCCATCTCAATCAGACTTTCAAAGGCGCCTTCCAGTTCATCAAGACCATACTGCGCCAGCCCGCCCTGCATCTTCAGGGTTTGCAGAATCTCTTTGGTGATGTAACGCCCGGTCTGCTGCACCTCCAGCGAATGCGTCAGGCGGGAACGAACGGCAGCGTTACGCTCCAGCGGAAACACCTGCGTTTTTTGCTGCAAACGCCGGATAGCGGCGGAGTTTATAATCCGTCCGCGATCGCTCTCAAAATGGCGCGTAATGTAATATTCGCCTTCCGGTTCCTTGCGGCTGTTATAAGGGCGCGAGAAGCTGATCTTCTTCCTGAAATTGATCGCTGACATGGATTACCCCTTATTTTTTCGTGAATTAATCCCCTGAATGCCATGGTAGACTATGCCCTAAATTTTGATTCTTTACATTAGCGGAACTCACTATGAAAGCAGGCATTATTGGCGCGATGGAGCAGGAAGTCACACTGCTGCGCGACAAAATTGAAAACCGTCAAACGCTGTCGCTGGCGGGTTGTGAAATTTATACCGGCACCCTGCAGGGCGTTGAGGTGGCTCTGCTGAAATCGGGCATTGGTAAAACCTCTGCCGCGCTGGGTACCACGCTGCTGCTGCAGCTCTGCAAGCCGGATGTGGTGATCAACACCGGTTCGGCTGGCGGTTTAGCGCCGTCGCTCAGCGTCGGTGATATCGTGGTGTCAGAAGAAGTGCGTTATCACGATGCTGACGTCACCGCTTTTGGTTATGAGCCGGGTCAGATGGCGGGTTGTCCTGCCGCGTTTGTGGCAGACAGCAAGCTTATCGCCGCTGCAGAAGCCTGTATTCAGCAGCTGGATCTGAAAGCCGTACGCGGTCTGGTAGTCAGCGGTGATGCCTTTATCAATGGTGCCGAACCGCTGGCGCGCATTCGTAATCTGTTCCCGCAGGCGATTGCCGTTGAGATGGAAGCCACCGCTATCGGCCATGTCTGTCATCAGTTCCAGGTGCCTTTTGTGGTCGTTCGCGCCATTTCCGACGTGGCCGATAAGCAATCTCACCTCAGCTTTGATGAGTTCTTAAGCGTTGCGGCGAAGCAATCTTCGCTGATGGTGGAGAACCTGCTGGCGCATCTGGCGCGTGGCTAAAACGCTACTCCTCTGCTGGCTGCTGCTGTTAAGCGGCAGCCTGCTGGCTTCACCGCCACGCGTGATTACCCTCTCCCCTCACCTTACCGAACTCGCCTTTGCTGCCGGGATTACCCCGATTGCGGTCAGCGCCTGGTCCGACTATCCGCCGCAGGCGAAACAGATTGAGCAGGTCGCAAACTGGCAGGGCATCAAGGCTGAACGTATTCTGCAGCTTAAGCCGGATCTGGTGTTAGCCTGGCGAGGCGGTAATCCGCAGCGGCAGATTGACCAGCTACAGCAGCTCGGCGTGCCGGTTAAATGGATTGATCCGCTGACGCTGGATGAGATGTTCACGGCGCTGGCCGATCTGGGCCACTGGAGCCCCAGACCGGAGCAGGCAACTCGCGCTGCCCGCCAGTTACGTCAGCAGGAAGCCGCGCTGCGTCAGCGCTATGCTCATCTGACTGCGGTTCCGCTTTTTTTGCAATTTGGTCAGCAGCCCCTGTTTACCGCCGCCAGAGCCACGCTGCAGAATGAAATTATTACGTTATGTGGCGGCAGGAACATCTTTGCTGACAGCCGCGTCAGCTGGCCGCAGGTCAGCCGTGAGCAGGTGCTGATGCGCCATCCTCAGGCCGTTGTGACGGGTGGCAGTGCGCAGCAGGCGGAAAACATCCGGGTGTTCTGGCGACCGCAGCTGGATGTACCGGTGATTGCCATCAACGAGGACTGGCTTAGCCGGCCAGGCCCGCGACTGCTGCTGGCCGCGCAGCAACTCTGTGCGGCCCTGCATCCCGATGAATAAATCGGCGAATTGATTAAAGTCACTGCGATTTTTGCCGTTGATCAATACCAGAGACGAACGCGCCACGTATGCTCGCCGTCCTTTTAGCGCTCCGGCGCTTTTTTAAAACACCAGGAACCTTATATGACCAGAGCACTGCTGCTGGCCATAGGGCTGTCGATCGCCGGTTCTGCCTTTGCAGGATCGATAAATGGCTCTATTGGCGCCAGACTTGTCATCTATTCACGCTGTGAAATCAACACGGCTAACGGCCAGCCCGCGCCGCAGATCAACTGCGGCAGACAGGCAAGCGCGCAGCCGCGCGTAACAAACGGCCAGATTCAATCGCAGGGAAGTGTGAAGCAAAGTAACCGGCTGGTCACAATAGAATGGTAAACGAGGCCGTCTGTATGACGGCCTGCATTATCAGATACTGAAGGAAGAGCCACAGCCACAGGTGGTTTTGGCATTCGGGTTGGTCACGATAAAGCGTGAGCCTTCCAGACCTTCCGTGTAATCCACTGAACCGCCCACCAGATATTGCAGGCTCATCGGATCAACCACCAGTGAGACGCCCTGCTTTTCAATCGTCATGTCGCCATCATTCATCTGGTCATCAAAGGTGAAGCCGTACTGGAAACCACTGCAACCGCCACCGGTGATATAGACGCGAAGTTTCAGCGCCGGGTTCTCTTCGTCGGCAATCAGGTTCTTCACCTTGGTGGCTGCGGCGTCGGTAAACTGCAACGGCAGTGCTACTACTTCATCACTCATGTTTTACTCCGGTAAACGCCCAGGTCAGAAAACGACCTTAATTACACTATTATCAGCCAGCACCTCAGCGCAATCAAGCTCTGCCCTTCGCACTCTGTGCCGCTTTCACTCCTGTTAAGGGCACAGGGGGCGAATCCACCTTTCGTCTGCTGCCCCTCTTCCGTAGAATGGCGCAATATTTTTCTGAACCGCTGGAGCCGAAAATGAGTAAGTCCGAACAACTGTTTGCCGAGGCACAACGCCTGATCCCGGGTGGGGTAAACTCGCCAGTACGCGCATTTACCGGTGTGGGCGGCGTTCCGCTGTTTATTGAACACGCTGATGGCGCCTATCTCTATGACGCTGACGGCAAAGCCTATATCGACTATGTCGGCTCATGGGGTCCGATGGTGCTGGGTCATAACAACGCGGCGATTCGTAACGCCGTGATTGAAGCGGCACAGCGCGGCTTAAGTTTTGGCGCACCGACCGAAATGGAAGTGACCATGGCGCAGCTGGTGTGTGAGCTGGTGCCGAGCATGGAGATGGTGCGGATGGTCAACTCCGGCACCGAAGCGACCATGAGCGCTATCCGCCTGGCGCGTGGCTTTACCGGCCGCGATAAAATCATCAAGTTTGAAGGCTGCTACCACGGCCACGCCGATCATCTGCTGGTGAAAGCCGGCTCCGGTGCGTTAACACTGGGTCAGCCGAACTCGCCGGGCGTACCGGCCGATTTCGCTAAACATACCCTGACCTGCACCTTTAACGATCTCGACTCAGTGCGCAGCGCTTTTGAGCAATATCCCGAGTCGATTGCGGCCATCATCGTTGAGCCGGTGGCTGGCAACATGAACTGCATCCCACCTCAGCCGGAGTTCCTGCCGGGTCTGCGTTCACTGTGTGATGAGTTCGGCGCACTACTGATTATTGATGAAGTGATGACCGGTTTCCGTGTCGCGCTGGGTGGCGCGCAGGCTCATTACAATGTGCGCCCTGATTTGACCTGCCTTGGGAAAATCATTGGTGGCGGAATGCCCGTCGGTGCGTTCGGTGGCCGTCGCGAAGTGATGGCAGCGCTGGCCCCGACCGGTCCGGTTTATCAGGCGGGAACGCTCTCTGGTAACCCAATCGCCATGGCGGCGGGTTTCGCCTGCCTGACGCAGATCGCGCAGCCGGGCACCCATGAGAAGCTGGATGCCCTGACCCGCAAGCTGGCAGAGGGTCTGCGTGAAGCAGCACAACAGCAAAATATCCCGCTGGTGATTAACCATGTTGGCGGGATGTTCGGCCTGTTCTTCACCGATGCTGACAGTGTGACCTGTTACGCCGATGTGACCCGCTGCGATGTGGAGCGCTTTAAAACCTTCTTCCACCTGATGCTTGAAGAGGGCGTTTACTTTGCGCCTTCAGCCTATGAAGCGGGCTTTATGTCGCTGGCGCACAGCGAAGAGGATATTCAGCGCACTGTCGACGCCGCGCGTCGTTGTTTCGCGAAGCTGTAATTGCGGCAGCGTTAAAGATGAAGACCGGCAGCAGCCGGTCTTTTGTTATTGATGAGGCTTGCCCCGCTCTGTTGTGAGAGGGTGCACGCACAGGAAACAGGGTCAGATCGGAAAGGCGCGAAAGCCGTCATCCATGACTCGCTCGGCCCGCGCGATTACGCACCTCATCCATGAGGTGCGCCCGTTGCCGGGCCAACGCTTCGCGTTGTTCAAAAACGCTCCCGGCGTTTTTGTCCCTGCCGCGGGACGCTTTCCTCCTCTGACCCAATTTCCTGCGCATTGAGCTTCTTCGTTGTTGTCAGATTCACCCTACTTTGGATCTGGCCGGCGTCTGAAACCAGCCTGCTTTTTCCTCTTAACCTGAACGCCGCAGCAGCCAGATAAAGTAAGGCGCGCCTAAAAAGGTCGCCATCAGCCCGGCTGGGATCTGATCCGGGAATGCCAGCATCCGTCCGCACCAGTCAGCCAGCACCATCAATCCCGCCCCCAGTAATCCTGACAGCAGCAGTTGCGGTAACGCCCGCCGGAATCCCAGCATGCGCGCCATATGGGGCGCCATTAGTCCGACAAAACTCAGCGGACCGATAGTCAGTGTCGCGCTGGCGGTCAGCGCGGCCGCCAGCAGCAGCAGACTCAGCCGCGCAGGCGTCAACGCCATACCGGCCGAGCGTGCGGTAGCGCTTCCCAGCGGCAGCAACGTCAGCCAGCGACTGGCCAGCGGTGCCAGCGACACCAGCACCAGCGCGCAGATTGCGCTCTGAACCGCCTGAGTGCCGCTGATGTTATAGGTCGAGCCGGAGATCCAGCTAAGCAGCCCGCCCATACGCGGATCGCCACTCGCCAGCAGTAGCATCAGCAGGGTGACAAAGGCGCTGTTAAGCGCCATGCCCGCCAGCAGCATTCGTTCCGGCGAAAAGCCGCCCCGACTGGCTACCGCCATGATCACCAGCAACGTCAGCGCCGCGCCCAGCGCACCGGCGGGCAGCAGCCAGGCCAGCGCATCGCCCGGCACAAAGAACATCATCATCACCACGCCAAAAGCGGCACCCGAACTGATGCCCAGCACTTCCGGGCTGGCCATGGGATTGCCGGTCAGCCGCTGAATCAGACTCCCCGCCACGCCCAGCATCAGGCCGGTCACCAGCGCGGCCAGCACGCGCGGTGCGCGCCATGGCAGCAGCGATTGCAGCATCTCACCCGCAGACCAGACCCAGCCCTGCGCATCACGACCAAACGCCAGACCACCCCACCCCAGCAGCGCCAGGATGGCAAGTCCCGTCAGCGCCCAGCGCAGCAGGTTCTGTCGCTCGGCGGGCACCTTATCACCCTGATTCAGCGCGGGCGGCACCGAACCGGTGCGCAGTCGCGGCAGCAGCCACAGCAGAATCGGTACGCCGAGCAGCGCCGTGGCGGTGCCGGTCGGGATATCGCGCCAGTGAGTGCTGAGCCACAACACGCAACTGTCCGCCAGCCACAGCAGCAGCGCGCCAGTCAGCGGAGCCAGCAGCATCCGGGTGATGAGCCGTCGTCCACCCAGCAGCTTCGCCAGCAGCGGCGCAAACAGCCCGATAAAGCCGATGATACCGGCGACGTTGACCAGCTGTGCGCTGAGCAGGATCGCCAGCCCGAGGCCACCGACACGCGCCACGGAGAGCGCAAGGCCAAGGTTTTTCGCTACGCCATCATCCAGCCCCATCAGCGTCAGCGGACGCAGCAGCGCCAGCGCCAGCACAAACGCCAGCAGCAGGCGCGGCCAGAGTTGCTGCACATTTTCCCAGCTCATCTGATTCAGCGCGCCGGTGCTCCACAGAAACATGTTCTGCAGCTGATCGTGATTGAAGATAGCGAAGATTTGATTCACCGCGCCGCTGTAGAGGCTCAGCACCAGCCCGGCCAGAATCAGCGTTACCGGCGACAGACGTTTACCCCAGGCCACACCAAACACCAGCGCCCCCACCAGCAGCGCGCCACTGAGCGCGGCAAACTGCTGTGTCAGCGCCCCGCCCGGCAGATGCCACAGCGTCGCCACGGTAATGCCCAGCTGTGCGCCGGAAGAGACGCCCAGCGTGGTTGGCTCCGCCAGCGGATTACGCAATATCTGCTGAAACAGCAGACCGGCTAACCCCAGTCCACTCCCCACCAGCAGCGCCAGCACGATACGCGGCAGCAGGCTGTGGTGAAACACCATCTGCGGCAGGCTATCGACCGCCGGTGACCAGAGTGCCTGCCACCATTCAGCCTGTGGCAACGCCTGATGCAGATTGACCAGCGTCAGGCTGAGCGCCAGCAGAAACAGCAGGCTGAGGAGGCCTGCGGGAAACAGAGCATGGCGCATCAGTGCGACTCCAGCGCGCGTTCCAGCACGCGAACAAAGTGCAGCGCCGAGAGCGTCGCACCGTAATACCAGACGGCCGGGACGCGCTGAAAGCGTCCGGTGCGTACAAACGGCAGCGACTGCCACAGCGGGCTGCGCATCAGTTGCTGCATCTCCGCATCGTTATCATGATCAAAGCAGATGACATCCACATCCCCGACCTGCGCCAGCTTTTCAATGCCGATCACCGCGCTGCCCCAGAAATTTGTTTCGCCCTGCCAGCCATTTTTCAGGCCCAGCAGAGTCATCACTTCCAGAAACAGACTGTTTTTGCCGAAGGTAATGGCGTGACGACTGTCGAGCAGCGACATCAGCAGGATAGTGCGTCCGGCATAGGGCGCCAGCCGCTGGCGCGCCGCCGCCAGCTGATCATCAACCTCGCGCAGATGCTGTTCCGCTCGCGCGCTTAATCCAAGGCGCGCCGCCAGCTGACGCAGCGATGCGCGCGCGGCAGTGAGAGGTTTCCCGTCGCCGCTGTGGAGGTCGAAGCCCATAATAGGCGCGATGCGCGTCAGTTTCTCTTTAGGCGGGCCGTAGCCGTTGGAGCAGAGGATCAGCGACGGCTGCATTTGCGCCATCAGCTCAAGATTGGGTTCGGTGCGCAGACCTACATCGATCACACCCTGAGGAAGCGGCGGCTCCCCTACCCAGATATTGTAGTTGTGCAGATCGGCCACGCCCCAGGGCGTGACGCCTAGTGCTATCAGCAGTTCGGTGGGTAACCACTCCAGTGCAATAATCCGACCCGGATTTGGCGTGGCGGCACGCAGGGGAAGCGCACAAAACAGCGGAGAGACTGCCAGCGCCAGCATCAGTCGGCGGCGATTAAGATCGGGCATCATCCTCTCCTTAACAGACAAAACTGACCGGCGCGCCGCCCTGCGGGTGCGGTAAAATGTCCATCGGAATGCCATAAATCGCACCGAGCACCTCAGCCTGCATAATCGCCTCTGCGTCTCCTTCGGCAATCATCGCGCCCTGACGCAGCGCCACCAGATGATCGCAGTAGCGTGCTGCCATATTGATATCGTGCAGCACCGCAATCACGGTTAAGCCCCGCTGCTGGCTCAGTGCTTTTATCAGCGCCAGCACCTCAACCTGATGGGCAATATCCAGCGCCGACGTCGGTTCATCCAGCAGCAGACAGCGGCTGTTCTGCGCCACCATCATCGCCAGCCAGGCGCGCTGACGCTCGCCGCCCGACAGGCTATCTACCAGCCGTCCGGCAAAGGCGTTAAGCCCGACCTGGCCAATCGCATCCTCTACCCGGTCGCGATCTTCCTGACCAAAGCGCCCCAGCGCGCCGTGCCAGGGATAGCGGCCAATCGCCACCAGTTCACGCACCGTCATCCCTTCGGCTGCCGATAACTGCTGCGGCAGATAGGCCACCTGACGGGCAAAGGCTTTGCTGTTCCAGCGTCCGACGGGCTGCTGATTCAACAGCACCTCTCCGCTGCTGGCTGCGTGGTGACGACCCAGCATTTTTAACAGTGTTGATTTGCCCGAGCCGTTGTGACCGATCAGCCCGGTCACTTTTCCCGGCGGAAAGGTCAGCGACAGTGGCTGAAGGAGAGTCCGGCCCGGCACTTCAAAACTGGCGTTTTTCAGCGTAAAGGTCGCCTCTTCTGCGTGCGGATGCGGCATGGTTATCCCTGTGAACGGGCGCCGAAGCGCCCGGTTAAATCAGAATCTGAAGGTCGCGGTGCCGACAATCTGTCGTTCCGCACCCCAGTAGCAGGCGTATTCACGGTAGCAGCTGGCGACGTAGTCGCGGTCAAACAGATTGTTGACGTTGACGCCCACTGTCGAACCCGGCAAACCGAAACGACCCAGATCATATTTCAGCGCCGCATCCACCGTGGTGTAACCGGCAACTTTAAAGTTCTGGTTCTGCTCAGTGCCAGTGCTGTAAAGCCCCTGGCTCTCACCGACATAACGCACACCCGCGCCGATCGTCACGCCTGACAAAGCGGTTTCGTGGAAGGTGTAGTCGCTCCACAGTGAGGCCATATGTTTCGGCACCTGTACCGGCGTTTTGCCTTTGAGCTGGGTGTCTTCGGTATATTCCGCATCGGTGTAGGTGTAGGACGCCGTCAGGTTAACGTTGGCATTCAGCGCCGCTTTAGCTTCCAGCTCTACGCCCCGTGATCGGATTTCACCGCTCTGCACGCTGGCAAACGGATGATTAAACGTATCAGGGTCCGCGGTCAGGTTTTTGGTTTTGGTCAGCTGATAAAGCGCTGCGGTGAGCACCACCGGACGATCTTTCGGCACATACTTCACGCCCGCTTCATACTGCTTAGCACGTGACGGATCAAATGCCTGACCGTCATAGGTCGCACCCGCATTCGGAATAAAGGCTTCGCTGTAGCTGAAGTAAGGCGCGATGCCGTTATCAAACACATAGTTCAGGCCGCCGCGCCAGGTAAAGGCCTGATCGTTCTGACGATCAACGCTATCCGCTACCCGATCGTAAACCGAGTTCATGGCATAGTCGTAGCGGCCACCCAGCGTCAGCACCCAGCGGTTCCACTCCATCTGGTCCTGAGCATAGAGGCCGGTCTGACGCTGTTTGTTGAGATGCTGATAAGGATCGGCAAATGGCGTTACGCTGTTATCACCATATTGCGGATTAACCGCATTCAGGCTGGAGGCAGTGCCAAACTGTGCGTCGATATCATTGCGGGTACGCTGGAAGTCCACGCCCAGCAGCAGCGTATGATCAACCTGGCCGGTGGCGAATTTCGCCTGCGCCTGGGTATCGACCGCCAGTTGGTTGAGTTTCTCTTCTGAAACCGCCGAACCGCGCGTGATTTCCTGAGTCGCCGGCAGGAAACCATTGCCATAAATGCTGCGGTAATCGGTGCGCAGGTCGGCATAACGCAGGTTCTGGCGCAGCGTCCAGGTGTCGTTAAAGCTGTGCTCGGCGTTATAACCGACCATTTTGGTGTTGCGTGAAATCTTGTTGCTCTGCTCGCCTTCATCAAAGTTGGTTGGCAGTTTGTACTGGCTGCCATCAGCGCGGGTGATCGGTACCACCGTGCCCTGACGCGGCAGCCAGCCGTAATAACCGGTTTCTGGCTCGTTCTGGAAATAGGTCAGCAGGTCAATGCGGGTGCGATCGTCGGGACGCCAGCTGAAAGCCGGTGCGATGGTGTAGCGCTTCTCTTTGTTCATCGCCTGCTGCGCATCCTGACTGCGCGCCTGGCCGGTCAGGCGATAGCTGTAGACGCCGTCGTCGTCCAGCGCGCCGCCAAAGTCAAAACCGGTCGAGAAGAGGTTGTCGTTGCCCATCTGGAACTGCACTTCACGCAGGGTTTCCTGGGTCGGACGCTTACTCACCAGCGAGACCACCCCGCCGGGATTGCTCTTACCGTAGAGCACCGAAACCGGGCCGCGCAGCAGTTCAGCGCGTTCCAGGAAGTAAGGATCGATGGCAAACTCAGAGTAGTTGTCACCCTGCAGTTTCAGACCATCCAGATACTGATTGGTGTTGGTTTCGCTGAAACCGCGAATCGACAGCGCATCAATCACGTCTGAGCTGCCCCGGTTACCGGTCAGCACGCCAGGCGTGTAGTTAAACGCCCCTTTCACGCTGGTTACGTTACGCATCTCCATCTCTTCACGGGTGACCACGGAGATGGACTGCGGATTTTTTTCAATGGGGGTATCAGTTTTGGTCCCGGTGGCGCTGCGTTTCGCTGCCACGGTGGGTGCCGGTCCCCAGGCGCTTTCCGCCTCGACGCCGCTGCCGCCATCAGCCGAGACGACCATCGTCTCCGCCTGCGCGGCGTAAAGAGAGGAGCTCAGGCTCAGTGAGATCATGATGCCCAGAAGCGGTCGGGAAAATGTTTTTTTGGTGTTGTCAGAAAAAGTCGTTCGCGCATTCATAAAAGTGTCTCTTAACAATAGGCTCAGGCAGGCGAATCGAAACGATAATGATTATTATAACGCTTAGATAATATGCGAAATTCAGCAGGCACTGCAAGAAGAAATCCCAGTAGTGACGCCGTTTGCAGGCCGATTGACGCGTATTGATCAGGAACAAAAAAAGGGCGCCGAAGCGCCCTTTTTAACCTGTCTGACTGATTTATTTGCCAAACATATCTTTTATCCACCCTGCTACGCCGTCGCTATCTTTCTGCTCCTGCTGTTGCTGGGCCGGTTGTTGCGGCTGCTGCTGCTGCTGTTGTTGCTGCTGCTGATCGAAGAGCTGTTGTTGCTGCTGAACCTGCTGCTGCTGTTGCTGACACAGCGCATTCGGATCCAGCGCCCATACCGGCAGAGAACGCCAGGTGCTGCTGCCCGTGCCGCAGACAAAGTTACCGGCAGAATCCACATTCATCAGCGACACATCTTCCGGTGGCGTCAGCTGTAACGGCATCGGGGCCTGAATGTCCAGGTAGCGACGGTAGAGCTGCATCGCGCCGCTGGCACCATAGAGTTTGGTCGGCTGGTTGTTATCGCGTCCCACCCAGGTGATCGCCACTTCTTTACCATCAATACCGGCAAACCAGCTGTCCACCAGATCGTTGGTAGTACCGGTTTTGCCCGCCAGATGCGCATTCGGGAAACGTGCGCCCAGCGCACGGGCGGTACCGTGGTCAGCCACCTGTTGCATGGTGTAGAGCGTCAGATAAGCGGCCTGCGCCGGCTCAACACGCTGCGCCTGCGGATAGCTCTGATAGAGCACGCTGCCATCTTCCGCAATCACCGAACGCACCGCTGACAGCGACGCGCGGTTGCCGCCGCTGGCAATCGACTGGAACGCCTGAGCCACTTCAACCGGTGTCAGGTTTAAGGCACCCAGCAGCATCGATGGCACCGGATGCAGCTGCTCTTTTGGCACGCCCAGCTTGTTCCAGGTATCCACTACCGCATCCAGCCCCAGCGTCATACCGAGGTTTACGGTCGGCACGTTCATTGAGTTGGTCAGCGCATCCACCAGCATCACTTTGCCGCTGAAGCGACGATCGTCGTTCATCGGTTTCCAGATGCTGCCGTTTGGCTGTTTCAGCGCAATCGGCTCATCGGCGATCCAGCTGTTCAGCCGGTAGCTGTTTGGCTGGCTCAGCGCGGTCAGGTAAGTCGCCGGTTTCGCCAGTGAGCCGATAGAGCGGCGTGCCTGCAGCGCGCGGTTGTAACCGGCATACTGTGGATCGGCACCGCCGACCATAGCGCGGACTTCGCCGCTGAAACGGTCAACCACCACCATCGCGGTTTCCAGATCTTTCAGACCACGCTGTTTTTTCAGCGTCGGAATGCCATCGATCACCGCCTTTTCGGCCGCATCCTGCGACACCGGATCCAGCGTGGTGAAGATTTTCACCCCGGAGAGATCTTTCACCTTGTCACCCAGTTTCGCCTGAAGCTCGTTACGCACCATCTGCATAAAGGCCGGCTGCGGCGTAATCACGCCGCCTTTCGGCTGCACGCCCAGCGGACGGGCCGACAGCATGTCATACAGCTCCTGGTCGATCACTTTCTGCTGCTGCAACAGGCGCAGCACGAGGTTGCGTCGTTCCAGCGCCAGTTTCGGGTTACGCCACGGATTATAGAGCGACGCGCCTTTCACCATGCCGACCAGCATCGCCTGCTGATCCAGACTCAGCTCATCAACCGGACGGCCAAAGTAGTAGAGGCTGGCCAGCGGGAAACCGCGGATCTGATCGCTGCCAGCCTGACCGAGATAGACCTCGTTCAGGTAGAGCTCCAGGATGCGATCTTTGCTGTAGCGCGCATCCATGATCACCGCCATATAGGCTTCACGCGCTTTACGCCACAGCGAACGCTCGTTGGTGAGGAACAGGTTCTTCACCAGCTGCTGCGTCAGCGTACTGCCGCCCTGCACCGCTTTCCCGGCCGTGATGTTCGCCAGGAAGGCGCGGCCGATGGAGTAAGGGCTGATGCCATCATGCTCATAGAAATGGCGATCTTCGGTGGCGATCAGCGTATCGACCAGCAGATCCGGGAAACCGGCGCGCGGTACGAAGAGTCGCTGTTCACCGTTCGGCGACTGCAGCATGGTGATCAGACGCGGATCGAGGCGGAAAAAGCCAAAATCACGACCGGTTTCAAGGTTTTTAATCTCGCTCAGCTCATCTTTACTGAAGCTCATGCGCGCGTGGATCTGCCCCTCTTTACTGTCGGGGAAATCAAACGGGCGACGCAGCAGATCGATGGTGTTGCCCTTCACCGAAAACTCGCCAGGGCGGGTAATACGGGAGACTTCGCGATACTGAGTACCTTCCAGCAGCGCCACCATTTCACTTTTGTTGTAGGCCATGCCGGGTTCCAGGCTGACCATGCGGCCATAGACGGTGGCGGGCAGTTGCCACACTTTACCGTCAATCCGGCTGCGAATTTCCGAGTCGAGGTAGATGCCCCACGCGGCCATGACCACCACAAACACCAGGAACAGTTTGATTACCCATCCCAGCCAACGGCGTTTGCCGCGCGGCGGTTTTCCACCTTTACCTTTACGTGGCACCGGCGCTTCCTCCTCGTCATCATTAAAATCGTCCTGATCGATATCCTGTTCGATATCCCTGCGTCGTCCCCGGCCCGCACTGCTGCGCGGCGGCAACGGTTTACCTTTGCGCCCTATTGGTTCGCGATCGTTCCCAGACATTACTTTTCTTCTCCAGGCAGTGCTTACGGCAGCGCCGCTACTCTAACTGCTTTCTCGCGTGCCGCATGGCAGAACCCTCTGAATTCGATCCAGCGGACTCAACCCTGCGGGGACATTTTTTTGGTTCGCCTTGTTGGCAAGGCGGTGGCCGGATCCTCGGGCCAGGGATGTTTAGGATAACGTCCCTTCATCTCTTTCCTGACCTCCGGCCAGGCACCGCGCCAGAACGCCGCCAGATCGCGGGTGATCTGCAACGGGCGCTGGGCGGGCGATAACAGCTCCAGCACCAGCGGAATTCGTCCTTCCGCCACGGTGGGATTCTGCGCCTCGCCAAACATCTCCTGAATCCTTACCGCCAGCGCGGGCGGCTTCTCCGCATCGTAGCGGATTGGCAGCCGGCTTCCGGTGGGCACAGTGTAATGAGTTGGCAGCACAGTATCCAGCCGCTGACGCTGTGACCATGTGAGTAAATGTAAGAGTGCCGTGGTCAGGTTCACCGCCTGCAGGCTGCGGAGATCGCGTACCGCTGACATCTGCGGCAACAGCCACTGCGACAGGCTCTCAAGCAGCGTTTCATCGTCGGTCGCGGGCCAGCTCTCTTCCGGCAGCCACCGGGCCGCACACTGGATTCGCAGACGCAGCTGTTCGGCCTCCGGCGTCCAGCCCAGTACCGACAGACCTTTTTCGACGATCCAGCGCAGCATGGCCGCGTGCAGCACCTCCGGTTCCGGGCGCGCCATCGGCTGGGTTTTCAGTATCAGCGCGCCAATCTGCTCACGTCTGAAAGCACGCAGCGTGCCTTTCTCTTCGTCCCACTCTACTTCGGTCCGGCGCTCAATCAGGGCGGGCTGCTGCTGGCACAGCGTTTCAATATCGACCGGCAGTGCCAGCAACATCCGGGCATCCGGTGTGGCACTGCCCTGCAACAGAGCAGGCGCAATCAGCCACTCATTACGCGTCAGGCCATCCTGCTCATCGAGTCTGGCGCCCAGCCCGTTGGCCAGCTGATAGCGACCGCTCTGATCGCGTCGCCGCGCCAGCCGATCGCCAAAGCCCACCGCCAGCAATCCGGCGAAACGATCTTCATCGATGCGCCCGCCACGGATTTTAAGCCGCTGCTGCCACTGCTGCGCCCGCCGCTGCCATTGCGCCTGCGGCCGATGCAGCGCATCACGCAGGTCGGTGCTGCCGCTGCGGGGAGGATCTTCCAGAATCGCCACCAGCAGCGCGGCGCTGGCGACCGCATCCGGCTCATCGCTTGCGGCACACAGTATGGCGGCGAGTCGGGGATCGCATCCCAGCTGCGCCATGCGCCGTCCCAGCGTGTTGAGCAGGCCGTTGTTGTCCAGTGCTCCCAGTCGGGTCAGCTGCTGCTGCGCCGCATCCAGATTTCTGGCGGGCGGCTGGTCCAGCCACTGCAGCTGTTGCGGCTGGGTACAGCCCCACTGCAGCAGATCCAGCCACAGTGACGAGAGATCGCTGTTAACGATTTCCGGTTCACTCTGCGCCGCCGCTCGTGATGCCTGCTCCTGCGGCACCAGATGCAGGCAGAGTCCCGGCATCAGTCGCCCGGCGCGACCCGCTCGCTGGATCATCGATGCCTGGCTGATTCGCTGGGTCTGCAGACGCGTCACGCCGCTGCGGGCGTCAAACAGAGCGCTGCGTTCCAGCGCACTGTCGACCACCAGCCGAATCCCCTCAATGGTCAGGCTGGTTTCGGCGATATTGGTGGCAAGCACCACTTTGCGGCGGCCGTCGGCAGCAGGCAGAATTGCCCGGCGCTGCGCCGCCAGCGGCAGTGCGCCATAGAGCGGCGTCAGATCAACGTCGTCACTGATGCGTGATTCCAGCTCGCGCTTCACCCGTTCGATCTCCGCCACACCCGGCAGAAACAGCAGCAGCGAACCGCTCTCATCCCGCAGCAGCTGGGCGACTTCACGCGCGACCGCCTCTTCAAAACGCACATTCTGATTCAGTGACGCGTAACGCCGCTCAACCGGATAGCTGCGCCCTTCTGAGACGATCAGTGGCGCATCCGGCAGCAGCGCCGCCAGCCGGGCGTTGTCCAGCGTGGCGGACATCAGCATGATTTTAAGGTCGTCGCGCAGCCCCTGCTGTACATCAAGCAGCAGCGCCAGCGCCAGATCGGCCTGCAGGCTGCGCTCGTGAAATTCATCGAGGATCACCAGCGACACGCCTTCCAGCATCGGGTCGTGCTGAAGCATGCGGGTGAGCATGCCTTCGGTCACCACTTCCAGCCGGGTCTGTGGCCCGACGCAGCTTTCGCCACGCATCCGGAATCCCACCGTGCCACCCGGCTGCTCGCCGAGTTGCTCCGCCAGCCGCTGCGCCACATTACGCGCCGCCAGCCGACGTGGCTCCAGCATGATGATCCGTCCCGGCAGCGCCGCCTGCTGTAACAACTGCAGCGGCAGCCAGGTCGATTTGCCTGCCCCCGTGGGCGCGGCCAGCAGGATTTGTGGGGCGTCACTCAGCGCCGCCAGGATGTCAGGCAGCACCGCGCTGACCGGTAAATCGCTCACAGCAAACTCCGCTTCTGCCTGTGCTAAGATGGCGCGCATTGTAGCATCCATCCGTGATATTTGCCGGAGAGCGCCATGGCGACACAACGCTTATTTTTTGCCATCAGCCTGCCTGACGAGATGCAGCAAGAGCTGGTGCGCTGGCGGGCCGATACCTTTCCTGCGGAGGCGGGCCAGCCGGTGGTCGCGGCGAATCTGCACCTGACGCTGGCGTTTCTTGGTGAAGTTGCGCCGGAAACCTCACAGCGCCTGCAGACGCTGGCCTCCCGTATTGTGCAGCCCGGTTTTGATCTCGACCTTGATGATGCCGGACACTGGCCGCGCCCCGGCGTGGTCTGGCTCGGCTGCCAGCGCGCGCCACGCGGTCTGTTGCAGCTCGCCAGCCTGCTGCGGGCCCAGGCCGCCCGGCATGGCTGTTACCAGAGCCCCCAGCCGTTTCATCCGCACATCACGCTGTTACGCCACGCCACGCAGCCGGTGACGTTACCGCCGCGCGGCTTTCACTGGCGTTTTCGCGTCTCCACCTTTTCTCTGTTCGCCTCTGAATATGCCCGGGGCCGCACCCGCTATCGCGCCCTGGCTAGCTGGCCATTACATTCTCAGGATCCACATGCACTTCTCTCCGCCCCTTAAACCCGCCCGTCTGATCGTCCGTTACAAACGTTTTTTGGCCGATGTGGTGACGCCAGAGGGCGACGTTCTGACAATTCACTGCGCCAATACCGGCGCCATGACCGGCTGCGCCACGCCGGGCGATCGGGTCTGGTACTCGACGTCCGACAGCCTGACGCGCAAATACCCCCACAGCTGGGAACTGACCGAAACACAACAGGGCCACTGGATCTGCGTGAATACGCTGCGCGCCAACCAGCTGGTGGCTGAGGCGCTGGAGCAGGATCGGCTGCCGGCGCTGGCCGGTTATACGCATCGTCAGGCGGAAGTGAGATATGGCACTGAAAAAAGCAGAATTGATTTCCTGCTCAAAGCAGAGGCCCGGCGCAACTGCTATATTGAGGTGAAATCCGTAACCCTTCTACATGAAGGAAAAGGGTATTTTCCGGATGCGGTGACGATTCGAGGACAGAAACACCTGCGTGAACTGGCAACAGTTGCGGCAGAGGGTCATCGGGCCGTTTTGTTGTTTGCCGTTTTGCACTCGGGGATTGAGGACGTTTCTCCGGCACGTCACATTGATGTGGCGTATGCAGAACAACTGGCTCAGGCGCAGCAGGAGGGCGTAGAGGTTTTAGCGTATCAGGCAGACTTATCGGCGGAGGGAATGTTTCTTAAATCGCCGATCAACGTAACCTTGTAATATCTTTTGCAATTTTATGTGTTAAGAATGTTCTGAGCTAAGGGCCAATTACGCTGTTCCTCACAGGCTTGTCAAGGTGTGTTCATGAAGAATTGCCAACCCTGACTGCTTCTGTTATTTATAGCGGCCTGTTTTTTTCCCCAATGGGGGATCGATGTACCCCGCAGACGTCAAATGCAGGCTGGCAGCAAGGCCCCTGCGAGACGAAATTCGAAGGGTATAGTGCGTGTTATCCAGGAGAAGCAACATGCAAGAAGGTCAAAACCGTAAAACATCGTCCCTGAGTATTCTCTCTATTGCTGGCGTCGAACCTTATCAGGTGAAGCCTGGCGAAGAGTATATGAATGATGCGCAGCTGACCCATTTTCGCAAGATTCTGGAAGCCTGGCGTAATCAATTACGGGACGAAGTCGATCGTACCGTTTCTCATATGCAGGATGAAGCCGCTAACTTCCCGGACCCGGTTGACCGTGCCGCGCAGGAAGAGGAGTTCAGCCTGGAGCTGCGTAACCGCGATCGCGAACGTAAACTGATCAAAAAGATCGAGAAGACGCTGAAGAAAGTTGAAGATGACGACTTCGGCTATTGCGATTCCTGTGGCGTTGAGATTGGTATCCGCCGTCTCGAAGCCCGTCCTACTGCCGATCTCTGCATCGACTGTAAGACGTTAGCAGAAATTCGTGAGAAACAAATGGCCGGCTGATGCCGCGTCCAGCCTGTTACCACGCAGTGGAACAACTGCTGTTTTGTCCGCTGCGTGGTCACTTCTGAAACCTATGTCATCCTCCTGTATCGGTCGCTTCGCCCCTTCTCCCTCTGGTGAACTCCACTTCGGATCGCTGATTGCTGCCCTGGGCAGTTACCTGAGCGCGCGTGCGCAAAACGGCGTCTGGCGGGTGAGAATTGAAGATATCGATCCGCCACGGGAAGTACCGGGTGCCGCCAGCCGTATCCTGCATCAGCTGGAGCACTACGGTTTAGAGTGGGATGGCGAGGTTCTGTGGCAGTCACAACGTCATGAGGCCTACCGTGACGCGCTGGCCTGGCTGCAGCAGCATCGTCAGAGCTATTACTGCACCTGCCCCCGGCGTCGCATTCAGCAGATTGGCGGTTTCTATGATGGTTACTGCCGTGAACGGCAACGCGGACCGGAGAATGCCGCGCTGCGTTTACGCCAGCATGCGCCGGTCTTTGCGTTTGACGATCGTCTGCGTGGCCGTGTGGAGGCGGACAGGCGTCTGGCACAGGAAGATTTTATTATTCACCGCCGTGATGGCCTGTTTGCCTATAACCTGGCGGTCGTTGTCGATGATCATTTTCAGGGCATTACCGAAGTGGTTCGCGGCGCAGATTTGATTGAGCCGACGGTGCGACAGATTGCGCTCTGCCAGCAATTTGGCTGGCCGGTGCCTGACTGGCTGCATCTGCCGCTGGCGCTTAACCACGATGGTCATAAGTTGTCGAAGCAGAATCATGCACCTGCGCTGCCGGATGGCGATGCCAGACCCCTGTTGGTGGCGGCGTTACGCTTCCTCGGACAGCCGGTTTCAGGCGGCTGGCAGGACTTAACGCAGGACAAACTGCTGTCTGATGCGGTGTCGCAGTGGAATATCGCTTTGATGCCGCAAGAGAACGCCCTGAAACCGGATGCATAGACAACAGCATTCTCAAACGGTTCTCAACAGGCTATGATTAGCCGCTGATTTTACCTACACCCTAATTGCCACTGTCGAGGTGTCCCATTTTTACCCGAGTAGCTAATTTTTGCCGGAAAGTCCTGAAGCGTGATGAAGAGGAAGCCCCAGCAGAGGTTGAACCAGAGCGTCTGATGACCATCATCCCTCGTGAAAGCCATACCATCTCACGTAAAGACATCAGCGAAAATGCCCTCAAAGTGCTCTATCGCCTGAACAAAGCCGGTTATGAAGCCTATCTGGTAGGCGGTGGCGTGCGCGATTTGCTACTGGGGCAAAAACCCAAAGATTTCGACGTGACCACCAATGCCACGCCTGAGCAGATGCGTAAGTTGTTCCGCAACTGTCGCCTGGTTGGCCGTCGTTTCCGTCTGGCGCACGTGATGTTTGGCCCGGAAGTGATCGAAGTCGCCACCTTCCGTGGACATCATCAGGCGGAAGAGCCGGAAGAGGATCGCAACAGCTCGCAGCGCGCCCAGAGCGGCATGCTGCTGCGCGACAACATCTTCGGTTCTATCGAAGATGATGCCCAGCGACGCGATCTCACCATTAACAGCCTCTACTACAGCGTGGCTGATTTCAGCGTGCGTGACTATGTCGGCGGCATCAGCGATCTCGAACAGGGCATCATTCGCCTGATTGGCGATCCGGAAACCCGCTACCGCGAAGATCCGGTCCGCATGCTGCGCGTCGCACGCTTTGCTGCCAAACTCAATATGAGCATTGCTCCGGAAACCGCCGAGCCGATTCCACGTCTGGCCTCGCTGTTGCGTGATATTCCGCCTGCTCGCCTGTTTGAAGAGTCGCTGAAGATGTTGCAGGCTGGCTACGGCTACAGCACATATCTCAAGCTGTGTGAATATCAGCTGTTCCAGCCCCTGTTCCCGACGCTGGCGCGCAACTTCACCGAAAACAGCGACAGTCACATGGAGCGGATGCTGGCGCAGGTGCTGAAAAACACCGATAACCGCATTCACAACGACATGCGCGTTAACCCGGCGTTCCTGTTTGCCGCGATGTTCTGGTATCCGCAGCTTGAAACGGCAGAACGCATTGCGCAGGAGAGTGGCCTGACCTACTTCGAAGCTTTTGCGATGGCGATGAACGATACGCTGGACGAAGCCTGCCGTGCGCTGGCGATTCCGAAACGTATTACGTCGCTAATCCGCGATATCTGGCTGCTGCAGTTACGCATGTCCCGCCGTCACGGTAAACGCGCCTGGAAACTGATGGAGCATCCGAAATTCCGCGCCGCTTACGATCTGCTGGCGCTGCGGGCGGAAGTGGAAAATAACCCGGAACTGCTGCGCCTGAGCCAGTGGTGGGGTGAATTCCAGGTGGCTGCGCCGCCGCATCAGAAAAACATGCTCAATAACCTGGGTGACGATCCGGTGCCGCGTAATAAATCGCGTCGTCCGCGCCGCCGTCCTTCCGCACCGCGTCGTGACAACCAGAACGTCTCATGACACGGGTTTACCTCGCGTTAGGCAGTAATCTGGCCGATCCGCTGCATCAGGTTGATGCAGCGCTGACCGCACTGGATGCGTTGCCGCAGACGCAACGCATCGCTACCTCGCCGTTCTACCGCACGCCGCCTTATGGCCCGCCCGATCAGCCCGATTTTCTCAATGCCGCCGTGGCACTGGAGACCGATCTCAGTGCAGAAGCGCTGCTTGACCATACCCAGCGGATCGAGCAGGAGCATGGCCGGGTGCGCAAGTCAGAACGCTGGGGTCCGCGCACGCTGGATATCGATCTGATGCTGTTTGGCGAGATGCAAATCAACACGGAGCGGCTGATTGTGCCGCACTATGATCTGCTGAATCGTGCGTTTATGCTGGTGCCCCTGCTGGCGATTGCGCCAGACGCCCGCCTGCCCGACGGTCGCGCACTCAGCACAATCCTGGCTAACCTCGACAGTAGCAGCATCGTGCTGTGGCACGGCTGAGCAGACAAACGCACATCTCTGATTCCGCTCTTTCACGCTATCCAGTAAACTGCGCCCATCAGAATTCCTGAGTTGAGAGCGCCATGAAACCCACCACGATTTCACATCTGCGTCAGGCGAAAGCCAGCGGTAAAAAATTCGCGACCCTGACCGCCTACGATTTCAGTTTTGCCCGCTTGTTTGCCGATGAAGGTATTCAGGTGCTGCTGGTTGGTGATTCTTTAGGGATGACGGTGCAGGGGCATGATTCCACCCTGCCGGTCACGGTCAGCGACATCGCCTATCACACCGCCGCCGTGCGCCGTGGCGCACCACAGGCACTGCTGCTCGCCGACCTGCCGTTTATGAGTTATGCCACGCCACAGCAGACCTTTGACAACGCCGCGCAGCTGATGCGTGCGGGTGCTAACATGGTGAAGCTGGAAGGCGGTAGCTGGCTGGCTGAGACCGTGCAGATGCTGACCGAGCGGGCCGTTCCGGTATGTGGTCATCTGGGCCTGACACCGCAGTCGGTCAATATCTTTGGCGGCTATAAAGTGCAGGGCCGGGATGAAGCCGGTGCAGAGCAGTTGCTGGCCGATGCGCTGGCGCTGGAAGCCGCAGGTGCACAGCTGATGGTGCTGGAGTGTGTGCCGGTGTCGGTAGCGCAGCGGATTACCGACGCGCTCACCATCCCGGTGATCGGTATCGGTGCCGGCAATGTCACCGATGGTCAGATTCTGGTGATGCATGACGCGCTGGGCGTGACCGGCGGCCACATTCCCAAATTTGCCAAAAATTTCCTGGCGGAGACCGGCGATGTTCGCGCGGCGATTCGCCACTATATCGCCGAAGTCGAGGCCGGAACCTATCCGGCGGCAGAGCACAGTTTCCAGTAATCCAGGAGAGTCACCGTGTTGATCATTGAAACGCTGCTGATGCTGCGCCAGGAAGTCCGTCGCTGGCGCCAGCAGGGTAAACGCATTGCGCTGGTGCCGACCATGGGCAACCTGCATGAAGGTCATCTGACGCTGGTGGATGAAGCACGGGCGCGCGGCGACATCGTGATTGTCTCGATCTTTGTCAATCCGATGCAGTTCGATCGCGCCGATGATTTAGCGCGCTACCCGCGCACGCTGCAGGAAGATTGTGAAAAGCTGAATCGCCACCAGGTTGATGTCGTCTTCGCCCCCTCACCTGCTGAAGTCTATCCGCAGGGCGCGCAGAATCAGACCTTTGTTGAGGTGCCGGTGCTCTCTTCCCTGCTGGAAGGGGCCACACGTCCAGGTCATTTTCGCGGTGTGGCCACTATCGTCAGCAAACTGTTTAATCTGGTACAGCCCGATATTGCCTGTTTCGGTGAAAAGGATTTTCAGCAGCTGGCTATCATTCGTAAGATGGTGGCCGATATGGGCTTCGACATTGAGATTGTTGGTGTGCCTACGGTGCGCGCTAAAGATGGCCTGGCGCTGAGTTCGCGTAACGGCTACCTGACGGCAGATGAGCGTAAGCTGGCTCCGGTCCTGAGCCAGGTGATGCATGAGATGGCGACGCGGCTGGAGAATGGCGAGCGTCATATTGACGAGATCATTGAGGCAGCCAGTGAGGCACTGCTGGCGCAGGGATTGCGTCCTGATGGCCTGGCGATCTGTGATGCGGAAACGCTGCAACCGCTGACGGTGGACAGCCAGCGCGCGGTGGTGCTGATGGCCGCCTGGCTGGGCAAGGCCCGCCTGATTGATAATCAAACCGTTGACCTGACGCAGTAATTCATCCCGCTGCAGGTTATTTTATTTCTCTGACAAGGTTTCTGGCTATGATTCGCACAGTTCTGCAAGGCAAATTGCACCGCGTGAAGGTGACGCAGGCGGACCTCAATTATGAAGGTTCCTGCGCTATCGATCAGGATTTCCTGGATGCTTCTGGCATTCTGCAATATGAAGCGATCGATATTTATAACGTCACCAACGGTCAGCGCTTTTCCACCTACGCTATCGCGGCTGAGCGTGGCTCGAAAATCATCTCGGTCAACGGTGCGGCCGCCCGCTGTGCCTGCGAAGGCGATATTTTAATTATCTGCTCCTATGTGCAGGTAGACGATGCCGAAGCGCGTCAGTGGCAGCCTAAGGTCGCCTATTTTGAAGGTGACAACCAGATGAAGCGTCTGGCGAAAGCGCTGCCGGTGCAGATTGCCTGATTACAACCTGATTAAAAAAGGGCCGCCGGTAAAACGGGCGGCCCTTTTTATTTCTGCTGCAGTAATTAAACCGGTTTGGTTGTCATCGGCTTCGATGACTTTTTCATCGTAAAGAGGAAATTAAACCAGCCGCGTTTTCTCATCAGACATAATGTCCACGGTAACGCCAGCGCCACCAGGAATGCCGAAATAAACTTCAGGTCATTTACCCAGGCAGACGGGCTTTCAAACTTCACAATCTTACTGAAGAACTGAATCGCCAGATAATGCGACAGGTAGAAGACGATAGAATTGACGCCTATGTAGTAGACCAGTTCAGACTTCAGTTTCAGCGCAATCCAGACAAAGAACGGAACCGATAATAGTGCCAGCGGTGACAATAACGCCTGGGAATGACGATCCAGTACAAAGATATTCAGGCATGAGAGCAGTACAAAACTAATTACTGAGATAAACAGCGTCGGGCCATGCTGCACTTTCTCTGCGATATCCACCTGCTTCCTCACGACGTAATCGCCGAGATAGAAGAATACAAACAGATAAAGCGATTTATTGATGTGGGTATTGTCGAAGCTGGCAAACACCCCATCCGCCTCAATCGCTGGCAGCGCCCAGCTCAGCGTCATACAGATGGCAAACACCAGCAGGAATGGCAAGTGACGGGCAAAGATAATCACAATAAAGAAGATAAACAGCGAATGCAGGAACCAGGTCATATCACCGCCACCGGTCAGGTGGGAGAGAATAATATTCATCGGTGATTGCGGCGTATTAGCCATCGAGCTGAACAGGATTTTCAACCCGCCGTAGACTGCAACCCAGACCACAAATGGATAGAGAATACTGCGCACCTTGTTATTAAAAAAAGGACCCAGGCCTTTTCTTAACCCGGCATCGACAAATAAACCTGAAACAAAGAACATCAGCCCCAGCCTTACCGGTGCCAGCATCTCATTTAACAGGCCGCTGAAGGCGGTAAAGTGTCCGGCGTTATTATGTACGGCAATAGTGCTGTGCAAAAAAATGATTGCGAGAATACTCAATCCCCGCAGATTATCGATCCACGTTATACGATTCATCTTTTCCTGCCTTTGATTAAAAACTGGCCCTGATTCGGTTGCCATTTTTCTTATTAAGAAGACTCTTAGCCTACTCATTCGTCCCTGAGCAGAGGAATAACCTTATTCCGGCGCTATTCTGATAATTCATAATCAAATAAACAACAGCCAGACTTTAAGGCTATTCTTAAAAAATATTTAATAGTTAAGAATCATTCAGATAGCGAAAGATGTCAGAGTATTATCAGATAATACTTAGGGTTATTTTTTGTGAGCAAGGGTGTAAGCGAGGCGTCAGGCGGCTTCAGAGACAAAATATAACGAATGAGGCGGGTTTTAAGGTGATTTTTAAGGCCAGGCAGAACCGTAGTCAGCGTGATTTGCTCTCCACCCAAAAAAAAGCCACGCCCTTATCGCAGCGTGGCCCTTACCATTCAGCTTAACGTCAGGTGCGTAATCCGCGTCCGCGCTGTATCAGCGCATAGACCAGCCAGTAGAACACCAGAATAAAGGCCACCAGCACCGAGAGGGTAAACACCAGCGGCACATCATTAATGCCGAGGAAGCCATAACGGAATCCGCTAATCATATAAACGATTGGATTAAGTTTAGAAACAGCCTGCCAGATCGGCGGCAGCAAACTCAGTGAATAGAATACGCCGCCCAGATAAGTCAGTGGCGTCAGCACAAAGGTCGGGATCAGGCTGATATCGTCAAAGGTGCGCGCAAAGACAGCGTTCAGCAGACCTGCCAGTGAAAACAGAATCGCGGTCAGCAGCAGCGTGACCGCCACCATCGTCCAGGAATGCACGTGGAACGGCACAAAGAACAGCGAGATGGCCGTCACCAGAATACCCACGCAGACACCACGCGCCACGCCGCCGCCAACATAGCCGGCAATAATGATGTGGGTCGGCACCGGCGCGACCAGCAGCTCTTCAATGTTGCGCTGGAACTTGGCGCTGAAGAACGACGACGCCACGTTGGCATAGGCGTTAGTGATGACCGCCATCATGATCAATCCCGGCACGATGAACTGCATATAGCTGAAGCCGTGCATTTCACCGATGCGCGACCCGATCAGGTTGCCAAAAATGATGAAATAGAGCGTCATAGTGATGACCGGCGGCACCAGCGTCTGGATCCAGATGCGGGCGAAACGGTTAACCTCTTTGGCCCAGATGCTCTTCAGCGCCACCCAGTAGAGATGTGTCATGCTTTTGCTCCTGTTTTTCCCTGCGTCGTCAGACCCACAAACAGCTCTTCAAGACGGTTGGCTTTATTACGCATACTCAGCACCTGCACACCCTGCGCGCTAAGCTGGCTGAAGACGCTGTTGAGCCCCTGCTCACGCAGCACTTCCACTTCGAGCGTTGAGGTATCGGTCAGCCGGTACTGGAACCCTTCCAGCGTGGGCAGCGGACTGCGGGGTGCCAGATCCAGGATAAAGGTTTCTGATTTGAGCTTGGAGAGCAGCCCTTTCATTGAGGTGTTCTCCACCAGCTCACCGCTCTGGATGATGCCGATGTTGCGGCACAGCATCTCCGCCTCTTCCAGATAGTGGGTAGTGAGAATAATGGTCGTGCCTTTGGCATTGAGATCTTTCAGGAATACCCACATCGAGCGTCGCAGTTCGATATCGACCCCGGCTGTCGGTTCATCCAGAATCAGCAGCTTAGGCTCATGCATCAGCGCACGGGCGATCATCAGGCGACGCTTCATTCCGCCGGAAAGCATGCGTGCACGTTCAGCGCGTTTTCCCCACAGATCGAGCTGCTTCAGATACTTTTCTGCCCGCTCATTGGCTTCACGACGTTCAACGCCGTAGTAACCCGCCTGATTAACGACGATTTGCATCACCGTCTCAAACGGGTTGAAGTTAAACTCCTGCGGCACCAGGCCGAGCTGGCGCTTGGCATTCACCACATCTTTTTCGAGATCGTAGCCAAACACCCGCACGCTGCCCTCGGATTTGTTAACCAGCGAACTGATAATTCCGATGGTGGTCGATTTACCGGCACCGTTTGGCCCCAGCAGCGCATAAAAGTCACCCGCTTCAACGTTAAGATCGATGCCCTTCAGCGCCTGCACGCCGCCGGGATAGGTCTTGGTCAGCCGGGAAAGTTCCAGTGCATAAGTCATTCTGCATCCATACCCTGTTTTGATGGCATTGCAATGCCGTTTAAATTTATCAGGCCCTGTCATATAGTACGCGCGCGCACTCTGCGCAGTAACCGGTCGCTCAACACCATGACAGACATCAACACCCTGATCAGAAACAACCGCAAATGGTCAAAATTACTGGTTGAAGAAGATCCCAGCTTTTTTGAGCGGCTCGCCCAGGCACAAAAACCGCGCTTCCTGTGGATTGGCTGTTCTGACAGCCGGGTTCCTGCCGAACGTCTGACCGGGCTCGAACCCGGCGAACTCTTCGTTCACCGCAACGTGGCCAATCTGGTAATCCACACCGACCTGAACTGTCTGTCCGTGGTGCAGTACGCTATCGAAGTGCTGGAAGTGGAACACGTTATCGTCTGCGGCCATTACGGCTGCGGCGGCGTGCAGGCGGCGATGGATAACCCGGAACTGGGATTAATCGACAACTGGCTGCTGCACATCCGCGACCTCTGGTACAAGCATAGCGTGTTGCTGGGGGAACTCCCGCCGGATAAGCGCCTGGACAAACTGTGCGAAATCAACGTTATTGAACAAGTCTATAACCTGGGGCACTCCACCGTACTGCAATCTGCCTGGAAACGCGGAAAGGATGTCTCCCTGCACGGCTGGGTATACGGCATTCAGGACGGCTGTCTGCGTAACCTTGATGTGACGGCAAACAGCCGGGAGATCCTCGAACAGCGCTACCGCCACGGCATTGCAAATCTGCGGAAGAACGGCGAGGCCTGAGCCGATCGCAGCGTAAAGCGCGGCATAGCCTACACCAGGCAACAGGTGCAGGCCTTGGAAGAATGTGCGGTAGAGCGGTATCAGGATTCCAGCGGCACCACTTTGCCAATATAAGGCAGATGGCGATAGTGCTGAGCATAGTCGATACCAAAGCCCACCACGAACTCATCCGGAATCGCAAAGCCGACATATTCGACGTTCACTTCGACTTCACGGCGCTCTGGCTTATCCAGCAGCGTACAGATCGCCAGGGATTTTGGCTGACGCAGTTGCAGAATCTCACGCACTTTGCTCAGGGTGTTGCCGGAGTCGATGATATCTTCGACGATCAGCACATCCTTGCCACGAATGTCTTCATCCAGATCTTTCAGGATTTTCACATCACGCGTGCTGGACATCCCGCTGCCGTAACTGGAAGCCGTCATAAAGTCGACTTCATGCGGCACATCGATGGCGCGACAGAGATCAGCCATGAACATAAAGGAGCCGCGCAGCAGCCCCACCAGCACCATATCGCTGCCGCTGTCGCGGTAGTGGTCGTTAATCTCTTTGCCCAGTTCAGCGATGCGCGTGGCGATTGCCTGTTCAGGGATCATCACTTCAACAGTGTGTTTCATTGCGTTCAGCCCGGTTACGTCAGAAAAGCCCCGGAGTCTATCACAGACGCAGCAGCGACGGCTGCGCGGCCCCATAAGCAAACGATTACGTCGCGAAAATTATTACCCGCCGCCTGCGGCTCGCTGAAATGCGCATTACCTTAGAACATTCTGGCATTTACCAGCATGATTCGCTGCATGGTAGCCTTTATCCAACAGATCGTTACCCTACTCGCGCCGCTGGCCGGAGATCACAATGACTTCATCTTCAAGCAAAAAAACGCATATCGGCGACAGGCCGCTGCACCCTGAAACCCAGATGCTGAACTATGGCTATGATCCCCGCCTCTCTGAGGGTGCGGTGAAGCCGCCGGTGTTTCTGACATCAACCTTTGTCTTTGACAGCGCCGAAGAGGGACGGGATTTCTTTGATTACGTCTCTGGCCGACGTGAGCCGCCGGAAGGCAAATCGGGTGGGCTGGTCTATTCCCGCTTTAACCACCCTAACAGCGAAATTGTAGAAGATCGGCTGGCGGTCTATGAGCAGGCGGAGAGCTGTTCGCTCTTCTCTTCCGGTATGGCCGCCATCTCCACTGCCCTGCTGACGTTTGCCCGTCCGGGCGAGGTGATCCTGCATTCCCAGCCGCTGTATGGCGGCACCGAAACCCTGCTTAGCAAGACGCTGCACAATCTGGACATCAAAGCGGTGGGTTTCAGCGACGGCAATGATGAAGTCAAAGTGCGTGAAGCCGCTCAGCAGGCGATGGCCCAGGGCCGGGTAGCGGTGATCCTGATTGAAACGCCAGCGAATCCCACCAACAGCCTGGTCAATATCCGTCTGATGGCGCGTATCGCTGATGAGATTGATCAGCAGCAGGGTTCACGACCGATTATCGCCTGTGACAACACGCTGCTCGGCCCGCTGTTCCAGCAGCCGCTGACGCTGGGCGCTGATCTGTCGCTCTACTCGCTGACCAAGTATGTTGGCGGTCACTCTGACCTGATTGCAGGCGCGGCGATGGGCAGTAAAGCGCTGATGGCGAAAGTGCGCGCCCTGCGCAGCGCAATCGGCACGCAGCTGGATCCACACTCCAGCTGGATGCTCAGCCGCTCGCTGGAAACGCTGTCGCTACGCATGGAGAAAGCCTGGCAGAATGCGGAAGCGGTCGCGGCGTTTCTGCGCGATCACCCTAAAGTGGCGAAGCTGCACTGGCTGCCCTATCTGGATGCGGAGAGCGCCGAAGGGAAAACCTATCGCGAGCAGTGCAGCGGTGCCGGTTCGACCTTCTCATTTGATATCGTAGGCGATCAGCCCGCTGCGTTCCGTTTTCTTAATGCGCTGTCGCTGTTTAAGCAGGCGGTAAGCCTGGGCGGGACCGAGTCGCTGGCCAGCCATCCTGGCAGCACCACCCACTCCGGCGTGCCGCAGGCGGTGCGTCAGCGTATTGGGATCACTGACGCCACGGTGCGGCTGTCGATTGGCATCGAAAACGCCGGCGACCTGATTGAAGATGTGAAGCTGGCGCTGGAGCAGGCGTAATCAGCTGACGGTAAAACCCAGCATCATGCCGGTGTCTTCATGCTCTAGCAGATGGCAATGGGCCATGTAAGCGTGTTCTGCGGCGGCGACATAGTTGAAGCGTACCAGCACTTCACTGCGCCAGCCGTCGACATTCACCATATCCTTCCAGCCCTGCCGGTGCGGGGCTGGCGGTTTGCCGTTTTCTGAAAGAATACGAAACTGGGTGCCGTGAATGTGGAACGGGTGCAGCATCGCGTCGCCTTCACCTGAAATCGTCCACTTCTCGTAATCACCCAGCTTCACCGCAAACGACGGCTTCGTCATATCAAAGGCCTGGCCATTAATCTTATTGCCGTTGCGGAAATCGTAACCGGCGGACGGCGTATTGCCGTGCATGCTGTGATCCATGTTTTCCATATTTTCCATTGGTGGCATCGGCTCGGCAGCCGTTTTTTCCGGCATCGTGTGATGACCGCCCTTGCCCATCGCTTTCTCGCCGTAGCGCTGCATCAGCGCCTGCATGCCCTGCTGGTCCAGCTGCGGGTCCATCATCAGCTGCAGCCAGCGTGTCGTCAGGCCGTCGGTTGAGGGTAGCGCTGGTGGCAGCGTCGCCAGCTGATCCGGCAGCGTGGCGCTGGCCATCACCCGCAGCGGCAGGATCTGCACCAGCGGCAGCGGCTGGTCAAACGGCGGCAGCGTCATGCCCATCTGCTCTGTCGGCAGCGTCACCAGATCGAAGCTCTTACCGTCAGAAGTATCGATCATCACCTCGAAACGCTCGCCCGGCAGGATCGGCAGCGAGTCGAGCTTTACCGGCTCAGCCAGCAGGCCACCATCGCTGGCGATCACATAGAGCGGTCGGCGATCGCTGGCGGCAACATGCAGCGAACGGGCATTGCAGCCGTTGAGCAGGCGCAGACGCAGCCAGCCACGCGGCACCGCATGCTGCGGATAGTGCACGCCGTTGGTCAGCATCATGTTGCCAAACCAGCCCACCGCGGCGCGCATCACGTCGAGCTGATAATCAATGCGGCTGCCATCTTTGGTCAGTTGCTTATCCTGAAAAATCAGCGGCACATCATCCACACCCCACTGCGAGGGCAATCGCAGCGTTCCGCTCTCTTTATCTTCCAGCAGGATCAGTCCCGCCAGCCCCTGAGCCACCTGATGCCCGGTTTTGCCATGCAGATGCGGGTGATACCAGCAGGTTGCGGCGGGCTGATCGGGCGTAAAAGAGACCTGACGCGAGCCGCCAGGCGCAATCACCGCCTGCGGGCCGCCATCCACTGCACCAGGGATTTCCAGCCCGTGCCAGTGCAGTGTGGTCGCTTCGCTGAGCCGGTTATGGATGTTCACCGTCACCGGTTTGCCACTCTGCATCTTCAGCACCGGCCCCAGCAGGCTGCCGTTATAGCCCCAGGTCGGCACCGCTTTGCCGTTCCACTGGGTGGTACCCTGCATCGCGGTGAGGCTGTAGCTGCCCCTGGCATCGGGTTCCAGCAGAGACGGAATCGGCAGCAGCGGACGGGTGGCTGCCATCAGCGAACGGCTCCAGAGCGGTAATGCTCCGGCTGCACTCAGTGCGGCAGTGAGTTTCAGGAAATGGCGACGTTGCATGGTGATCATCCTTGTGGCATCAGAGCGCACAGCCTAAACCCTGACCTTATGGGAAGGTCAAGTCCTGACCGTGCGAATCTGACGAAAAAAAGGCGGTGCAGCAGCCCACAGCGGCAAATTAATCGAAAACCTGAGAGCAACTGTGCTAACGTCATTAGCAATATCCATTGAAGAGAACGACTATGAAGCAAAGTATCAGGATCCTGCTGCTGACGGGACTCCTTGGCTTCTCCTCCACCAGTTTTGCCCTGAGCGAATCCGAAGCGGAAGATCTGGCCGATCTCACGGCGGTTTTCGTCTATCTGAAAAATGATTGTGGCTATCAGGATTTACCGGACGCGCAGATTCGCAAAGCGCTGGTCTTTTTTGCTCAGCAGAACCGCTGGGATTTAAGCAACTACAGCAACTACAACATGAAAGCGCTGGGTGAAGATAGCTATCGCGATCTCAGCGGCATCGCCATCACCAACGACAAAAAGTGCAAGTCACTGGCCCGCGATTCGCTGAGCCTGCTGGCCTACGTCAGGTAACGATTCTTCCCTCTGCAGCCGGACATTGACCGTGCAACCACGGTCAGTGTTAGCTATCATATGCCGCCCATCTTCATGGCGATGTCATCAGAGGAGAGCACCATGGCCCACAATGAAACGTGGTATGAAACCCTTCATGCCGGTTTTGGCCAGTATTTCACGGTTGATAAAGAGCTGTACCGTGAGAAGACTGCGCATCAGGATTTAATCATTTTCGAAAATGCCGCGATGGGCCGCGTAATGGCGCTGGACGGCGTCGTTCAGACCACCGAACGCGACGAATTTATCTACCATGAAATGATGACCCACGTTCCGCTGCTGGCGCACGGCGCGGCGAAGAGCGTTCTGATTATCGGTGGCGGTGACGGCGCAATGCTGCGTGAAGTGTCACGTCATCCAGAGATCGAAAAGATTACCATGGTGGAGATCGATGCGGGCGTGGTGACCTTTTGTCGCCAGTATCTGCCGAACCACAGCGCGGGTGCCTATGACGATCCGCGCTTTACGCTGGTGATTGATGACGGGGTGAACTTCGTTAATCAGACGCAGGAAAAGTTTGATGTCATTATCTCCGACTGCACCGATCCGATTGGTCCGGGCGAGAGTCTGTTTACCTCGGAATTTTATGCCGGGTGCAAAGCGGCCCTTAATGAAAATGGCATCTTTGTGGCGCAGAATGGCGTCTGCTTCCTGCAACAGGATGAGGCCGTTAACAGCCATCGTAAGCTGGGACATTACTTTGCGGACGTCAGTTTCTATCAGGCGGCGATTCCGACCTACTACGGCGGCATTATGACCTTTGCCTGGGCGAGTGATAATCCGGCGCTGCGCCAGCTCGACACCGCGACTTTAAAGGCGCGTTTCGAGGCCGCTGGCCTGACCTGCCGTTATTACACGCCAGCAATCCATACCGGCAGCTTTGCCCTGCCGCAATATCTGTTGAATGCGTTATCCGCCGCGTGCTGATAGTGCATTTCTAAGGGGGTGAACGAAATTGCAAAAGCTAAAACTACATGGCTTCAACAACCTGACGAAAAGCCTGAGTTTTTGTATTTACGATATTTGCTATGCGAATACTGAAGCTGAACGCGATGGTTACATCGCCTACATTGACGAACAATATAACGCTAACCGTCTGACGGAAATTCTGACTGAGACCTGCTCCATTATCGGGGCTAACGTGCTCAACATTGCGCGCCAGGATTATGAACCGCAGGGGGCCAGCGTCACGATTCTGGTCAGCGAAGAGCCGATCGATCCGAAAGATATCGATAACTCAGAGCACCCCGGTCCGCTGCCCAACTCGGTGGTGGCTCATCTCGATAAAAGTCATATCTGCGTGCACACCTATCCGGAGAGCCATCCGGCAGGCGGTCTGTGCACCTTCCGTGCAGACATTGAAGTCTCAACCTGTGGCGTCATTTCGCCCCTGAAAGCGCTGAACTATCTGATCCACCAGCTGGAGTCCGATATTGTCACCGTCGATTACCGGGTGCGCGGTTTTACCCGTGACGTGAAAGGGATGAAGCACTTCATCGATCACGAGATCAATTCGATTCAGAACTTCATGTCTGAAGATATGAAAGCGATGTATGACATGGTGGATGTGAATGTCTATCAGGAAAACATCTTCCATACCAAGATGTTGCTGAAAGAGTTCGACCTTAAACACTACCTGTTTAACACCCGCCCGGAAGATCTCACTCCGCAGGAGCACAAGCGCATTACCGATCTGCTCTGGAAAGAGATGCGTGAGATCTACTACGGCAGAAATATCCCCTCAGTGGGCCTGAAGACCCTCTGATTATCAGGCGCGCAGCGTTATAGCTCATAACCTGCGCGTCTCCTTCCCTCTTGTTCCCCCTGCTTTTTCATCACGGCAACCGCCGGAATTCCCTGATCGCCAGCAATAATTTTCCTGTCCGGGCGTGCTACTTTCAGCGCTGAACGCTTATTTCTTAATCCACGACAGGCAAAAAAAATGGCAAGAATTAACATCATTGATTTCGATGCCGTCCCGGACGCCACCTCACTTTCCACTCAGGCGATACAGCGCGCGATCGACAGCGCAGCAGAAGGCGACACGGTGCTAATCCCGGCAGGCCGCTTTCTGACTGGCGCGCTGTTTTTGAAAAGTAAGATGACGCTGGAGCTGGCAAAAGATGCCGTATTGCTCGGCAGCCAGCAGCTGGAGGATTATCCGGAAATCGCTACCCGCGTGGCGGGGATTGATATGGTCTGGCCCACAGCAATGCTTAACATCAATCAGTGTCGCAATGTCACCGTCTGCGGCAGCGGCACTCTCGATGGCCAGGGCGCGGTCTGGTGGCATAAGTTCTGGGGCGACGATGAAAACAGCGGAATGCTGGCGGACTATACCCGCCGCGGGCTGCGCTGGGTGGTGGATTACGACTGCAGGCGCCCGCGTAATCTGGTGGTTTATCAGAGCGAATGCGTGACGCTGCAGGACTTTACCTCAAAGGATTCCGGCTTCTGGAACCTGCACGTCTGTTACTCGAAACAGGTGAATTTGCAGAGACTCAATGTGATGAACGCCACCGGCCCCAGCACTGACGGTATTGATATCGACTCCAGTCAGTTAGTTCGCGTTGAGGGCTGTACGGTCTCCTGTAATGACGACAATATCTGCGTAAAATCGGGGCGCGGCGCAGAAGCGCAACAGCTGGCCAGAACCGCGCGCGATATTATTATTCGCGACTGCACATTGCTGAAAGGCTCGGGCATCACCCTGGGCAGCGAAACCTCTGGCGGTATCGAAAATGTCATCATCGAACATAACCGCTTCTCCGGCACCGGCGTCGGCTTCCGCATCAAGTCAGCCCGCAATCGCGGCGGCTGGATTAAAAACATCATTGTTCGCCATCTGATAATGGAAGATGTCGGCTATCCGTTTATGCTGCAGCTGAACTGGTTCCCGCAATACAGCTACAGCGAGCAGCCTGCCGACACAGAACAGCCATCCTACTGGCGTAAGCTGGCCGCGGGCGTCACGGGCGATGCCGGGCTGACGAGAGTAGAGAATATCCGCATCAGCCATATCAGCAGCAGCCTGACTCAGCCCACGACCTTTTCCCGCGCCTTCTTTATTGAAGGCACGCCGGAAAATCCGATTGAGCAGCTGAGTTTCAGCGATATCACGCTGCAGGCGCAGGAGTTTGGCAAAATAGCGGGCGTAAATAATCTGAGGTTTGAACGGGTTACGGTGGACGCACCCGCGATTACGCGTGAAGAAAATGATACCTACGCGCGTTAACGGCGCGTTTTAACGGCGAGAGATAAAAATAAACGCGCGGTGCTGCTCTCGTCCTGCTGATCAGGTCAGAGCAACACGGCGCGTTCTGTTCAGGCGGAGGTCAGCGCCAGCGTAATCCCGCGCTGCTGGGGAAGCTGGTTCTGAACGCCCGCACACGCTTATGGCAACTGCATGTGGCCGCTGTAAATTATTTTACGCCCCGGTGGGGCTGGCGACAGTATTGGGCTTCTGGGCAGCCGAACGGCTATGGGACGCATTCAGTATGTAGCCACCACATCGGCGATGATCGGCATGATGCGCAGCCGGGCTGCTGAGTTCGCCCGGCCTTATAACCGTAAAGGATTGCCTTACTGTCTTACCGTACGGGTTTGCCGTACTGGTTCATAAACTGGCGATAAGCAGCGATCACCAGCTGAAAATCTTCAATGCCGCAGAATGAGAGGCTCTCTTCGTCATAGTAGTTCATCCCCTCTTCCATACCGTCATCTTCCAGAGCCAGCAGGTTGGCGCGGATCATCACCTCCTCTTCATCCAGCAGAATGGTGTACTCGCTGCCGATCCGCTGCCACTGACGTACGCTGCCTTTGACATCTTCAATGGCGGCTTCAACTTCATCCAGCAATCCCGGATCGTTTTTGACCTCTTCGTTGAACCAGTGGCCGACCGCTTCATGATCCATCGACATGCGAACCTTAATCTGTCCGGTCACATCGCGTAAAAATTCATATTCCATCGCCCGTTCCTCTCAACGTCGTCGTCTCACCTGGTAAGTGTCCGTGCTGCTCTCGCGGCAAAGTGTGACACGTCGCGCATTATTACAGGCTGTCTGCCGAAAGCCAGCTTTTGATCGTCTCTTTACCCCATGCTGAGACGAAAAAAAGGGGCGAATCATCGCCCCTTATTAATGCCTGCAAGGTGAAGAATCAGACCGCGGTCTGGAAAATCACACCATCAGCTTTGTCGGTGTACTGCGTCAGCTGGTCGAAGTTGAGATAGCGATACGTGTCGCTGGCCGTTTTATCGACCTGCGCCATGAATTGCTGATACTCATCCGGCGTTGGCAGTTTGCCAAGCAGAGACGCGACCGCAGCCAGCTCCGCTGATGCCAGGTAGACGTTAGCGCCGTTACCCAGACGGTTCGGGAAGTTACGGGTCGAGGTAGAGACCACCGTCGAACCATCTGCAACACGTGCCTGGTTACCCATGCAGAGTGAACAGCCTGGGATCTCGATACGCGCACCGCTTTTGCCGAATACGCTGTAGTAGCCTTCTTCGGTCAGCTGTGCCGCATCCATCTTGGTTGGCGGTGCCACCCACAGACGGGTTGGCAGCTGGCCTTTGTGGCTATCCAGCAGTTTACCCGCAGCACGGAAGTGACCAATGTTGGTCATGCATGAGCCGATAAACACTTCGTCGATCTTCTCACCCTGAACGTCAGAGAGCAGACGTGCATCGTCCGGATCGTTTGGCGCACAGAGGATTGGCTCTTTGATTTCAGCCAGATCGATTTCGATCACGGCGGCATATTCAGCATCGGCATCCGGCTCAAGCAACTGAGGATCGGCCAGCCATTTCTCCATACCTTCAATGCGACGCTCCAGCGTACGACGATCGCCGTAGCCTTCTGCGATCATCCACTTCAGCAGCACGATGTTGGAGCTGAGGTATTCGATAATCGGCGCTTTATCCAGCTTGATGGTACAGCCCGCAGCGGAACGTTCTGCTGACGCATCGGACAGCTCAAACGCCTGCTCGACTTTCAGATCCGGCAGACCTTCAATCTCCAGGATGCGACCAGAGAAGATGTTTTTCTTACCTTTCTTCTCAACGGTCAGCAGACCCTGTTTGATGGCATACAGCGGAATGGCGTGAACCAGATCGCGCAGGGTAATGCCCGGCTCCATCTTACCTTTGAAGCGCACCAGAACCGATTCCGGCATGTCGAGCGGCATAACGCCAGTCGCGGCGGCAAACGCCACCAGGCCTGAACCGGCCGGGAAAGAGATGCCGATAGGGAAACGGGTGTGCGAGTCACCACCGGTACCAACGGTATCCGGCAGCAGCATACGGTTCAGCCAGCTGTGGATAATGCCGTCACCCGGACGCAGTGACACACCACCGCGGTTCATGATGAAGTCTGGCAGCGTATGGTGCGTGCTCACATCCACCGGCTTCGGATACGCGGCGGTGTGACAGAACGACTGCATCACCAGATCGGTCGAGAAGCCCAGGCAAGCCAGATCTTTCAGCTCGTCACGGGTCATCGGGCCGGTGGTATCCTGCGAGCCAACCGACGTCATTTTAGGTTCGCAATAGGCACCCGGACGAACGCCGGTCACGCCACAGGCGCGGCCAACCATTTTCTGCGCCAGCGAGAAACCACGTGTGCTCTCCGCGACATCTTTCGCCTGACGGAATACGGTGCTGTGCGGCAGACCCAGCGACTCTCGCGCTTTGGTGGTCAGGCCGCGACCAATGATCAACGGAATACGGCCACCGGCGCGCACTTCGTCAATCACTACTTCGGTTTTGAGCTCAAAGCTGGCCAGCAGCTCATTGGTTTCGTGGTTGCGGACTTCGCCTTTGAATGGATAGATGTCGATCACATCACCCATGTTCAGGTTGTTTACGTCCACTTCAATGGGCAGTGCGCCCGCATCTTCCATGGTGTTGAAGAAGATGGGTGCAATTTTGCTGCCCAGCACCACGCCGCCGCCTTTTTTATTTGGCACGTTCGGGATGTCATCGCCCATAAACCACAGCACCGAGTTGGTGGCGGATTTACGTGAAGAACCGGTTCCGACAACATCACCGACATACGCCAGCGGGAAGCCTTTGGTCTTCAGAGCTTCAATCTGTTTGATCGGGCCGATATTGCCCGCGTCATCAGGCTCAATGCCTTCACGGGCATTTTTCAGCATCGCCAGGGCGTGCAGAGGAATGTCTGGACGTGACCAGGCATCCTGGGCCGGAGAGAGATCGTCGGTGTTGGTTTCGCCAGTGACTTTAAACACGGTAACCGTGATCTTCTCTGCCAGTTCAGGCCGTGACAGATACCATTCCGCATCTGCCCAGGATTGCATCACCTGCTTCGCGTATTCATTACCCGCTTTCGCTTTCTCTTCGACATCATAGAAGTTGTCGAACATCAGCAGCGTGTGTGAAAGGGCTTTCGCGGCAATCGGAGCCAGTTTGCTATCGTCCAGCGCCTCAATCAGCGGATGAATATTGTAACCGCCCTGCATGGTGCCAAGCAGTTCAACCGCTTTTTCAGGAGATATCAGAGGAGAGGTTGCTTCGCCTTTGGCGACAGCCGCCAGGAAACCGGCTTTGACATACGCCGCTTCATCGACGCCAGGTGGGACGCGGTTGACCAATAAATCGATCAAAAATTCTTCTTCACCCGCAGGTGGATTTTTTAGCAGTTCAACCAGCGCGGCCATTTGGGAAGCCTCTAAAGGCTTAGGTACAATTCCCTGGGCAGCACGCTCGGCAACGTGCTTACGGTATTCTTCTAGCACGACGTTATCCTCGCTCTCATTATGTAGGGCTTTCCGACCACCTTGCTCACTTATGGAGAACAATCTTCCCTTTCTCGTCCAGGTTGAGGTGCCCGGTTTAGCGGAGGGCAGAATAGCAGTATTTCGTCTGTTTGTTAATCTGTTTACAAAAATACAACATAATCCACTACGGCCATTCTGCCCGCTCAACTCCTTGCATCAGCCAGCTGAGTCGGCTGAATGGGTCTCTCTGCAGCGTACCGCATTCCACACAAATGGCTGCAGGTTTATGTCAGTTTTGCCGTGGCTTTAGCGAAGTGATTCAGGGAAATAGATAACTGGCAGGAATAGAAGCCGGCGTGTTTATGGGATACAGCGGAGGTGAGCTCAGAAGGATAACAACACCAGGCCGGAAATCAGCCTGATGCAACTGACACTGAATCCGTCGTGCTGATTACTACTGATAAAACCCTGGTCGGTAAATCTCTTTTTCATCCTCGCAAGTTACACGTCAGAAGCTACAAGACAGAAACTGCTATTCAGAAGAGGTCGTCATGACCTCTTCTGTGCATGCTTAATTTTTCAGATTTTCCGGAAAATTGGCGGGCAACTGGTCAGGCGGACAGTCGATCACGTTTTCGTTATTTTCACCCACATCACGGATTACGGTCAGCGTCGCGAACTCATCAATCACTTCGGTTGGATAAGCCGGACCCGCTTCGCGGAATTTTGCCATCTCTTCCAGATGATCATTCTGGAAGCAGACGGTTTTTTCCGGATTATTCATTACCCAGCGCGGGAAGAAGATGGTGCCGTGGAAAATTTTATCAGCCAGATTAACGGCCAGGCTGACATCGGTACCGGTTGGTTCAGTCCAGGAAACTTTATAGACATCCTGCGCCAGACGAACGACATAGACATGCTGATTTTTAACCCAGCGATTACCGACCATACCGCTGTGAATGCGATAGTCGATGGTGCTGGCATTTTTAATGTAGAGCTCGTAATTCCAGCCGTTGTCATAGGTGTAAACCAGATGTTTGCCGACGATGCCAGACAGGTCATGTTTATCGAAAGTGCTCATGGTTAATTCCTCATTTGTTTTCCTTGCGGAGATTATTGCGCGTTACAAAACCGATGAATAACGCTATTTTTAGCACTAAATCATTTAATTTTTAGATGAGTGAGTATGTACAAGACAACACTCGAACAGTGGTATCTGCTCGACGCAGTAGTGAATGAGGGGAGTTTTGCGCTGGCAGCGGAGAAGAACAATCGCAGCCAGTCCTCACTGAGTTATCAGCTGAGCCTGTTACAGCAGCGGCTGGGTTTGACCCTGCTTCAGCAGGAGGGCCGCCGCGCTGTCCTGAGTGCAGAGGGACATCAGTTGCTCGCGCAGGTGCGTCCGCTACTGGAGGGATTCGGCGCGCTTGAGGCGCAGGCCAGTGCACTGCAACGCGGCGAGCGTTCACGCATCGATCTGATGGTAGATGCGACTCTGCCCAAACCCTTACTATTCGATGTGCTTCAGACCTTTCAGCAACGCTATCCGCATGTCCGCATCTGGTTTAGCGAAATCGTCCGAAGCGAAACGCCTGACAGACTGGCGGAAAATCAGGCTGATCTCTGGCTGGTGGCACAATATGGCGACACGCCGTTAGCAGGCGAAAGCCTGATGAGTGTCGATTTCGTCGCCGTCGCCCATCGCGACCACCCGCTGCACCGCGAATCCGCCCCGCTTAATGCTGCTACGCTGGCACGCTGGCCCTGCATTACCATTCTGGATCGTCAGCAACAGCAGCAGTCGGAGGTCAATGGCGATCAGGCGGAGAACTGGTCATTTACGACGCTGTCGGCAGCCATTGAAGCGGTCCAGCATCAGTTAGGTTATGGCTGGCTGCCGGAACAGAATATCACCGCGCAGTTAGAGAGCGGTGAGCTCCGTTCCCTGCCGCTGTTACAGGGCCGCCGACGCAGTAGTTCGCTGGTGATGTATATCAATGAAGAAAGACTGCCCGGCAACAGCGCCATTGCTGCACTGGCACAGATGTTTATTGAACGGGTGGCTGCATGGGAGATGCGTGGTTAGATGAAGGTTAGCTTGCTGCCTAATCTTCTGAGAATTTGACTGTCAGAGTGCCACCGTCCAGCATCCCATATTGTGTTTTATCGGGTTTACTGGAAACAGTGAAAGGGATAAGCCAGACCTTAGCCGAACCCTGAATTTTAGCATCCAGGAAGGTTATGCCCTGCTGATCTGCAGCCCTCTTCGCTTCCTCCCAGGAGCGCCACCTATCCTGATGTTTAAGCCAGGAGACCCGGTAATTTTGTCATAACAGTCGAATTGCTTTGTGATGAGTTTCGGGAATGGCAGAAAAGCACGCTCGTAATTATAGTCAGTTAACCCGGGAGACTGTGTCAGCGCACTGACTGATGAGCAGCGCCTGCGTTTCATTAAATTTGTTAAGCCCTGTAGTGCAGGGCTTTACGTTGCCGAGCCGTTTTCTGACATCAAAATCAGTGACGGATCTGTGAAAGTTCATCTTCTGAGAGACCGGTCATTTTCATGACGGTGTTACGGTCGATGCCGTTCTGCAGCATAGTGCGGGCAACCTCGAGTTTGCCTTCATTTCGGCCTTTCTCGATTCCACGCTGTTCACCAAGCTGAATACCTTTCTCGATACCCTTCTGCTCCAGCTGCTGTGCGATGGTCATAAGTGCGTCTCCGTGTTGCGGCACTCGCTGTGCCAGTTCGCGCACGAAGGCTTCGGAGTCAGCCGACTCGCCTGCCTGCAGTAAATAGTGTATCAGCGCTGTTACCTGGGGTGAAGAAAGATAATCGGCCATCAGTAACGTGGCCAGCCGATCGGTGAGAGTCGCGATGTCACGCTGATGTATGTGCTTCTGTAACAGCGTCAGCGCCGCCATGCTGCGGTGCCCCATGATTTCCTCATCCGGGATCACCGTGACATCCACCAATGGAAAGGCGCTGCCATAGAGGTTTTCCGCCAGCGAAGGGTCTTCAAATTCGTCGAGCCAGCGTGTTGAATACGGATAAGGGCTGCGTTTGCCGGTATAGAACAGTACCGGTATAACCAGCGGCAGCTGCTTATGGCCCGCTTCAAGGTGGCGGTGCATAGCCGCCACAGCGTATCGCATCAGCCTGAATGCCATATGCCTGTCCGGCGTAGACTGATGCTCAACCAGGACGTGTATGTACCCATCCCCGTTACTGGTCTTCAGGCTGTAGAGGATATCGCTGAAATACTGGCGAAGATCGTCTTCAACGAACGAACCGGATTCAAGTTTCAGGGTGCTGAGGTCGCATATAGCGCGCAGTTCGGCGGGCAGATGCAGTTCCATGAAGTCGCGGGCAATGTCCGGCTGTGAGAGAAACTGCCGGAAAGTGGCATCGTGAGGTGTGGGAGTGCTGTTCTTTTTTTTCATCGGGCCTGACTCTGATATTCACATTCGTAGGGGATCACAGGCCAGATGTCTGGCCACCTCCATCATCAATGCGGTTTATCCCCGCTAGAGCGGGGAACACTCTTAATGTATGTGGATGTAAAATATGATGATTTTACCCTCAAAAAAAAATCACCACTAAATTCACGTATTTAAAGATCAGTAACTCACTGATTTGTAAGAGTCAGGAAGAGAATCAGCAGCAGTCCATCCAGATTCACCGGAATATGCATTCTTACGCCGGTTTTATCAATCTGGATAAAAGCATCATCAAAGACATCAACCTGACCATACGGGAGAAAGATCATAGCAACGGCTTAAGGGGTAAAAACTCATAAACGGTGCCTTTTGATTCCTCTGCCACCAATAAATTTAGCTATCGCGCGGACTTACTTTTGAGGCCTGTTAATCGGAGCAGTAATACGCTCAAGCGCTACCTGAGCCAGAAAGCCCGAGCGACTTTTGTATTCGGGGTGTGAAGCCACACAACGATCAATCCGATCAATTAACGACCTGGGTAAAGTGACATTGATTTTTTCAGAGCCGCCCAGCAAGCGAATGACATCTACATCAACCAATGCCCAGATATAACCCTGATAGTCAGGATTCGTGGCCAGAGTCTCAATGGTGGACACGGCAGGGATCTCATGACCGAGCTCTACACATAATTCGATATGCCCTGTGATAGCCTCTTTGGCGTTTTTAATGGCTTCATCAAGAGTATCCCCGGCAGAGAAACACCCTGGTAAATCGGGAACGATTACGCCATATGCGTGTTCGTGATCACCCGCTTCAATCGCGATTGGAT
Source organism: Pantoea sp. EKM10T (assembly GCF_011800685.1). Lineage (NCBI taxonomy): Bacteria > Pseudomonadati > Pseudomonadota > Gammaproteobacteria > Enterobacterales > Erwiniaceae > Pantoea > Pantoea sp. EKM10T. The sequence continues at coordinate 83,516 of NZ_JAALEU010000011.1, forward strand.
AAAACATATTCATACCTCTACGGGCAAGCGGGATTAAATTCTCGCTTGTTTCCTGATGCTCTTTACCGTACCGATCGGTAAGTCTTTTTTAGGATGGGGTACTGTAACCAGCCCCGGTTTTGTCGGATGTGTGAAATGGTGATGGCTACCGTTAATCCTTGTCAGAATCCAGCCATCAGCCTTCATTTCGGAAATTAACGTGCTGCTATCCATCCCTGTGTCCTGTCGCGTCCCGATGAAAGCACGATAACTCTAATAACTCTCACAGGCAACACTTTCAGGGTTATTGGGGTTACCTTTAGTCTTAACCCAAATCGATTCTTGCCATACAGCACCAAACTCCAGGCGAAAAAAAAGCCCCCATAACGGGAGCTTTCTTCTTTAGTAGCAGAAACTTATTTCTTCTTCGCTTTCGCGTTAGGCAGATCGGTGATGCTGCCTTCGAAGATTTCTGCCGCCAGACCGACTGACTCATGCAGGGTCGGGTGAGCGTGGATGGTCAGCGCAATATCTTCCGCATCACAACCCATCTCAATCGCCAGACCGATTTCGCCTAACAGCTCGCCGCCGTTAGTACCGACAATCGCGCCACCAATAATCCGGTGCGTCTCTTTGTCGAAAATCAGTTTGGTCATACCGTCTGCACAATCAGAAGCGATAGCACGGCCTGAGGCTGCCCACGGGAAGGTGGAGGTCTCGTAGCTGATGCCCTTCTCTTTCGCTTCTTTCTCGGTCAGACCGACCCAGGCAACTTCTGGCTCAGTATAGGCAATTGAAGGGATCACTTTCGGATCGAAGTAGTGCTTCAGACCGGAGATCACTTCTGCCGCAACGTGGCCTTCGTGCACGCCTTTGTGCGCCAGCATTGGCTGACCGACAATGTCGCCGATAGCATAGATGTGTGGCACGTTGGTGCGCATCTGCTTGTCGACGCGAATGAAGCCGCGATCGTCCACTTCCACGCCCGCTTTACCGGCATCCAGACCTTTACCGTTCGGCACACGACCGATCGCCACCAGCACCGCGTCATAACGCTGCGCTTCGCCTGGTGCTTTTTTACCTTCCATTGAAACGTAAATGCCATCGTCTTTTGCTTCAACGGCGGTCACTTTGGTTTCCAGCATCAGGTTAAATTTCTTGCTGATTTTCTTGGTAAAGACTTTCACCACGTCTTTATCCGCAGCCGGGATAACCTGGTCGAACATCTCAACCACATCAATCTCTGAACCCAGCGCATGATAAACCGTCGCCATTTCCAGACCGATGATGCCGCCGCCCATGACCAGCAAGCGCTTCGGCACTTCTTTCAGTTCCAGCGCATCGGTAGAGTCCCAGACGCGTGGATCTTCATGTGGAATGAATGGCAGTTCGATTGGACGTGAACCCGCAGCGATAATGGCATTATCGAAGTTGATGGTGGTCGCGCCGCCTTCTCCTTCAACCACCAGGGTGTTAGCACCGGTGAATTTGCCAAGGCCGTTAACCACGGTGACTTTACGACCTTTTGCCATTCCTGACAGGCCGCCAGTCAACTGGTTGATAACCTTCTCTTTCCAGCTGCGAATCTTGTTGATATCAGTAGATGGCTGGCCAAACACAATGCCGTGCTCTTCAAGGGCTTTCGCCTCTTCAATCACTTTAGCAACGTGCAGCAGCGCTTTAGATGGGATACAACCGACGTTCAGACAAACACCACCCAGGGTGCTGTAACGCTCTACCAGTACGGTTTCCAGACCTAAATCCGCACAACGGAAGGCTGCAGAGTAACCTGCAGGACCTGCCCCAAGTACTACGACCTGGGTTTTAATCTCTGTACTCATCATGACCTCTTAATTGATATCCGGCGGGTCAGACTTTCTTATAATGCCCTTGTTCCACCGGGACTTTCACCGCAAGAGTTTACAGAATTGTTAACAAACTGCCAACCGCGGCGCGACGAATCGTTACAGGAAGGCCGGCTTCCGCCGGCCTTCTTTACATTTACATAACTAAACGACGAATGTCAGACAACATATTGCCGATGATGGTGATGAATCGTGCACCATCAGCACCGTCGATTACGCGGTGGTCGAAGGAGAGAGAAATCGGCATCATCAGACGCGGAGTAAACTCTTTACCATTCCACACCGGCTCCATCGCCGATTTAGAGACACCCAGGATAGCCACTTCCGGCGCGTTCACGATCGGCGCGAAGTGCGTGGTGCCCAGGCCGCCCAGGCTGGAGATGGTGAAACATCCGCCCTGCATGTCGCCCGCTGTCAGCTTACCGTCACGCGCTTTCTTCGAAATCGCCATCAGTTCACGCGACAGCTCGGTGATGCCTTTCTTGTTCACGTCTTTGAAGACCGGAACCACCAGGCCATTTGGCGTATCAACCGCCACACCGATGTTGATATATTTTTTCAGCGTCAGTTTCTGCGCATCTTCAGACAGCGAGCTGTTGAAGCGTGGCATCTGCTCAAGCGCCGCCGCGACCGCTTTCATGATGAACACCACCGGGGTGTACTTCACATCCAGCTTACGCTTCTCTGCTTCAGCATTCTGCTGCTTACGGAAGGCTTCCAGATCGGTGATATCGGTTTTGTCGAAATGCGTAACGTGCGGGATCATTACCCAGTTACGGCTCAGGTTCGCGCCAGAAATTTTCTGGATACGACCCAGTTCGACTTCTTCGATTTCGCCAAACTTACTGAAATCAACTTTCGGCCATGGCAGCATGCCTGGCAGACCGCCGCCGCTGGCTGCAGCTGGTGCCGCTTCAGCGCGTTTCACGGCCTCTTTCACGTAAGTCTGCACGTCTTCTTTCAGAATGCGACCTTTACGGCCGGTGCCTTTGACTTTCGCCAGGTTAACACCGAACTCGCGCGCCAGGCGACGGATCACCGGGGTAGCGTGAACGTAAGCGTCGTTCTCTGCGAACTCACCTTTGCTATCCGCTTTAGCTGGAGCGGGTGCCGCGGCTTTAGCGTCAGATTTGGCAGCAGGGGCCGGTGCGGCTTCCTGTTTCGCGGCCGCAGGGGCAGCCGGAGCAGCACCTTCGACTTCGAACACCATGATCAGTGAGCCGGTGCTGACTTTATCGCCGGTCGCCACTTTCAGCTCTTTGACGGTACCTGCAAACGGCGCAGGCACTTCCATAGAGGCTTTGTCGCCTTCAACCACAATCAGTGACTGCTCAGCTTCAACTTTGTCGCCAACTTTGACCAAGATCTCGGTAACTTCAACTTCATCACCGCCGATATCCGGGACGTTAACGTCTTTTGCGCCTGCAGCCGCGGCAGGTGCCGATGCCGCTTCTTCTTTCACTTCTGGCTTCGCGTCAGAGGCCGGTGCTGCGCCTTCTGCTTCAAAGACCATGATGGCTGAACCGGTGCTGACCTTGTCGCCGGTGGAAATAGTGATCTCTTTGACCACACCCGCGAACGGAGCCGGGACTTCCATCGACGCTTTATCGCCTTCCACCACAATCAGTGACTGCTCGGCTTCGACTTTGTCGCCAACCTTAACCAGAATCTCAGTGACTTCAACTTCGTCACCGCCGATATCCGGCACAGCCACTTCTTTGCTGGCCGCAGCAGCGGCTGGCGCTGGCGCCGCGTCCGCTTTTTTCTCTTCGGCGGCGGCAGGTGCTGCTTCCGCAGCGCCTTCAGCATCAAACACCATGATCAGTGAGCCGGTTTCAACTTTGTCACCGGTAGAGATTTTGATCTCTTTCACTACGCCAGCCTGCGGCGACGGCACTTCCATTGAGGCTTTGTCGCCTTCCACGGTGATCAGCGACTGCTCGGCTTCCACCTTGTCGCCAACTTTCACCAGAATCTCGGTGACTTCAACTTCGTCAGACCCGATATCCGGTACCTTAATTTCGATAGCCATTACTCTATTACCTCTTAAGCCAGACGCGGGTTAACTTTATCGGCATCGATATTGAATCGGGTGATCGCATCGGCCACCACTTTCTTCTCGATCTCGCCGCGTTTAGCCAGCTCACCCAGCGCGGCAACCACCACATAAGATGCATCAACTTCAAAGTGATGACGCAGGTTCTCACGGCTGTCAGAGCGACCAAAGCCATCGGTACCCAGTACGCGATAATCGCTGGCCGGGACATAGCTACGAACCTGCTCAGCGAACAGTTTCATGTAGTCGGTTGAGGCGACAGCAGGTGCGTCGTTCATCACCTGAGCGATGTAAGGTACGCGCGCTTCTTCTGTCGGATGCAGCATGTTCCAGCGCTCACAATCCTGGCCATCACGTGCCAGTTCAGTGAACGAGGTGACGCTGTAGACATCAGAGCCGATACCGTAATCTTTCGCCAGGATCTGCGCAGCTTCACGCACATGACGCAGGATAGAACCTGAGCCCAGCAGCTGCACTTTGCCTTTGCTGCCGTCTACCGTTTCCAGTTTGTAGATACCCTTACGGATACCCTCTTCTGCACCAGCGGGCATTGCTGGCATATGGTAGTTTTCGTTCAGCGTGGTGATGTAGTAGTAAACGTTCTCCTGCGCTTCGCCATACATACGCACCAGACCGTCATGCATGATGACAGCCACTTCATAGGCGTAAGAAGGATCGTAGGAGATACAGTTCGGGATAGTCAGCGACTGAATGTGGCTGTGACCATCTTCATGCTGCAGACCTTCGCCGTTCAGGGTAGTACGACCTGAGGTGCCGCCGACCAGGAAGCCGCGCGCCTGTTGGTCGCCCGCCAGCCACATCAGATCGCCGATACGCTGGAAGCCGAACATCGAGTAATAGATGTAGAACGGGATCATCGGCAGGTTGTTGGTGCTGTAAGAGGTCGCCGCAGCCAGCCAGGATGAACCTGCGCCCAGCTCGTTGATCCCTTCCTGCAGAATCTGGCCTTTCTCGTCTTCTTTATAGTAAGCAACCTGCTCGCGGTCCTGCGGGGTGTACTGCTGACCGTTCGGGCTGTAGATACCAATCTGACGGAACAGACCTTCCATACCAAAGGTACGCGCTTCATCGGCGAGGATCGGAACCAGGCGATCTTTGATCGACTTGTTCTTCAGCATCACGTTCAGGGCACGTACAAAGGCGATGGTGGTTGAGATCTCTTTGTTCTGCTCATCCAGCAGCGCACTGAACTCTTCGAGTGCTGGCATTTCCAGCTTTTCAGTGAACTTCGGCTGACGTGTTGGCAGGTAGCCGCCTAACTTCTCACGCTGACCGTGCAGATACGTGTGCTCTTCAGAGCCCTTTTCAAAGGTCACGTACGGCAGGGATTCAATTTTGTCATCTGCGACTGGCACGTTGAAGCGATCACGGATATAGCGCACGCCATCCATGTTCATCTTCTTCACCTGGTGGGCAATGTTTTTGCCTTCCGCGGTGTCGCCCATACCATAACCTTTGATGGTATGCGCCAGGATCAGTACTGGCTTGCCTTTGGTGTCCTGCGCTTTTTTCAGTGCCGCGTAGATTTTCTTCGGATCGTGGCCGCCACGGTTCAATGCCCAGATTTCATCATCGGACAGATCTTTAACCAGCGCGGCGGTTTCCGGATATTTACCAAAGAAGTGCTCACGCACATAGGCACCATCACGGGATTTGAAGGTCTGGTAATCGCCGTCGACGGTTTCGTTCATCAGCTGAATCAGCTTGCCGCTGGTATCTTTGCGCAGCAGCTCATCCCAGCGACCGCCCCAGATGACCTTGATCACTTCCCAGCCAGCGCCGGCAAAGATGCCTTCCAGCTCGTTGATGATCTTGCCATTACCGGTCACCGGGCCATCCAGACGCTGCAGGTTGCAGTTGATGATAAAGACCAGGTTATCCAGTTTTTCACGGGTCGCGATGGTGATCGCGCCTTTGGATTCTGGCTCATCCATCTCACCGTCACCCAGGAAGGCGTAAACGGTCTGAGCAGAGGTATCTTTCAGGCCACGGTGTTCCAGATACTTCAGGAACTTCGCCTGGTAGATAGCCGACAGCGGACCCAGACCCATTGATACGGTCGGGAACTGCCAGAATTCCGGCATTAATTTCGGGTGCGGATAAGAAGAGAGGCCTTTACCGTCAACTTCCTGACGGAAGTTATTCATCTGGTCTTCGGTCAGACGACCTTCAAGGAACGCACGGGCATAGATGCCGGGAGAGATGTGGCCCTGGAAATAGACCAGATCGCCGCCATCCTTCTCACTGCGCGCGCGGAAGAAGTGGTTGAAGCACACTTCATAAATCGTCGCAGAAGACTGGAAGGAGGACATGTGGCCGCCGAGTTCCAGATCTTTCTTCGATGCGCGCAGCACCGACATGATGGCGTTCCAGCGAATTGCGGAACGGATACGACGTTCAAGAGAGGTATTGCCCGGATAATCGGGTTCATCTTCAACGGCAATAGAGTTGATGTAGTTGCTGATTGCAGAAGATCCTGCAGCCACGTTTACGCCGCCTTTGCGGGCTGCACCCAGTACCTGATCAATCAGATACTGTGCACGTTCAACACCTTCTTCACGGATGACCGATTCGATCGCCTGTAGCCAGTCACGAGTTTCAATCGGATCCACGTCATTGTGTAAACGTTCTGACATGGGTGTGTTCCTTATCTGTGTCTAATACGTTGAATAATCGGGAGCCTGTTAAAGCAGATGCAGGCAGGCTCGTCTGATGTCAGTACGATCTTTGTCGCACGTTATTCCTTACGTTGCTGTAAACGACGCAGGGAGCGTTCTCGACGGCTCTGCTCCCGACTTCTGTCCAGCAAGATTTCCTCTATGAACGCCAGGTGACGGTGTGAAGCCTCGCGCGCTTTTTCTGGCTCACGAGCCACAATCGCCTCAAAGATTCTGGCGCGGTGACCGCTCACTTTTGCCAGCATTTCCCGGCGCGAGTAGAGCAATTCGAAATTCTGGCGAACGTTTTGTTCCAGCATAGGGCCCATTGAGCGTAGCAAATGTAAAAGCACAACATTATGGGCCGCTTCTGTGACAGCGATCTGATACTGCATCACTGCGTCCGCTTCGGCGTCTAAATCGCCGCTGTCCTGCGCCTGCTGAATATTCACATGGCAGTCGCGAATGCGCAGCAGGTCTTCCTCTGTGCCGCGCAGCGCCGCGTAATAGGCGGCGATGCCTTCTAAGGCATGGCGCGTTTCCAGCAGATCAAACTGTGATTCCGGATGGTCGGCGAGAAGCTCAACGAGTGGATCGCTTAAGCTTTGCCAGAGATTCTCCTGCACGAACGTTCCGCCACCCTGTCGGCGCAGCAATAATCCTTTGGCTTCTAAGCGCTGGATCGCTTCGCGGAGAGACGGACGTGAGACATCGAATTGTTTGGCGAGTTCGCGCTCAGGCAGCAGCTTCTCTCCCGGACGCAGGGTCCCTTCCATAATCAGCGATTCGAGCTGTTGCTCGATAGCGTCGGAGAGTTTAGGTTGGCGAATCTTACTGTAAGCCATCGTCCCTTCTTATTAAGCCAATCGTCCGGAGTAAATTGGTAATACCAATTGCAAAGAGGTGCCGGTAAAGTAACAAAGTATTCACCTTGTGTCTATATGGTGTCTGCGACATTCACCTGCCCCCAAAGCCTGTGCTGGCGCTAACTTGCGGTTAAAAAAATGAAAAATTCGCGTTACCGCAAATGTTAAATAATTTCACTTTTACCAAACCTTACACCCGCTTAGCGCGTTAGCGCAGCGGCAGACATAAGTGAAAGCTATTCGTCATTAACGGAATTTCATGGCAGAAGTTGCTGTGGGCAGACGTGACCAGGACGGCGTTTTTTCAGTCAACTCTCAGCACGAAAGGCGAAAGCAGGTGCAAAGCGATTCGCTTATCACTATTCTTGTCGCCAGGGTAGCAGATGGCACTATTCAGCACGCCAGATACCGTAAAATAATCAATACGTTATTGTAACTACTTCATTACAGCGTCCTGCGCTGCGAACGAAGAATAAAAACATCACGAGGTTTGTATGGAACAACAGCAAGGCGAAGCGCTGAAACGTGGTCTCAAGAACCGCCATATTCAGCTCATCGCGCTGGGTGGTGCAGTGGGAACCGGCCTGTTTCTGGGCAGTGCATCGGTCATTGAATCCGCCGGACCGGCCGTAATTCTGGGCTATGCGATTGCCGGTTTTATTGCCTTTTTAATCATGCGTCAGTTAGGCGAAATGGTCGTGGAAGAGCCGGTCGCCGGCAGCTTCAGCCACTTCGCGTATAAATACTGGGGCAACTTTGCAGGCTTCGCTTCGGGCTGGAACTACTGGGTGCTCTATGTGCTGGTCGCCATGGCGGAACTCACCGCCGTTGGCAAATATGTCCAGTTCTGGTGGCCAGACTTTCCGACCTGGGCTTCGGCTGCCATCTTCTTCGTGATGATTAACGCTATCAACCTGACCAATGTGAAAGTGTTTGGTGAGATGGAGTTCTGGTTCGCCATCGTTAAAGTGGTTGCGGTGATTGGCATGATCCTGTTCGGAGGCTGGTTGCTGTTCAGCGGTCACGCGGGTCCGCAGGCTACCGTGCGCAACCTGTGGGAACAGGGCGGATTTTTCCCGCATGGCATCGGCGGTCTGGTGATGGTCATGGCGATTATCATGTTCTCGTTTGGTGGTCTGGAGCTGGTAGGTATCACCGCCGCTGAAGCGGATAACCCGGAAGTGAGCATTCCAAAAGCGACCAACCAGGTGCTGTGGCGTATTCTGATTTTCTACATTGGTTCGCTGGCGGTGCTGCTGTCACTGATGCCGTGGACGCGTGTCACGTCAGAAGTCAGCCCGTTTGTCTTTATCTTCCACGAGCTGGGCGATGCCATGGTGGCGAATGCGCTCAACGTGGTCATCCTGACAGCGGCGCTGTCGGTCTATAACAGCTGCGTTTACTGTAACAGCCGTATGCTGTTTGGTCTGGCACAGCAGGGTAATGCGCCAAAAGCGCTGCTGAAGGTCGATCGTCGCGGTGTGCCGGTGTTAACGATTCTGGTCTCTGCTGTCGCCACTGCGCTCTGTGTGCTGATCAACTATCTGATGCCGGGTGAAGCGTTTGGCCTGCTGATGTCGCTGGTCGTCTCTGCGCTGGTGATCAACTGGGCGATGATCAGCCTGGCGCACCTTAAGTTCCGTCGTAAGAAAGATCAGCAGGGCGTAACCACCCGCTTTAAAGCGCTGCTCTATCCGGCCGGTAACTGGATTTGCCTGATTTTCCTGGCGGCGATTCTGGTACTGATGGCGACCACGCCGGGCATGGCGATCTCTGTCTGGCTGATTCCGGTCTGGCTGGTGATTCTGGGCGTGGGTTACTTTATCAAGAACCAGACACAGAAAGCCTGATGCTTTACCACGTGCTGCGACCTCCTGCGGGGTTGCAGCACGTCACTCACGCCCTCCTGCCCGTCTCAACTGCCCCGATCCAGTTCACACTTCTCTCCCCGCAACTGTTTTGTCCATCTTCATAACGAATTACTCCCGTTCATCTCGCTGATTTCCTGCCAATAATTCCTGTTCACACTGGATGCGCAGGAGAAAACCATGAAAGGTACAGCCCTCCCGTTTCGGGAAAAACTGGGATATGGCATGGGCGATGCCGGATGCAACATGATTGGCGGTGCCATCATGCTGTTCCTGAACTACTTCTATACCGACGTTTTCGGCCTGGCCCCGGCGCTGGTGGGGACCCTGCTGCTCTCGGTCAGAGTACTCGATGCGGTAACCGATCCGATTATGGGCGCGATAGCCGATCGCACCCAGAGTCGCTGGGGTCGCTTTCGTCCCTGGCTGCTGTGGGTTTCCGTACCTTACGTCGTGTTCAGCGTATTGATGTTCACCACGCCAGACTGGACCTATCACAACAAGGTGATCTGGGCCTTCGTCACCTACTTCCTGATGTCACTGACCTATACGGCGATTAACATTCCTTACTGCTCTCTGGGCGGCGTGATTACTAACGATCCCGGTGAGCGCGTCTCCTGCCAGTCATACCGCTTTGTCATGGTCGGCATCGCTACGCTGATACTCTCTCTGTCCCTGCTGCCGATGGCAGAGTGGTTCGGTGGCGAAGACAAAGCGCGCGGCTACCAGATGGCGATGGCGGTACTGGCAACCATTGGCCTGGCGATGTTTCTGTTCTGCTTTGCCACGGTACGTGAACGTATCCGCCCTGCCGTGCCGAGCAATGATGACCTGAAAAAAGATCTGCGTGACGTCTGGAAGAATGATCAGTGGGTACGCATTCTGCTGCTGACCTTCTGTAACGTCTGTCCCGGCTTCATCCGCATGGCGGCCACCATGTATTACGTGACCTGGGTCATGGGCCAGTCGACGCACTTCGCCACGCTGTTTATCAGCCTGGGTGTGATTGGCATGATGGTCGGCAGCACGCTGGCGAAACTGCTCACCGATCGCTGGTGCAAACTCAAAGTCTTCTTCTGGACCAATATCGCGCTGGCACTCTTCTCCAGCGGTTTTTACTGGATCGATCCCCACGCCACCGTGATGGTCGTGGTCGCCTACTTTGTGCTGAATATCCTGCATCAGATCCCCTCTCCACTGCACTGGTCACTGATGGCCGATGTGGATGACTACGGCGAATGGAAAACCGGCAAACGCATCACCGGCATCAGCTTCTCCGGCAACCTGTTCTTCCTCAAGGTGGGACTGGCGGTTGCCGGTGCGATGGTCGGCTTTCTGCTGTCGATCTATGGCTACAATGCAGGTGCTAAGCAGCAGTCACCTGAGGCGATTAACGGCATCATGCTGCTGTTCACCATTATTCCTGGCGTCGGCTATCTGATTACCGCAGGTGTGGTACGACTGATGAAGGTCGACCGCAAAATGATGATTACCATCCAGCAGGATCTCGCGCTGCGCCGCGAAAACTTCCATGATTTACACACTGTCCGCCTGCGCGACGGTGCTGCCCCGCAAACAGGAGATGTAAAATGACCCCAGACTGGCCGAATCCTTTTATCGAGCAGCGCGCCGACCCCTTTATCCTGCGTCATGAACAGTACTATTACTTTGTGGCATCGGTGCCGGAGTATGACCGGCTGGAGATCCGTCGCGCCACGACGCTGGCTGGCCTGCGCAGCGCCGAGCCGGTGGTCGTCTGGCGCAAGCCCGAGAGCGGCCCCTTTAGCGAGTTAATCTGGGCACCTGAGCTGCACTACATTGACGGACAGTGGGTCATCTATTTCGCGGCAGCACCGACGCGTGAAATCAAAGAGGGACTGTTTCAGCACCGGATGTATGCGCTGGTGTGTGAGGCGGAAAATCCGCTGCAGGGGGAATGGCAGCCCTGTCGCCGGGTCTTCAGCCAGTTCGACAGCTTCTCACTGGATGCTACCCACTTCGTGCATCAGGGTAAAAACTGGTATCTCTGGGCGCAGAAAGATCCATTGATTCCCGGCAACTCTAACCTCTATCTGGCTGAGCTGCTTAATCCCTGGACGCTGAAAGGCACGCCGGTGATGCTGAGCCGGCCAGAATATGAGTGGGAGTGCGCAGGCTTTAGCGTTAATGAAGGACCGGCGGTTATTCGTCACGGGGATCGGCTGTTTGTGACCTACTCTGCCAGCGCCACCGATGAGAATTACTGTCTGGGGATACTGTCGATTGACGTTGATGCCGACCCGCTTGATGTCGCCGCATGGCAAAAGTCTGCACGGCCGGTATTTGTCTCCAGCTGGGACAACCATCAGTATGGACCGGGTCACAACAGTTTTACCCAGGATGAGGCGGGACGCGACGTGCTGGTGTACCACGCGCGTAACTACACTGAAATTGAAGGCGATCCGTTATGGGATCCGAACCGCCATACCCGACTGAAATATTTCAGCTGGCGGGAAGATGGCACGCCTGATTTCGGCGTGCCGCCTGCCGATTACACCAGCGTGCCGTAAATCGTCAGCAACGCGACAGCGACCACCAGTACCAGTGAGGTACGTTTCGCTAACGCCACGGCAACCCGTGGCGTTTCGACTTTATCGGTGTGCGGATCGCGTGACAGTGAGAACTGCGCCAGGGTCGTCAGCACCTGATACTGAGAACGATGCCGATCGGTCAGCGAAGCAAACCAGGCGGGCAGCGCTTTCTCGCCATGACCCAGCAGGGCGTAAGCCACACCCGCCAGCCGCGCCGGGATCCAGTCGAGAAGATGCAGAATGGCATCCACGCCAGATTGTGAACGCGCCATCGGTGTTCCATGCTTTGCCAGCCAGCCTTGCCAGGCCCGCAGAAAAGCGTAACCCACCAGCAGCACCGGCCCCCACGGACCGCCTACCACCAGCCAGAACATTGGCGCAAGGTAGAAACGGAAGTTTATCCAGATCAGGGCATTCTGCAGCTCACGCAGGAACTCGCGCTCGCTGCATTCCACCGGCACGCCATGAATCAGCGTCAGTTCAGCCGCCATCGCCTGATGCGCAGCGTCGTCATCATGACTGGCCGCTTTCAGGTAGCCGTGGTAGTGCTGTCGCACCGACCCGGCACCGATACAGAGCAGTCCGGCAACAATCCAGAAGAGCAGTTGCAGCACGCCAAACAGCAGCCCTTTCAGACTCCAGATCACCAGCGCGGTCAGCGCCATCGCCAGCACGGTCATCAGCAGGGTACGCATCATTGAGAAATGGTGGCGCTGGCGAAAGATCGGCTCCAGCCGGTGTTCGAGCTGCCAGTGCTCGCCCAGTTTAAACAGGCGCTCCCAGCCTAAAACCAACAACAAGGTAAACAACGTCATACTGACTCCGCAAAAATCAGGATTTTTGCTGCGTTAACAGCTGTTTGTAGTAGTCCCAGTCAAAAGCAGGTCCGGGATCGGTTTTGCGTACCGGTGCGATGTCACTGTGCCCCGTGATACGTGCAGGCGTTAACGGGTAATGTTGCAGCAGTAATTGCGTCACTTGCTGCAAGGCCCGATATTGCGCCTCGCTATAAGGCTCACTGTCTGTCCCTTCCAGTTCGATGCCTATGGAGAAGTCGTTGCAGTTTTCACGTCCTTCGAACTGCGAAATGCCTGCATGCCAGGCGCGTTTATCAAAGGGGACATACTGCACGATCTCCCCGTCACGGCGAATCAGGCAGTGTGCCGCCACTTTCAGCGCGGCGATATCCGCAAAATAGGGATGGGCATCGGGCGGTAAGGTGCCGGTGAACAGTTTATCGATCCATGGCCCGCCAAATTCACCGGGTGGCAGGCTGATATTGTGGATCACCAGCAGTGAAGGTGCCTCATTATCAGGGCGTTCGTTGCAATGCGGCGACGGCACATGACGCACGCGGGTCAGCCAGCCCTGTTTGATTTTCATAGCGGTTTTCCTTATTTCACCTGGCTGAGAATAGCATGAATAATAAAGGATTCTTGCTTCTTAGTGTGCCGGTCTGATGACATTCACGCACTGTGTGTTAAGGATACTAAACAAAATGCTATCAGTTGCTGGAACCGAATGGCGGTTCAGGCTATTGTGACCGCCTCTGTCATTCCCCTTTCAGGAGTAAAACGCCTATGTCATCCCGTGGTTATGATCCCGACAGCCGTCGTCAGGCGCTGATTAAACGCATTGAAAGTGACATTCCGGATAGCGTTGCGCTGGCGTTAAAAGAGGATCTCGGGGGCGAGATCGACGCTGACCGCGATATCACCGCGCAGCTGTTACCCGCCGATACCCAGGCCGATGCGCAGGTCATCACCCGCGAAGCCGGTGTTTTCTGTGGTAAACGCTGGGTTGAAGAGGTGTTCATTCAGCTCGGCTCACACGCGACCCTGATCTGGCATGTCGAAGATGGTGATCAGATCGAGGCTGACCAGCTGCTGTTTGAAATCGAGGGGCCTGCCCGGCTGCTGCTGACCGCCGAGCGAACGGCGCTTAATTTTGTGCAGACGCTCTCAGGCGTTGCTACCGAAGTCAGCCGCTATGCCGCGCTGCTGGCGGGAAGCCAGACGCAACTGCTGGACACGCGTAAAACCCTGCCCGGACTGCGGACTGCGCTGAAATATGCCGTGTTGTGCGGCGGGGGTAGTAATCATCGGCTGGGCCTCTCTGACGCTTATCTCATCAAAGAGAACCATATTATTGCCAGCGGTTCGATTCGGCAGGCAGTGGAAAGAGCGCAATGGTTGCAGCCCGATGTGCCGGTTGAAGTTGAGGTGGAATCGCTGGAGGAGTTACGTCAGGCGCTGGAAGCCGAAGCCGATATCGTGATGCTGGATAACTTTAGCCTGGAAGCGATGCGTGCCGCCGTCGAACTTAATCAGGGTCGGGCGTTGCTGGAGGTCTCCGGTAACGTCACCGAAACTACCCTGCCACAGATCGCCCTGACCGGCGTGGACTATGTTTCGGTTGGCGCGCTGACCAAGCATGTGCGGGCGCTGGATCTCTCGATGCGCTTTAAACAAAAATAGCCTGCCTCGCCGTCACTCAACACGGCGATTTTGCGACCCTGCTTCCGGCGCAGTTTCGACTGCGCTGTAAGTCTGAAATCTGTTCACATCACGCTTTCCAGTTTGCCCATCTCTGCCTGTCTTTCACTGCCCCCGATTTTTAACCTGTCGCCTTCTTAATACGGAGACGATGTGATGAATTATCAACGTGGATTTACGCTGGTTGAACTGATGATTGTGGTGGGTATTGTGGCAATCTTAAGTGCCATCGGCCTGCCCGCTTATCAAAATTATCTGCAGCGTGCTGCCCTTACCGACATGCTGCAAACCATGGTGCCCTATAAAACCGCTGTTGAGCTTTGCGCCATGGAGCGCGGCGGCCCGACGCAGTGTCAGGCCGGAGAAGCGGGTATTCCTGCTGCCAGGGGATCGCGCTATGTCTCGGCACTGAGCGTGACCAACGGGGTCATTACGCTGACCGGCCAGGAGAGCCTGAATGGCCTGAGCGTTGAAATGCTGCCGCTCTGGGACAGCACCGAGGGCGGCATCAGCTGGCAACGCAGCTGCACCAGCAGCAACAATAGCCTGCGCGACAATTGCCTGCAGCAGTTCCGCTTTGCGGATAAAGGAGCCAGCGATGAGCAAGCCTGATGAGGCGATCGCGGCATTATGTCAGCGCTATCGTGCCCTGGTTTTGCACCATGATGCCAGCCAGCTGCGTGTTGCCGTCGCGGAAAGCGTGCCGCCAGGGCTGGCTGAAGCCCTCCATTTTGCCAGCCAGTGTCAGATTGAAATCGAGTGCTGGCCGCAGGCCCGGCTCGACCAGCTTCAGCACGCTGACACACCGCTGGTGGCGCGCGAAGAGGCGCCCACAGAATCAGCGATCGAAGCGACACAGCTGATCCTGCGTCAGGCGCTGGAGCGTCGCGCCTCTGATGTCCATATCGAACCCGGCCGTGATGGCCTGCGGGTGCGTTTGCGTATCGATGGCGTATTGCACCCTCTATCTTCCCTGCCCGTCACCCAGCCTGCTGCTCTGCTGGCGCGACTGAAGATCCTCGGCGGACTGGATATCGCCGAACGCCGGTTACCGCAGGATGGTCAGTTCAGTCTGGAGATCGCCGGTAAACCCGCCTCTTTTCGCCTGGCGACCTTACCCATCTACGGTGGTGAGAAAGCGGTGGTCCGGCTGTTGCAGAGTGAAAGCGCGGCGCTGTCGCTGGATAAGCTCGGCTTACCCGCCGCGCAGTTGCGCCTGTTCTGCGCCGCGCTGGCGCAGCCGCAGGGGCTGATTCTGGTCACCGGCCCTACCGGCAGCGGCAAGACGTTTACGCTCTATAGCGGACTCAGTGCCCTGAATACGCCGGAAAAAAATCTGTGCAGCGTTGAAGATCCGATTGAGATCCCGCTGCCCGGCATTAACCAGACGCAGATCCATGCTAAAAACGGCCTCGATTTTAACCGCGTGCTGCGGGCGCTGCTGAGACAGGATCCGGATGTGATCATGGTCGGGGAGATCCGCGATGCTGAAACGGCGGAGATTGCGGTTAAAGCGGCACAGACCGGACATCTGGTGCTTTCGACTCTGCACACCAACTCCACCGCCGAGACCCTGACCCGGCTGCGACAGATGGGTATTCCCGGTTATCTTCTGGGGTCGGCGCTGAAACTGATTGTTGCTCAGCGCCTGGTTAGACGCCTCTGTCCCCACTGCCGTCAGCCCGCTCAGGCGGTGGCGCACTATCCTGCGGAACTCTGGCCCGGTACCTTGCAAACCTGGCGAGCTCCCGGCTGCGACCACTGTTTTTCCGGCTATTTTGGCCGGCTGGCGCTGTTTGAACTGCTGCCGATCAATGCCAGGCTGCAAAATGCGATCGCCGCCGAAATGCCGCTGGAGAATTTGCTCAGCCTGGCGAAACAGCAGGGATTACGCACTCTGCTGGTGTCTGGCCTGGAAGCGGTAAGCCGGGGCGATACCTCGCTGGAAGAGATGCAACGGGTGATTGGGCTGGACGATGGCTGATGCGTCTTTATTTCGCTGGCAGGCGGTCGATAGCCAGGGCCAGTTAGTCAGTGGCCAGCTACTGGCTATCGACAGTGATAACCTGCTGCTGATGCTGGCGCAGCGCGACCTTCTGCCGGTAAGCTGGAAACGAGAAAAAGTGTGGCGTCAGGGGGAGTGGAAGTGGCAGCACAAAACCGATCTGATTCGTCAGCTGGCAACCCTGCTCAAAGCGGGACTGCCGCTGGCAGAGAGTCTGGCTTTGCTGGCTGAGGGCCATCCGCATGCAGGCTGGCGTGCTCTGATGCTTGTCTTGCATCATCGGGTACTCAGCGGTGCCCCTTTTTCTCAGGCTTTACGTGAATGGCCGCAGATTTTTCCGGCACTCTATCCGGCCCTGATGGAGGTGGGCGAACTGACCGGTCAGCTGGATACCTGTTGCAGTGAGCTGGCCCGGCAACAGATCCGGCAACAGCAGTTATGGCATCAGGTGACGAAGGCGCTGCGTTATCCTCTGTTCATTCTGCTGGTGGCGATTGCGGTCACCTGCGGCATGCTGCTGTTCGTTCTGCCAGAGTTCGTTGCCGTCTATGACTCCTTTGATGCCCCTCTGCCCGCCTTTACGGCAGCGGTAATGCAGTTATCTGCCGCGCTTCAGGAGTGGGGAGCGGTGTTAGCCATCAGCGTATCGCTGATGCTGGCAGCCTGGCATCAGTTACGACGACGCTCTGCGGGCTGGCAGCGCCGTGAGCAGGCGATTTTCCTGCGCATCCCGCTGCTTTCCGGGTTATGGCGTGGCACGCAGCTGACGCAGATCTACACCATTCTGAATCTGACACAGCGCGCCGGGTTAACTTTGCTACAGGGACTGGCTGCCGTTGAAGTGACGCTCTCATCATTGCTATGGCGGGAAGCAATGGCCGGACTGCAGCAGCACATTGCTCAGGGGAATCCTCTGCATCAGGCGCTGATGCATCATCCGCTGTTCACACCATTATGCGGTCAGCTGGTTCGCGTCGGCGAAGAGGCGGGCGCGCTGGATTTAATGCTGGCTCGTCTGGCGGAATGGCATGAGGCAGAAACCCGTGAGCGCGCTGACACACTGGCTGCTTCGCTGGAACCGATGATGATGGTGGTGATTGGCGGCATTGTTGGCACGCTGGTGATTGCGATGTATCTGCCGGTGTTCGGGCTGGGTGATGCGATGCATTAAGGGGCGCAGGCTGCGCCCCGGATAACTATCGGTTGAAAACGCGGTTTTCCTGCTCATTAACCCGGATAAAGGTGGTGCGCTTGGTCAGCTCTTTCAGCCGCTCCGCGCCCACGTAGGTGCAGGCGGAACGCAGTCCACCCAGGATATCGCGCGCGGTGTCAGCAACCGGGCCACGTAATGGCAGCTTCACCGTTTTACCTTCTGCTGCGCGATATTGCGCCACACCGCCAACGTGACGCTTCATCGCCGATTCGGAACTCATGCCGTAAAACAGCATAAAGCTTTCGCCATTCTCTTCGACCACCTGCCCTTCACACTCATCATGTGCCGCCAGCATGCCACCCAGCATCACGAAGTCGGCACCGCCGCCAAACGCTTTCGCAATATCGCCAGGCACTGAACAGCCGCCATCACTGACAATCTGTCCGCTTAAGCCATGCGCCGCATCGGCACATTCAATGACAGCGGAAAGCTGCGGATAGCCCACGCCGGTTTTCACCCGGGTTGTACAGACCGAACCCGGGCCAATGCCGACTTTGACGATATCCGCGCCAGAGAGAATCAGCTCTTCCACCATTTCGCCCGTTACCACGTTACCGGCACAGATGGTTTTAGCCGGGAAGGTTTCACGGGCGCGCTGCAGAAAATCAACAAAATGCTGAGAATAGCCGTTGGCCACGTCGATGCAGATAAACTGCAGATCGTCTGACAGCGCCATAATCGCAACCAGTTTATTGAGATCGGCCTCCGAGGTGCCGGTTGAAACCATCACATGTTTCAATACCGTCGCGGGGACGCGCTGAATAAACGCGCGCCACTCATCTACGCTGTAATGCTTATGGACTGCTGTAAGGATATTGAAGCTGGCCAGCGCCTCAGCCATTGAAAATGTGCCGACGGTATCCATGTTGGCGGCGATAATCGGTACGCCGCTCCAGCTCAGGCCCGAATGTCTGAAGGTAAAGCTGCGTTCCAGCTCAACCTGTGAGCGACTTTGCAGCGTGGAGCGTTTGGGGCGGATTAAGACATCTTTAAAGCCCAGTTTTAAATCTTCTTCAATACGCATAAACAGTGTCCTGGTAAGTGGCAATGAATCGTCGTTCACGAAGTAAGCACAGCTCCAGTGACGTTATGATACGCGCCTCTCGCTGCGCGACAAGACTGCGAATTTCACTTTATTTACGCTACAATCCGTTAAATTTAATTGTGGTTTATCGGTGTGATCTGACGCGCATTTTTGCGTTTTTTATACAGATCATTACCCTGAAGCCCTGTCGAACAGAGAAGTCAGGTGAGAAACATGCCCTATATCGTCGCGCTTACAGGGGGGATCGGCAGTGGTAAAAGTACGATTGCCCAGGCATTCGCAGCGTCTGGCGTGGAAATTATTGATGCTGACCTGATAGCACGTGAAGTTGTCGAACCCGGCACACCCGCTTTGCAGGCCATTCAGGCGCGCTATGGCACGTCGATAGTGACTGATGAGGGGAAGCTTGATCGTAGCCGGCTTCGCGACATTATTTTTCAGCAGCCGGAAGAAAAAAGCTGGTTAAACGCGCTGCTGCATCCACTGATTAATGCCCGGACGCGTCAATTGATCGCCGAAGCCACCACACCTTATGTGCTCTGGGTGGTGCCGCTACTGGTGGAAAATCAGTTACAGCACCAGGCTGATCGGGTACTGGTGGTGGATGTTGATGAGGCAACGCAGTTAGCGCGCACCCGGCAGCGCGATCATCTTTCCGTCGCGCAGGCGAAACGCATTCTTGCCGCACAGGCGACGCGCCAGCAGCGCCTCGCCTGTGCCGATGACATTATTGATAACAGTGGCGAGCCCGATGACGCCTTGCCGCAGGTTGCCGAACTCCATCAGCGCTATCTCAGGCTGGCGGCAACGAAACAGGATTAATACCATGAGCACACCCGTTCTGTTTGAACACCCACTGAATGAAAAAATGCGAACCTGGTTACGGGTTGAGTTTTTGATCAATCAGTTAGATGAAATTGTCCCACTGGATAAAACCGTTAATGCGCTGACCTTTTTTCGCCTGATTAGCGAGCTGCTCGATATTTTTGAGCGGGGCGATATGCGTACTGAATTGTTAAAAGAGCTGGAGCGTCAGCAGCAAAAGTTACGTGCATGGGCTGATGTGCCAGGTGTTGATATGACGCTGGTTAATGCCCTGCGCGATAAACTCAAAATTCAGTCGACGCAGTTAATGAATGCCCCACGTATGGGCCAGCAACTCCGCGAGGACCGTCTGATTGCCCTGGTGCGGCAGCGCCTGAGCATCCCTGGTGGATGCTGCAGCTTTGATTTGCCGGGCCTGCACATCTGGCTCCATCTGCCACAGGAAGTACGCGATGCGCAGGTCGAAGCCTGGATGCAGACGCTGGAGCCACTGTATCATGCGCTGGCGATGGTACTGGATTTGATCCGCCAGTCCGGCGCGTTTCATGTGCAGACCAGCCTTAATGGTTTTTATCAGGATAATGCCGAAGGCGCCGATCTGCTGCGACTGCAGTTGTCGCTGGAGGATGCGCTCTATCCACAGGTGTCCGGACATAAAAGCCGCTACGCCATTCGTTTTATGCCGCTTGATAGTGAGCGTGGTGAAGTTCCGGCCCGCCTTAATTTTCAACTGGCCTGTTGTTAGAGGTAAAAATGCAGCAAGAAGTGATGACCGTTGCCTGTCCGCAGTGCGGCAAAGATGTGATCTGGGATGAACTCAGCCCGTGGCGCCCCTTTTGCAGTAAGCGCTGCCAGCTCATTGATTTAGGTGAGTGGGCCGCAGAAGAGAAACGCATTCCCAGCCGCGACGATATGAACGACAGTGACAACTGGAGTGAAGAAGATCGCTGACAGCCGAACCGGATGGGGCACGCTGCCCCATCCGCTCAGAGTTCGCCGGCGATCAGACGCGCAATCAGCTGATGATTCGCGGGCGGAAACTCCTCCGCGACCAACGCATGCTGATCAACCCAACGCTGCGGCTGACCCTCTTTGCCCCACGGCTCTCCTTTCCACCCTTCGACCAGAAAGAAATGCAGCGTCACGCGCAGATCGTCATAGCTGTGGTCTGCATGACCAATCGGGCGTGCCTCGGTGACCTCAATCCCGGTCTCTTCCTGAAGTTCCCTTATCAATCCCTGTTCGGCGCTTTCGCCCGCTTCAATTTTACCGCCAGGAAACTCCCACTTGTTCGCCATGTAAGAGGTCGCCGCGCGCTGGGCAAGGAAAATTTGTTTACTGGCATTGCGAATGATGCCAACTGCAACCTGCAGGTGCTTCATGGAGACTATCCGGTAGTAATGGGTGAATGAAGCCTGATTTTAGAGCATGCCGTAGCGGATGTTAACCGCTTTAGCTCAGCGGAGTCGCTGTTGCCTGGGTGGCAGAGACCATAAAAAAAGGAGCCAGCGGCTCCTTTTTTAGTAGCATTCAGTCTCAGGCGATGCGGCCATGACACTGCTTGTACTTTTTACCGGAACCACATGGGCAGGGATCGTTGCGGCCGACTTTGCGTTCACCACTCTGCTCCGCCACAGGCTCTGCGGCTGCCAGCAGATCCTCTTCAACATGGCTCAGCTGCTGTTGCTGTGCCAGACGTTCAGCTTCTTCGCGACGTTGTTGCTCCATCGCTTCAACTTCTTCTGGCATGCGCACCTGCACTTTGCTCAGTGTACTGATCACTTCATATTTCAGTGATTCAAGCATCGCAGCAAACATGGCAAAGGATTCACGCTTGTACTCCTGCTTCGGATCTTTCTGCGCATAGCCGCGCAGATGGATGCCCTGACGCAGATAGTCCATCGCGGCCAGATGCTCTTTCCACAGCGAATCCAGCGTCTGAAGCATCACGCCTTTTTCGAAGTTGCGCATCATCTCTGCGCCAACGATCTCTTCTTTCTCAGCGTAGCTTTCCATAGCATGGGTCATGATGCGCTCACGCAGCACTTCTTCATGCAGATCGGGCTCTTTATCCAGCCACTCTGCAATCGGCAGGTTCAGATCGAAGTCAGTGCGCAGACGCTCTTCCAGGCCTGGCACGTCCCACATCTCCTCCAGCGACTGCGGCGGAATGTAAGTATCGATGGTGACTTTGTAGACGTCGTGGCGAATACTGTTGATGGTTTCGCTAACGTCAGACACATCCAGCAGCTCATTACGCTGACTGTAGATCGCGCGACGCTGGTCATTAGCCACATCATCATATTCCAGCAGCTGCTTACGAATATCGAAGTTACGGCTTTCAACTTTGCGCTGGGCATTGGCAATCGCTTTGGTGACCCACGGATGCTCAATCGCTTCGCCTGGCTTCATGCCCAGTTTACGCATCATATTCGAGACGCGGTCTGAGGCAAAAATACGCATCAGCGCATCTTCCATCGACAGGTAGAAGCGAGAAGAACCGGCGTCACCCTGACGACCTGCACGACCACGCAGCTGGTTGTCGATACGACGCGATTCGTGACGCTCAGTACCAACGATGTGTAAACCACCTGACGCCAGAACCGCATCATGACGAATCTGCCATGCCGCTTTAATCTCTTCGATTTGCGCTTCAGTTGGCTCTTCCAGTTCGGCCACTTCAGCGTGCCAGCTGCCGCCCAGCATAATATCTGTACCACGTCCGGCCATGTTGGTGGCGATAGTGACCGCACCCGGCTGACCGGCCTGCGCCACGATATCCGCTTCGCGGGCGTGGAATTTGGCGTTCAGAACGTTATGTTTGATACCGGCACGGGTCAGTTCGTTAGAGACCACTTCTGATTTCTCAATCGAGATGGTTCCCACCAGCACCGGCTGACCATTGGCGGTGCGCTCACGGATATCTTCGATAATGGCATCGATCTTCTCTTTCTCGGTCATGTAGACCAGGTCAGCCAGATCTTTACGCACCATCGGACGGTTGGTCGGCACGACAATGGTGTCGAGCTTATAAATGGAGCTGAATTCAAATGCTTCGGTATCAGCGGTACCGGTCATACCGGCCAGCTTCTCGTAAATACGGAAGTAGTTCTGGAAGGTGATAGAGGCCAGCGTCTGGTTCTCGTTCTGGATCTCAACGCCTTCTTTCGCTTCAATCGCCTGATGCAGACCATCAGACCAGCGACGACCCTGCATGGTACGGCCGGTGTGTTCATCAACAATCACCACTTCGCCATCTTTCACGATGTAATCCACATCGCGGGTAAAGAGTGCGTGCGCACGCAGCGCCGCGGTGACGTGGTGCATCAGCATGATATTGGTCGGAGAGTAGAGTGACTCGCCCGCTTCCATGATGCCCTGGCTGACCAGCAGCTCTTCCACTTTGACCAGACCGCGCTCAGACATGTGAGCCTGACGCGCTTTTTCATCGATCCAGAAGTCGCCTTCACCCTGATGGGTTTCGGTATCTTCTTTATCCTGGCGAACCAGATGAGGGATGATCTTGTTCACTTTGGTGTAAAGCTCAGAACTGTCTTCCGCCGGACCAGAGATGATCAGCGGCGTACGCGCTTCATCGATCAGGATGGAGTCGACCTCATCCACCAGCGCATAGTGCAGTTTACGCTGTACACGCTCTTCCGGGCTGAAAGCCATGTTGTCGCGCAGGTAGTCGAAGCCATATTCGTTGTTGGTGCCGTAGGTGATGTCTGCTGCGTAAGCTTCACGCTTTGCCACCGCCGGCAGGCCCGACATGTTGATACCAATGGTTAAACCCAGGAACTCAAACAGCGGACGGTTATTTTCCGCATCACGCTGTGCCAGATAGTCGTTGACGGTAACCACGTGAACGCCTTTGCCGGACAGCGCATTCAGGTAGGCTGGCAGCGTTGCGGTCAGCGTTTTACCTTCACCGGTTCGCATCTCAGCAATGCAGCGATCGTTCAGCACCATACCGCCGATCAGCTGCACGTCGAAGTGACGCATCCCGAACACGCGTTTACTGGCTTCACGCACGGTTGCGAACGCTTCCGGGATCAGGCTTTCCAGCGATTCACCTTTTTTCAGGCGTTCGCGGAACAGATCAGTTTTAGCTTTCAGTTCATCATCAGAGAGCTTCTCAAAATCGGGCTCCATCTTATTGATGACGTCCACCACTTTACGCATACGACGCAGGGTACGATCGTTACTGCTACCAAAAACCTTGGTTAATATTTTGCTTAACATAGTAAATATATTCTCAATTCAGCCGGAGCATTCCGGACTGCGAAATCTTAACAGAGTGAATAAAACCAAAAATATTAGCAGAACAATCGGGCGGGTCCGGCGCGAATACCATGCACGCTGGCATGCCATTCTACCCATGAACGGGTAACGGCCGTGAAAAGAGGCGGCGTAGAGATCTGCTGCGGTGCAGTGTGCAGCGCAGAATGTGATGTCAGTAAACTATGCAGTGAGTCTATCAGCGCCAGCTTTTGTGCCGCCAGCGGTAATGTCTGTTGCTCCGCCTGCGCCTGGGGCGCCAGCGTGAAAGAGAGATGACGAATAACGGTGCGGATGGCGTGCTGATGCCAGTAATCCACGCTGAAGCTCGGGCGTCGGGATGCTTCCTGCAGCCGGATCAGGTGATCAAAGCGTGTGGCATTGCCAAGAAAGAGACTGCTGGCCGGAGATTCAGACGACGCGTTGAGTTCGGAGCTTTGCGCACAGGCTGGCAGGCCAAAGCTGGCCGCTACCATCCCTAACAGGAGATGAGGCCAGAAGTAGCGTCTACCTAATTGTCGCCAGCGCAGAAGAATCCCGATCACAACCTTTCCATCGCGCATGCTCTGTTGCGCTCTTGTTTTCTGGTACCCGCCGCGAGCCGCAACGGATTTCGGCCTGTAAAAGCGCCACAGATAGTATCATTAATGTGGGGCATCCACACCTGGGATTAAAGTGATGGCGAGAGAAAACACGTGTGATTGTTCAGCAAATCAGCAGAACAGACAACGCTTTGCGAGCGAGGTCGCAGTCATCAGGCGTGTGATAAGAGGCAATAAAAAACGGCTGGCGCCGCTGACCGGAGAGGGTGTCAGCATAACCAGCCGTTTCACGTTCCGGGGTAATTAAGCCAGAACCAGATTCGGTGCTTTGAATGCCAGCGGCAGTTCAGCTTCGTCTTCGAAGGTTGCCCATTCCCAGGCTTCCTGCTTAGCCAGAACCGCTTGCAGCAGCTTGTTGTTCAGCGCGTGGCCCGATTTGAACGCAGTGAATGCGCCAATGATGTTGTGACCACACATAAACAAGTCGCCAATCGCGTCCAGCATTTTGTGACGCACAAACTCGTCCTCAAAACGCAGGCCTTCTTCATTCAGTACGCGGAAATCATCCAGACCTATCGCACAATCTAAGCTACCGCCCAGGCACAGGCCTTTAGACTGCAGATATTCGATTTCACGCATAAAGCCAAATGTACGCGCCCGGCTGATTTGACGAACAAAGGCGTCAGCAGAGAAGTTCATCGCATAACGCTGTGAGCTGGAATCGATAGCCGGGTGTTTGAAGTCGATGGTGAAATCGAGCGAGAAGCCGTTAAACGGTTTGATCTCGGCCCATTTGTCACCCTCTTCCACACGCACGGTCTGCTTAACACGCACAAATTTCTTCGCGCTGTTGAGCTGCTCGATGCCCGCATCCATCAGCAGATAGATAAACGGTGCTGCGCTGCCATCCATGATCGGGATTTCTGGCGCATCGACTTCAACAATAATGTTGTCGATACCCAGACCCGCCAGGGCGGCATTGAGGTGTTCAACCGTTGAAATACGCACGCCTTCATCATTCACCAGGCAGGTACTCAGCATGGTGTCGCGCACGTATTTTGCATCAGCCGGAAAATCTACCGGTGGATTCAAGTCGGTGCGACGATAGATGACCCCGGTATTAGCCGACGCAGGGCGTAATGTCAGGGTGACTTTTTTGCCGGTATGTAAACCGACACCAGTCGCCTGAACAATACGTTTTAATGTCCTTTGTTTGATCATCGTATTATCTCGCAATATCACCTGTCCGACCGCCAGTATACTTTACCAGCGGACAGAGACTTTAGCACAAAGAGCGGAGAATCCCAATTATAGGGTTAATCCTAATCGGCCTGCTTACGTAAAAAGGCCGGAATATCAAGATAATCGGGCTCTTTGTTCGACTGCGCAGCCTGGTCGTTAACGACTTTGGCAGCAGGTTTCTGCTCCTGCGGCAGCGGTGACATACCGTGCTGCTGATAGCGATGATCCATCACTGGCTGACTGGCTGGCTTGTTGGTTACCAGGGTGATTTCAGGACGCTTGTCCATGCCGATACCGGTTGCCACCACGGTGACGCGCAGTTCGTCATTCATTTCCGGATCCAGTGAGGTACCGATCACGACGGTCGCGTTGTCAGAGGCGAAGGCGCGGATAGTGTTACCCACGGTCTCGAACTCATCCAGACGCAGGTCGAAGCCCGCCGTAATGTTGACCAGCACGCCACGCGCACCAGAAAGGTCGATATCTTCCAGCAGTGGGCTGGAGATCGCCATTTCAGCCGCTTCTTCCGCACGATCTTCACCGCATGCGACGCCTGAACCCATCATCGCATAGCCCATTTCGGACATGACGGTACGCACGTCAGCAAAGTCGACGTTCATCAGGCCAGGACGGGTGATCAGCTCAGCGATACCCTGAACGGCGCCTTTCAGCACGTCATTAGCTGCACCAAACGCATCCAGCAGAGAGATACCACGGCCCAGCACTTTCAGCAGCTTGTCGTTTGGAATGGTGATCAGTGAATCGACATGCTTAGAGAGTTCGGCGATCCCCTGCTCGGCAAACGCCATGCGCTTTTTGCCTTCGAAGTTGAACGGCTTGGTGACAACCGCCACCGTCAGGATACCCAGCTCCTTAGCCACTTCAGCCACGACAGGCGCTGCACCGGTACCGGTACCGCCGCCCATACCTGCTGCGATGAAGACCATGTCTGCCCCTTCCAGCGCAGAACGCAGTGCTTCGCGATCTTCTTCTGCAGAGTTACGGCCCACTTCCGGGTTCGCACCCGCACCCAGACCTTTGGTAATGTTATTACCGATCTGAATGGTCTGGCCGACAGCTGTTTTACGCAGCGCTTGCGCGTCGGTATTCACAGCAAAGAATTCCACACCTTCGATACGCTCGCGTACCATGTGCTCTACGGCGTTACCGCCGCCGCCACCGACGCCGATGACTTTAATCACCGCGTCGTTGGTTAATTCCATAGGTTCAAACATGATTTCTCTCCGTTATGTGCCTGTCGCCTGGAGATCACTAAAGAAAACAGCATGATCCCCTTTCACAAAAATTAAAACTCTTTTTTTAACCAACTGTTAATACGCTTGAACCAGTTACCTACTGAGACCCGTTTTTCGGTCTCTGCATCACCGTTCATGTGCGACTCTTTGCCGTAATGCAACAGTCCCACGGCAGTGGAGTAGTACGATTCCTGCGCATAGTCAGTCAGGCCGGTAATATTCAGCGGCTGTCCGATACGCACCTGCGTATGGAATACGCGTTGCGCACAGGCCGCCAGTCCTTCGATTTGCGCTGCACCACCGGTCAGGACAATGCCTGCGGCTAAGTGATGCTTCACGCCCTGCTGACGCAGTTGTTCCTGTAACTGCAGAATCTCGTCATTGACCAGATTCAAAAGTTCGGTGTAACGCGGCTCAATCACTTCAGCCAGCGTCTGACGTTGCAGGCTACGTGGTGGACGTCCGCCCACACTCGGCACCTCAACGTTCTCATCTTTGCCGACAATCGAGCCCAGCGCGCAACCATGGCGCACTTTGATCGCCTCAGCATCCGTTGGTGGTGTGCCAAACGCATAGGCGATGTCGCTGGTAACGACGTTGCCTGCATACGGAATAACCTTAGTGTGCCGTAAAGCGCCGCCGGTATATACGGCTATGTCCATTGTACCGCCACCAATATCGACAACACACACGCCCAGCTCACGTTCGTCTTCAGTCAGAACGGCAAAACTGGAGGCGAGACCGGCAAAAATCAGCTGATCCACTTTCAGCCCGCAACGTTCAACGGCTTTAACGATGTTCTTCGCCATATCGTTGTGGCAGGTGATCAGATGCACTTTCGCCTGCATACGCACGCCGGAAAGCCCGACCGGATTTTTAATCCCTTCCTGATAGTCGATGGCGTATTCCTGAGGAATGACGTGCAGGATGCGATGCTCGTCACGTACTCTCACCGATTTGGCGGTATGTACGACGTTCTCTACATCATCCTGAGTCACTTCCTCTTCGGAAATCGGAACCATCCCGATTTCGTTCTGACAACTAATATGTTTGCCCGATAAAGCAAGGTAGACGGAGGAGATCTGGCAATCTGCCATCAGCTCAGCCTGATCGATGGCGCGCTGAACGCATTTCACCACCGACTCAAGGTCGTTTACGCCACCTTTATCCATACCGCGGGAAGGGCAGCTGCCCACCCCAATAATGTTGACCATACCATCGGGCAGAACTTCCCCAACCAGGGCGGCAACCTTCGCAGTGCCGATTTCGAGTCCAACTACCAGTTTTCTGTCCGTTGCCTTGATCATTGTTGTTTAGCCTGTGCCTGGTTCTGTTGCTGATTACTGTCCTGTGGCTCCATCACGATCGGTGTCCAGCCAACAGAAGCGCCAGAGTCGTATCGTAAATCCACGTAGCTGATACGTTTGCTCTCGTTCTGACCTTGCTGTTGCAGCACCGGGTAGAGCTCAATAAAGCGATTCAGTCGTTTCATGGTGTCGCTGCGGCCCAGTTCGATACGAACATCGTCGCTGGTGACCAGCTGCCATGAACGCCGCGCCGTCATCGACGCCACCTTCAGAGTAAACTTCCGGGCTTTCAGCACATCATCCATGCTGTGATAGCCCGCCAGGACCTCTTTCTCACTCCCTTCCGGCCCGTACAACATCGGCATTGTCTCTTTGCCGACATGACTGGCGGGTACGCTGAAGGAGACACCCTCAGCATCCACCATGTGCAAATCGTTCCAGCGCGCCACCGGTGTGTACTCCACAAGGTGGATCTTCAGTTCGTCCGGCCACTGCTTACGTACGCTGACCTGCTTAATCCAGGGCAGCCGCTCAATCTGCTGCTGCAGGATGTCCACGTCCTGAGACATAAACGTACCAGGCGGACCCAGCGACAAAATCGCCTGACGAATATCATCGTGTGTGGTGTAGTGCGTCTGTCCTGTCACCACCAGTTTTGACAATGGCAGCCGGGACGCATCGTTCATCCACTTCAGTACCACCAGCCCGCCAGCAACCATAATCCCGATGACGATCAGCAGAAAAATAATGCCGAACAGTCGGGCACCGTTACTGCGCCCGGTGCGAATACGCTCCTGCGGTTCACGGTTTCGAACTCTCATCGCCGCCTGTGACATATCAGTCGGCCAGCTCCAGAATATGGGCAACCAGCTGCGGGAAGCTCATGCCCGCCTGTTTCGCTGCCATTGGCACCAGACTGTGGCTGGTCATGCCCGGTGAGGTATTGGCTTCCAGTAACTGAAAGCGCCCTTCCCCGTCGGTCATCACATCAACCCGTCCCCAGCCGCGACATCCCAGCGCACGCCAGGCCGCCAGTACCAGCTGCTGTAATTCCGCTTCACGTTCAGCGCTTATATCGGCCGGACAGACGTACTGAGTATCGTCAGAAATGTATTTAGCTTCATAGTCATAGAACTCGCTGGCGCTCTTTATTTCAATCGAGGGCAGAATACGATCGCCCACAATCGCGACGGTGTACTCCGCGCCGCTGAGAAACGCTTCGACCAGCACGTCATTGTCGTGCTTAAACGCCATGTCCAGTGCCGCCGGCAGCGCGCTCAGATCGTTAACCCGACTGATGCCTACGCTGGAGCCTTCACAGGCTGGCTTCACAAATAGTGGCAGGCCAAGCGCCGCAATTGCCGCGTTGTTTTCTGCGTCCAGACCGGCATCAAACTGCTGACGCGTCAGCCAGACAAACTTTCCTGACGGTAAACCGCGTCCCTGCCACAGCAGCTTGGTGCGCAGCTTATCCATAGTCACGGCCGATGCCATCACGCCGCTGCCGGTGTACGGCAGTTGCAGGAACTCCAGCACCGCCTGCAGCGTGCCATCTTCTCCGCCCCGGCCATGCAGTGCGATAAAGGCTTTGGTAAAGCCCTGCTCTTTCAGCGTCAGCACAGAGACATCACGGGTATCGATGCCATGCGCATCAATGCCCATTTCCCGTAATCCGGCGAGGACGGCCTGACCTGAGTTCAGCGAAACCTCGCGCTCTGCCGAGGTGCCACCCATTAATACTGCAACTTTATCCGCCATGACGATCCTCCGCTTTGCGTTCCGGCTGGAGCTTAGTGTCAGCCAGCTTGCGGGCAACCTTGCCGACGTTACCGGCTCCCTGCACCAGAATCAGGTCATTGCCTGACAGTAGCGGTGCCAGCATCTCTGGCAGCGCGTCATGTTCCGGCACCAGAATCGGATCCACCTTGCCGCGATTACGAATCGCACGGCACAGCGAACGGCTGTCAGCACCCGGAATAGCGGTTTCACCGGCAGAGTAAACATCCAGCATCAGCAACACATCCACATGCGACAGTACGTTGGCGAAATCATCAAACAGATCGCGGGTACGGCTGTAACGGTGCGGCTGAAACACCATCACCAGTTTTTTATCCGGCCAGCCTGCGCGCGCGGCTTTAATTGTCGCGTCCACTTCGGTGGGATGATGACCGTAATCATCAACCAGCATCGCGGTGCCCGGCTGTCCATTGACCGGCTCTGTCGGGAATTCACCCAGCAGATCAAAGCGACGGCCCGTGCCCTGGAAACTCTCCAGCGCAGCCAGGATAGCATTGTCTTCAATGCCCTCTTCACTGGCGACGGCGACGGCGGCTGCCGCATTCAGGGCGTTGTGGCGTCCCGGCGCGTTCAGCGTAATCTGCAGCGGTGCTTTATCCTGACGGATCAAGGTGAAATGCCCCTGCGCGCCACTCTGTTCATAATTTTCAATGCGCAGGTCAGCATCATCACTGAAACCGTACGTGGTGATATGGCGTCCCACGCGTGGGATCAGGTCACGAATGACCGCATCATCCACACACATCACCGCACGACCGTAAAACGGCAGGTTGTGCAGGAAGTTAATAAACGTCTGCTTCAGGTTCTCAAAATCGCCCTGATAGGTGTCCATATGGTCAGCTTCGATGTTGGTCACAATCGCCACCATCGGCTGCAGATGCAGGAACGACGCATCGCTCTCATCCGCTTCAGCAATCAGATACCGGCTGTGGCCCAGACGGGCATGGGTGCCTGCTGCTTTGACCAGTCCGCCGTTAACAAAAGTCGGATCGAGACCCGCTTCCGCATAAATACTCGACACCATCGCCGTGGTGGTCGTTTTGCCATGGGTACCCGCAACGGCGATGCCGTGACGAAAACGCATCAGCTCAGCCAGCATCTCCGCGCGACGGATCACCGGGATACGCTGTTCACGTGCCGCCACCAGTTCGGGGTTATCCTGCGAAACGGCGCTGGAAACCACCACGACGCTGGCATCGGTCACGTTTTCGGGGCGATGGTTAAAATAAATGGTGGCACCCAGCGCAATCAGGTTCTGCGTCACCGGGTTAGGGGCCAGATCTGAACCGCTGATATGGTAGCCTTCATTTGCTAACACTTCGGCAATACCGCCCATGCCAGCACCGCCGATGCCGACAAAGTGGATGTGCCGGACGCGACGCATCTCGGGCACGATAGAACGCAGTTTTGCCAATTGTTGTGTATTCATCGCTCTCAGTTACCTGCTATTTCAGTTTGTACCCAGTCCGGGTACAGGTCAGACGCGCTGACCGGAATGATTACTTTGCGGCGCGAGCCACTTCCTGAGCGACCCGTTCAGTCGCATCGGGGATCGCCACCTGACGGGCCTGCTCAGCCATCGTCAGCAGTGTTGCGCGATCCCAGTGGCGTAGCTGATCCGCTACAGCCTCCGCAGTAAATTGCGGCTGCTCAAAAATTCTGGCGGCGCCCGCTTTCTCCAGCGGCAGCGCGTTCCAGTACTGCTGGCGATCTTTGTGCTGAAATGGCACGAAAATCGCCGGTAAGCCAGCGGCAGCGACTTCGCTCACGGTTAACGCGCCGGAGCGGCACACCACCACATCAGCCCAGGCGTAGGCGGCAGCCATGTCATCAATAAACTCGGTCACCTTGTGCTGCGTCTGCCCGACCTGCTGATAAGCTTTCTCTGTTTCGGGCAACGACCCTTTACCGGTCTGATGCCACAGGGTGATCTCATCACCCACCAGCGCGGCAACCTGCGGCAGCGTCTGGTTCAGTATCCGCGCACCCTGACTGCCACCGATCACCAGCACCCGTATCGGGCCATGACGATCTGCCAGACGTTGCGCGGGTAAAGGCAGTGCCAGTACATCAGTGCGAACCGGATTTCCCACCACATCGGCGGCGGGAAACGCGCCCGGAAACGCCTGCAATACTTTCTTAGCGATTTTCGCCAGCCATTTATTGGTCAGCCCGGCAATACCGTTCTGCTCATGCAGCACCACCGGAATACCGCAACTCCAGGCCGCTAAGCCGCCAGGACCGGAAACGTAGCCACCCATGCCCAGCACTACATCCGGCTGCCAGGCCTTCATGATGCGACGGGCCTGACGCCATGCATTAAAGATGCGCAGCGGTGCCAGCAGCAACGCCTTCATGCCTTTACCACGTAATCCGCTGATGCGGATGAAGTCGATGTCGATGCCGTGCTTTGGCACCAGATCGGCTTCCATACGGTCGGCAGTGCCTAACCAGCGGACCTGCCAGCCCTGTTCCATCAGATGATGGGCGACAGCCAGACCGGGAAAGACATGTCCGCCGGTTCCGCCTGCCATCACCATCAATCGCTTACCGCTCATCGACCACCTCGGGTAAACGCCTGCGCTTTCGCCAGGCGCGTTTCATAATCTATGCGTAATAAAAAGACGATGGCAGTCGACATAATGATCAGACTTGACCCACCGTAACTGATCAGCGGTAAGGTCAGACCTTTGGTCGGTAACATACCGGCTGCCGCACCGACGTTAACCAGCGCCTGGAAGCTGAACCAGACTCCGATTGAACAGGCTAAAAAGCCGGAAAAACGCTGATCCAGTTCCAGAGCACGACGGCCAATCGACATCGCACGAAAAGCGACGAAGAATACCATTAAAAGTGCCATTACCACACCGACGTAGCCGAGTTCTTCCCCGATGATGGCGAAAATAAAGTCGGTATGCGCTTCGGGCAGATATTCCAGCTTTTGCACGGAGTTACCGAGCCCCTGGCCCCAGAATTCCCCGCGACCAAATGCCATCAGTGACTGGGTCAGCTGGTAGCCGCTACCAAAGGGATCTTCCCACGGGTTCCAGAACGAGGTCACACGGCGCATACGGTAGGGTTCTGCAATGATCAGCAGGATCACCGCAAAGATGCCGGAACCGATGATTGCCAGGAACTGCCACAGTTTGGCCCCCGCCAGGAACAGCATCGCCAGGGTCGTCACAAACAGCACAACCACCGTACCGAGATCCGGCTGCGCCAGCAGTAACACAGCAAGCACCACCATCACGCCCATCGGCTTACAAAAGCCCCAGAAGTTGTTACGCACCTCTTCCACTTTGCGCACCAGATAACTGGCGAGATAGCAGAACAGAGAGAGCTTCGACAGCTCTGCAGGCTGAATACGCAGCGGACCCAGCGCGATCCAGCGCGATGCACCGTTAACCGAGCTACCGACCACCAGAACAATCAGCAGCATCGCGACCGTGACCATCAGCATCACGTTGCTGTAGCGCTGCCAGAAATCCATCGGCACCCGCAGCGTGACCAGCGCCATACATACAGCCAGCACGATGTAGAAGGCATCGCGCTTGGCGAAATAAAAGAGATCGTCATTCAGACGCTGACCCACCGGCATTGAAGCCGACGTCACCATCACGAAACCAATCACCGCCAGGCCCAGCGTCAGCCATAGCAGTGTGCGGTCATAGAGCACCAGCGAAGAGTCATCACTTTCGCGTGCGCCCATGACCCAGTCTTTCAGGCGTCCTGAGAAATATCCCGCCAGTCCGGCGCCAGGAATACGCATCAGCTCAGCTCCTTCGCCAGTTGCGCGAACTGCTCACCGCGCTGCTCAAAGTTTCGGAACTGGTCAAGGCTGGCACAGGCTGGCGACAGCAGAACCATATCGCCTGCTTTAACCTGCGGCGCAATCTGCTCCATCGCCTGGCGCATGGTCTCAGTGCGCACGGCGATCTCCGGACGCAGCGCCGCCAGCGCATCGCCATCGCGACCAAAGCAGTAAAGGCGCACATTGTCGCCCTGCAGCCAGGGGATCAGCGGCGTAAAATCGGCCGACTTGCCATCACCGCCCATCAGCAGCCACAGCGTTCCCTTCACCTGCAGGCCATTCAGCGCTGCTTCGGTGCTGCCGACGTTGGTGGCTTTGGAGTCATTGATCCAGCGCACGCCCTGATGCTCATGAACCAGCTGGAAGCGATGCGCCAGACCGTTAAAGTGCGTTAAGGCGGCCAGACTGGAGGCGCGTGGCAGACCCACCGCATCGGCCAGCGCCAGCGCAGCCAGCGCATTGGTGTAGTTGTGCTGTCCCACCATCTTCATTTCGGCCGTGTTCAGGACCTTCTCGCCTTTCACCCGCAACCAGATACTGCCCTGCTGCTTGTTAAGGTGGTAGTCCCCGAAATCGACACCAAAGCTGACGCAGCGGGTGTCCGCGCCGCGTACCGGCATCGTCAGGGCATCATCGGCATTAACGATGCAGACCTGTGCATTTTCATAGACCCGCAGCTTAGCGGCGCGATACTGCTGCATACCCAGCGGATAGCGATCCATATGATCTTCGCTGACGTTAAGTATGGTTGCCGCCGCGGCTTTCAGACTGTGCGTGGTCTCCAGTTGGAAACTGGAGAGTTCCAGTACATAGAGTTGCGCCGGTGACTGCAGCAGACTCAGCGCGGGCAGACCAATATTGCCGCCGACGCCCACCTGCCAGCCTGCGGCTTTCGCCATTTCACCCACCAGCGTAGTCACCGTGCTTTTACCGTTGGAGCCGGTGATCGCCACGATCGGCGCCTGCGCCTCGCGGCAAAAGAGCTCAATGTCACCGACAATTTCGATGCCGGCTTCGACGGCTTCGCTGAGAATCGGATGCGCCAGCGCGACGCCAGGGCTGGCAACAATCAGATCGGCCGCCAGCAGCCAGTCACCGTTGATGCCGCCCAGATGGCGTTCAACCTGCCCGGGCAATTTATCCAGCCCCGGCGGCGAGACACGGGTGTCCATCACGCGAGGCGTTACGCCCTGCGCTAAAAAGAAATCAACACAGGAGAGCCCTGTGAGGCCCAGCCCGATGATGACGACTTTTCTACCCCGATAGTCAGCCATGATTAACGCACCTTCAGCGTGGCCAGGCCAATCAGCACCAGCATTAGCGAAATAATCCAGAAGCGCACAATGACGCGCGGTTCCGGCCAGCCCTTAAGTTCATAGTGGTGATGGATCGGCGCCATGCGGAAAATACGCTGGCCGCGCAACTTAAACGATCCCACCTGCAGGATCACCGACAGCGTTTCAACCACAAACACGCCGCCCATGATCACCAGTAAAAATTCCTGACGCAGCAACACCGCAATGGTGCCCAGCGCGCCGCCCAGTGCCAGCGAACCCACGTCGCCCATAAAGACCTGAGCCGGATAGGTGTTGAACCACAGGAAGCCCAGCCCTGCCCCGACAATGGCGGTACAGACAATCACCAGCTCACCGGCGTGACGCAGATAGGGAATGTGCAGATATTCAGCAAACTTCACGTTACCGGTGGCCCAGGCAACCAGCGCAAAGCCCGCGGCGACAAAGACGGTTGGCATAATCGCCA
The DNA here is from genome assembly GCF_011800685.1 of Pantoea sp. EKM10T. Taxonomy (NCBI): domain Bacteria; kingdom Pseudomonadati; phylum Pseudomonadota; class Gammaproteobacteria; order Enterobacterales; family Erwiniaceae; genus Pantoea; species Pantoea sp. EKM10T. Next base: position 118,978 of record NZ_JAALEU010000011.1, read on the forward strand.
GCCCATCCAGGCCATCGGTCAGATTGACCGCGTTACCCGTTCCGACAATCACAAAGTAAGCCAGCAGCACATAAAACAGACCTAGCTGCGGCATGATGTCTTTGAAAAAGGGCACGACCAGTTGGGTCGCGGGGGTATCTTTACCCGCCGCATAGAGCCCGAACGCGACGCCCAGCGAAATCACCGACATCCAGAAATATTTCCAGCGGGCGATCAGGCCTTTGGTGTCTTTGCGTACTACTTTGCGGTAGTCATCGACAAAACCGATGATGCCAAAGCCGATTAACACGAACAGCACGCACCAGACATAAGGATTCGACGGATAGGCCCACATCAGCACCGAAATGGTGATGGAGGTCAGAATCATGATGCCGCCCATGGTCGGCGTGCCGCGCTTACTGAAATGCGATTCCGGGCCATCGTTACGGACGACCTGGCCAATCTGTAATTTCTGCAGCCAGGCGATCAGGCGCGGCCCCATCCAGAGAGAGATGAATAACGCGGTCAGCAGGCTGACAATGGCGCGAAACGTCAGATAGGAAAAGACGTTAAATCCCGAATAAAAAGCGACCAGATGCTCGGCCAGCCAAACTAACATGTTCCTTTCTCCTTTAAGCTCTGTACTACCTGCTCCATGGCGGCACTACGTGAACCTTTTATCAGGACGGTAATTTCTGAGTGTTCGGACAACAATTGACGCAAACGTTCAGTCAGCGCAGTCTTATCGCTGAAATGTTCGCCAACTTCACTGCTTTCACTGATGAAATGGCTGAATTTTCCGGTGCTCAGCACGCGATCAATGCCTGCGTCACGTGCCGCTTGCCCCACTTCGCGGTGACAACTTTCGGTCTCTTCACCCAGTTCCGCCATATCACCCGTGACCAGCACCCGGTAACCCGGCATCTCTGACAGGACCTGAACAGCTGCTGTCATCGAACCGACGTTAGCGTTATAGCTGTCATCCAGCAGCAGCTGATGCGCAGAGAGGCGAACCGGGAACAAACGACCTGGCACCGACTGCAGGTTTTTCAGCCCCTGCTGAACGGCGCTAAGCGGTGCATCCACTGACAGAGCCAGTGCCGCCGCCGCCAGGGCGTTGGCGATGTTATGCCGACCCGGCAATGGCAGCACGATCTCAGCTTCGCCACGCGGCGTTATCATCACAAAATGAGTACCATCCTGAGCAATGCGGATATCACGGGCGGAGAATTCACACTCTGCCGCCTGCGGTGAGAAACGCCACACGGTTTTATCCTGCAGCGTGCTCTGCCAGTTGGGCCAGTCATTGCTCTCTGCGTTCAGAATCGCAATGCCGTGAGCCGGTAAGCCCTGGAAAATCTCGCCCTTGGCTTTAGCAACACCGGCCAGCGAACCAAAGCCTTCCAGATGCGCCGCGGCCAGGTTATTCACCAGCGCGCTTTCCGGTTGAACCAGTCCGGTGGTGTAGGCGATTTCGCCCTGATGATTCGCACCGAGTTCGATGACCGCATACTGATGTTCTGCGGTCAGCCGCAGCAGCGTCATCGGTACGCCATAATCGTTGTTAAGATTGCCTGCGGTGTAGAGCGTTTCGCCACACTCACGCAGAATCGCCGCCGTCATCTCTTTAACCGAGGTTTTGCCGGAGGAGCCGGTCAGCGCCACTACACGGGCGTTCGACTGCTGACGAACCCATGCGCCCAGCCTGCCAAAGGCGAGACGGGTATCTTCAACCACCACCTGTGGCACAGCGACAGGTAAATGCTTACTTACCAGTAGCGCCTGTGCGCCATTCGCAATGGCATCGCCGGCGAAGTCGTGCGCATCAAAGCGTTCGCCCACCAGCGCAACAAACAGGCTGCCCGCCGTCACTTTGCGGGTATCAGTAGTCACGTCACTCAGCGTTAAATCGCTGCCGTGCAGCGTGCCGCCGGTGATCTCCGCCAGGGTTTTTAATGAAACCGGAATCATGCAACGCCCCCCAGCAGTGCCGCAACGGTGGCACGATCGGAGTAGTCGAGACGGCGGTTGCCGATGATCTGATAATCTTCATGGCCTTTGCCAGCCACCAGCACGATATCGTCGGGCTGCGCCTGCATAATGGTGTTAGTGACCGCCTGCGCACGACCAGAGACCACGCGGGCGCGGCCTGGGTCCAGCAAACCGGTCAGAATATCTTTTACAATCGCCTGCGGATCTTCGCTGCGCGGATTGTCATCCGTAATCACCACCACATCCGCATATTGCTCAGCAATCGCGCCCATTAACGGGCGTTTGCCTTTGTCACGGTCGCCGCCGCAGCCAAACAGGCACCAGAGTTTTCCTTTGCAGTGCAGGCGTGCCGCTTCCAGCGCTTTTTCCAGCGCATCCGGGGTGTGGGCATAATCCACGACAACCGTCGGTTTTCCTGCGGCGCTGAACACTTCCATACGCCCGTTGACCGGCTGCAACTGCGGTGCAACGCTGATTAGCGTCGCCAGCGGATAATCCAGTGACAGCAGCGTCGCCAGCGCCAGCATCAGATTGCTGACGTTGAAGGCACCCATCAGCGGACTGTCGATTTCGCCGTTGCCCCAGCTGGAGCTGAAACGAATATGTGCGCCGTTATCGTGGTAATCCACCGCATCGGCTTTAAGCCAGCGCCCGTGGCAGCCCGGCTGGAGGTTATCCTCCATGGTGACCGCAACGGCATCAGGTAAGCGCGCCAGCCAGCGACGGCCGACTTCGTCATCCGCGTTAAGAATCGCCTGCCCGACCTGATGCTCAGAAAAGAGCAGCCATTTAGCTGACTCATAGCTCTGCATATCACCGTGGTAATCGAGGTGATCGCGACTGAGATTGGTGAAGACCGCCGCGGCAAACGGCAGCGCAGCGACGCGATGCTGAACCAGTCCGTGTGACGAGATTTCCATTGCGGTCAGGGTCGCCCCTTTTTCAGCCAGATCGTGCAGCAGATGCTGAACATCAACCGCTGAACCCGTGGTATTTTCTGCCGCCGCTAAGTGACCTACCAGCCCATTACCGACGGTGCCCATCACCGCGCTGGTCTCACCCAGTAGCGTCGCCCACTGCGCCAGCAGCTGGGTGGTGGTGGTTTTACCGTTGGTGCCGGTGACGCCAATCAGCTTCTGTTTTTCGCCCGGCTGCTGATAAAAACGGCCTGCCAGGGCCGAAAGGCGCTGATGCAGCTGCGCCAGATAGATAACCGGTACGCCGTGCATTTCACGGATTTCGCCGTCGACCGCTTCACCCTCAGCTTCCGCCACCACAGCGGCAACGCCCTGCGCAATTGCCTGCGGAATGAAACGGCGTCCATCAACCTGATGGCCTGCAACAGCGACAAACAGATCGCCAGAAGCCGCAATGCGGCTATCCAGGGTCATGTCACGCAGTGGGCGCGCCGGCGCGCCTGGCACCCAGGGGCCGAGTAAATCGCGCAGGTTACGATCTGTCACTTGATTCCTCACTTCTGTTAGTCACCAGCTCATTCTTGTCATTGGTCGGTAACGCGTCCGGCTCGATGTTCATGGTACGCAGTACGCCACCCATGATGGCTCCAAATACCGGTGCAGAGACCGCACCGCCGTAATACTTGCCGGCCTGGGGATCGTTGATCACCACCACCAGCGCGAATCGGGGATGACTGGCAGGCGCGACGCCTGCGGTGTAGGCAATGTATTTATTGACGTAGCGTCCGTCCGGCCCGACCTTTTTCGCCGTACCGGTTTTTATCGCAATGCGATAACCCTTGATTGCCGCTTTGACGCCCCCGCCACCGGGCAGCGCCACGCTTTCCATCATGTGCATCACGGTTTTCACCAGTGACTCATCGAAAACGCGTTGTCCCGCGACGGGCGGATCCACTTTGGTGATCGACAGCGGGCGATTAATGCCATAGCTGCCAATCGTTGCGTAGACTCGCGCTAACTGTAACGGCGTTACCATTAGCCCGTAGCCGAAAGAGAAGGTGGCCCTCTCTATGTCAGACCACCGTTGTTTTTTAGGGTATAAGCCACTGCTTTCCCCGACCAGCCCCAAATTGGTCGGTTTGCCCAGTCCAAAGCGCGCGTAAGTTTCTACCAGCGCTGAGGAAGGCATCGCTAACGCCAGACGTGAAACACCGACGTTACTCGACTTCTGTAAAACCCCTGTCAGGGTCAATTCGTTGTAGCGCGCCACATCTTTGATCTCATGACCATTGACGCGGTACGGCACGGTATTCAGGACACTGTTCTCTCTCACCACACCACGCTGCAGCGCCGTCATCACCACCATCGGCTTCACGGTAGAGCCAGGTTCGAAAATGTCGGTGATGGCGCGGTTACGCATCAGATCTTTTGGCGTGTTGCCGAGATTGTTCGGGTTGTAAGCCGGGCTGTTGGCCATCGCCAGCACTTCACCGGTATTGACATCCACCAGCACCGCCGTACCCGATTCCGCTTTGTTAAAGGCAACGGCGTTATTCAGTTCACGGTAAACCAGCGCCTGTAACCGCTCATCAATGCTCAGCGTCAGGTTATGAGCGGCCCGGCTGTCCACCGAAGAGATATCCTCGATGACCCGACCGTACCGATCTTTGCGCACCGTCCGCTCGCCGGGTGCACCGGTCAGCCACTTATCAAAGCTCTTCTCGATGCCTTCAATGCCCTGCCCGTCGATGTTGGTAAAGCCAATGAGATGGGAGGTGACCTGTCCGGCAGGATAGTAACGGCGCGACTCTTCGCGCAGATGAATACCGGGAAGTTTGAGTTTTTTAACGTAGTCGCCGATAGCCGGATTGACCTGGCGCGCCAGATAGACAAAGCGGCCTTTGGGATTGGCATTCACGCGGGCGGCCAGCTGATCAAGGGGAATAGAGAGCGCATCGGAAAGCGCCTTCCAGCGGCTGTCCAGCGTCACGCCGCCACCGGCGTGCAGCTCTTTGGGATCGGCCCAGATAGCGTTGACCGGCACGCTGACTGCCAGCGGACGTCCGGCGCGATCGCTGATCATACCGCGTGAGGTGGGCACCGCCTGAACACGCAGCGAGCGCAGATCGCCCTCTTTTACCAGCTTGCCAGGATTAATCACCTGCAGCCAGGCCACACGTGACAGCAATCCACCCAGCGCCAGTAAAATACAGCCGCACAGCAACGCAAAACGCCAGCTTACAAAGCTGGCTTTATCTTCCGGTTTCTTCAATTTCAGCGTTCTGCCTGTGCCGCTCATTCGCTATCTGAGGTCCTTATTTCTGCACCACGATATTTTCTTGTGAAGGATCAACGTGCTGCAGTTGCAGCTTCTCGGTGGCGATGCGTTCAACACGGCTGTGATCGCCCAGTGCATTCTCTTCCAGGATCAGGTTGCGCCACTCGATATCGAGTGCGTCACGCTCCAGCACCAGCTGTTCGCGCTGCGCGGTTAATAGTCGTGTTTTATGGGTGGTAGTCACCACCAGCACGGCAGAAACCACCACAGCGATCAGCAACAGCACCGGAATCTTGCCTTTTCGCAGCAGATCCCCGCCGATGACGGCAGGCAGACTGTGACGCTCATTACCGATCATGCGTCGGTTTTCTCCGCGATACGTAATACCGAGCTGCGCGCACGTGGGTTTTCAGAGACTTCAGCGTCACCCGGCGACATTTTGCCGAGCAACTTCAGTTCACGCCCACCCAGGGCACGCAGCTGATGTTCAGTCATGGGAATCCCAGGCGGCACCTGCGGCCCGCGACTCTGATCGCGCATAAAGCGCTTCACCAGCCGATCTTCCAGTGAATGGAAGCTGATAACAGAGAGACGACCCTGCGGAGCCAGCACTTCAACAGCGCCTTTCAGGGCAATATCGATCTCTTCCAGTTCGCTGTTAATCCAGATACGAATCGCCTGGAAGCTGCGCGTGGCCGGATGCTTAAACTTATCTTTTACCGGCATGGCGATTGAGATCACCTCAGCCAGTTCACGGGTCCGGGTCATCGGCTGTTCGCGATTACGCTCGACAATGGCCCGGGCGATGCGTTTGGCGAATCGCTCTTCACCGTAGGTCTTCAGGACAAACGCGATATCCGCCTCTTCTGCGTGCAGCAACCATTCTGCGGCGGAGTGCCCGCGCGACGGGTCCATTCGCATATCCAGCGGTCCGTCACGCATAAAGGAGAAGCCACGTTCGGCGTCATCCAGTTGCGGTGATGAAACCCCCAGGTCCAGCAAAATGCCGTCAATCTTTCCGACCAGATCCCGTTCAGAGACATACTCTGCCAGCGCGGAAAAAGGGCCATGAATAATTGAAAAACGCGGGTCGGTGATCTCTGCGGCAGCGGCGATAGCTTGCGGATCACGATCGATGGCGATCAGCTTTCCCTTCTCTCCCAGCTGCGAAAGAATCAGGCGTGAATGGCCACCACGACCAAAAGTGCCGTCGATGTAAATACCGTCTTCCCTGATATTGAGGCCGTTAACCGCCTCATCCAACAGCACGGTGGTATGTTTGAAATTTTCCTGCATAGCTATAGCGACAAGTCCTGCAACCGCTCAGATAAAGGCTCCTGAGCCGACTGTTCTGCGTCAATATCGTCCCTGACTTGTTGATACCAGGTCTGTTCATCCCACAGCTCAAACTTATTGAACTGTCCAACCAGCATCACTTCTTTGGTTAATTTTGCGTGCTGCCGAAGCGTATTCGCCAGCAGCAGGCGGCCTGCATTATCCATCTGACATTCACTGGCATGCCCCAGCAGCAAACGCTGCACGCGGCGCTCAAGTGGATTCATACTGGAAAGGCGTGCCAGCTTTTTTTCAATGATTTCCCATTCGGGCAGGGTATAAAGCAACAGGCATGGCTGGTGGAGGTCGATGGTACAGACCATCTGCCCCTGAGACTCCCCAATCAGCAAATCGCGATATCGCGTAGGTACGGCGAGCCGCCCTTTGCTGTCGAGATTGACTAACGTTGCTCCGCGGAACATGCCAGTCTCTTCTCCTCATCACCCATTTACGCCACTTTATCCCACTTTTTACCACGAAACGAGTTTAAGGATCCCATGAAATCCTTGTCAAGCCGGAGCGGCAGGTGAATATCACTATTTACAGAGTGAAGAATTAATCTCTGGCGACGATATAAACGAATAAAAGGGGAAAGTAAAAATTAAGCCGATGAATACCTGAATAAAAAAAACGACCCGGGAAAAAACGACTAAAAATGAAACAATGTAAAGGGCTAAATATTAATCGTGGTTTCTGAGACAGCGGCGGCATTTTAGGGGATTTCCGAAAGGAAGCCCAGCGGCTTAAGGCCAGACGGGAAAGTAAGTTTGTTGAAGTTGTAAGCAGATAATAAAAATAACCCTTTCTGCTTTGTTAGATTTGATGAGCAGAATTTACGCTTTTTTACGTCGACCTGTTTATTTAATCAGTTAAATCGTTAAATAAAATGGGCGGGCAGCGTAATACTGCCCGTGGCTCATTTAACTTTTCGGCTTAATTGTCCGCGACGGTATAAATTACGGCGAATGCGGGTTAACCCGGGTTTTGGTTTTCTGGGTTCATCCAGCGAGGCTAAAACTAATTCCAGCACGCGCTCTGCCACGTCGCGATGACGCTGACCCACCGCCAGCACCGGACACTCAAGAAAGTCCAGTAATTCGTGGTCGCCAAAGGTGGCGATGGCCAGCTCGGTCGGAAGCCGTCCGTCTCGTTTCAGCGTCACATCCATCACACCCTGCAGCAAGCCAAATGAGGTGGTAAAAAGCGCCTCGGGCATCGGGTGATCTTCAAGGTATTGTTCAAACAGTGCCGCGGCGGCTGTGCGTTCGAAGCTATTGCAGTAGATATAGTCAATCGGCCGGGGATCGTCTTTCCATGCATCGCGGAAACCCAGCTCGCGCAGGAAACTTACCGACAGCTCGGGTAACGCACCGAGGAACAGCACATTTTTAACCTCAAGCTGACGCAGTTCAGCCGCCAGCATATGGGCATCGTCCTGATCGGCACCCACTACGCTGGTGAAATGTTCACGATCCAGCGCGCGATCTAACGCAATAATCGGCAGGGGATCGTTGATCCAGCGCTGATAAAAGGGATGCTCTGGCGGTAACGAGGTAGAGACGATGATCGCATCGACCTGGCGCTGTAACAGATGCTCAATGCAGCGCATCTCGTTATCGGGCTGATCTTCAGAACAGGCGATCAGCAGCTGATAGCCGCGCTGACGGGCCTGCCGCTCAAGATAGTTCGCAATACGGGTATAACTGGTATTTTCCAGATCGGGGATCACTAACCCAATTGAGCGCGTACGCCCGGCGCGCAGCCCGGCAGCCACCGCATTGGGGTGATAATTATGCTCACGTACCACCGCCATGACTTTCTCAACGGTTTTGTCGCTGACACGATACTGCCGCGCTTTGCCATTGATCACATAACTGGCCGTGGTGCGCGACACGCCTGCCAAACGCGCAATTTCATCCAGTTTCACGATAACCCCACCATCAAATCCGCTTTTACGGCAGAAATAGCCGCAGTTAAGCTATGGATAACTCATGGCTATCATCTAACAGCAGAAAAGTGCGCGGAGCAACCGCTTTTCTGAATGTAACTCGCCTGGCGCATAAAAAATAAAAAAACCCGGCATTTCGCCGGGTTAGGTGAGGATTGATGATGACGCTGCGTGATTAACGCATGATACGATCGCCGCGTGAAACGCCGACGATACCGGAGCGTGCCACTTCAACAATTTCGGCCACATCGCGAACGGTATTCAGGAAGGCGTCCAGTTTGTCACTGGTGCCTGCCAGCTGAACCGTGTACAGCGTCGGCGTCACGTCGATGATCTGACCGCGGAAGATCTCGGCGTTACGCTTCACCTCTTCGCGGCCATAACCGCTCGCCTGAATCTTCACCAGCATGATTTCGCGCTCAACATAGGCGCCCTGCCCCAGCTCGGTAACGCGCAGCACATCTACCAGCTTGTGCAGCTGCTTTTCAATCTGCTCCAGCACCTTCTGATCGCCCACCGTCTGAATGGTCATCCGCGACAGCGTAGGATCATCCGTTGGTGCCACGGTCAGGCTCTCAATGTTATAGCCGCGCTGTGAGAACAGGCCGACGACACGGGATAATGCGCCGGATTCGTTCTCCAGCAGAACTGATAAAATACGACGCATAATTATGTCCTCTCCGTTTTGCTCAACCACATCTCATCCATGCTGCCACCGCGAATCTGCATCGGGTAAACATGCTCGCTACCGTCAACGGTGACATCCACAAATACCAGACGTCCCTTCGCCAGGGTTTCCAGCGCCAGCGCCAGCTTCTCTTCCAGCTCAGCCGGGTGCTCAATCGCGATCCCGACGTGGCCGTAGGCTTCCGCCAGACGCACGAAGTCAGGCAGTGACTCCATATAAGACTGGGAGTGACGACCGGAGTAGATCATATCCTGCCACTGCTTCACCATGCCCAGCACCCGGTTATTCAGGTTCAGCACCAGCACCGGCAGATCGTACTGCAGCGCGGTGGAAAGCTCCTGAATGTTCATCTGGATACTGCCATCGCCCGTTACGCAGATGACTGTTTCGTCCGGCAGCGCCATCTTCACGCCCAGCGCAGCAGGCAGGCCAAAGCCCATGGTGCCCAGACCGCCGGAGTTGATCCAGCGACGCGGTTTGTCGAAAGGATAATAGAGCGCAGCAAACATCTGATGCTGGCCCACATCCGAGGTCACATACGCATCGCCTTTGGTCAGACGGCTGATGGTTTCAATCACTGCCTGCGGCTTGATTTTGTCGCTGGTGCGATCAAATTCCAGGCAGTGACGACTGCGCCAGCCCTCAATCTCCTGCCACCAGTCGTGCAGGCTCTCAGCGCGCAGGCTTTCGCTTTGTGCCAGTAACTCCAGCATCTGCTGCAGCACCTGCTTCGCATCACCGACAATCGGGATATCCGCCGCCACCGTCTTAGAGATAGAGGTCGGGTCGATATCGATATGCATCACCGTGGCGTTGGGACAATACTTCGCCAGGTTGTTGGTGGTGCGGTCATCGAAGCGCACACCAATACCAAAAATCAGGTCGGTATTGTGCATCGTCATGTTGGCTTCGTACGTGCCGTGCATACCGAGCATGCCAACGCACTGACGATGAGTGCCAGGGAACGCGCCCAGGCCCATCAGCGAGGTCGTCACCGGAATATTCAGGCTTTCGGCCAGCTTTAACAGTTCGGCTTCGCAGCCTGCGGTAATGGCACCACCACCAGCGTAGATCACCGGCTTCTTCGCGGCCAGCAACGTGGTCAGCGCACGCTTAATCTGACCTTTATGGCCCTGAATGGTCGGATTGTAGGAGCGCATGCTCACCGTATCCGGCCAGTGATAAGGCAACTTATTGGCCGGATTCAGAATATCTTTCGGCAGATCGATCACCACCGGCCCCGGACGTCCGGTGGAAGCCAGCCAGAACGCCTTTTTCAACACGGTTGGGATCTCTTCGGTACTTTTCACCAGGAAGCTGTGCTTCACTACCGGACGAGAGATGCCGACCATGTCGCACTCCTGAAAGGCGTCATAGCCAATCAGCGACGAGGGAACCTGACCCGAGAGGATCACCAGCGGAATCGAGTCCATATAGGCGGTGGCGATACCGGTAATCGCATTGGTTGCGCCGGGTCCGGAGGTGACGAGCACCACGCCGACTTCACCGGTGGCGCGCGCCAGGCCGTCAGCCATGTGCACCGCACCCTGCTCATGACGCACCAGAATGTGATCGATACCCCCGACGGTTTGCAGCGCATCATAGATATCCAACACTGCGCCACCCGGATAACCGAATACCTGCTTAACGCCCTGATCGATTAACGAACGGACGACCATTTCGGCTCCTGACAACATCTCCATCTTCTGCCTCCAGGCTTGAGGACCCGGCTCTGTTAATACGCCCGTTAGCGCGTACCACAAAGCCCCGGTGCCTGCTTTGCCAATCAAAATCTTATGTTTATGCATGACAGCGGAAACAACTGCCGCTGTCCGGTTACAGAGAAATCTGTTGAGTTTATTTTTCTGAGAGTAGGTCGATTACCATAACCGCAGTTAACCGGGCAGGCAAACCGCAAACCCACGTAAATTAAAAGGCAGGGGCGTAAAGGCTCTGCCCGATAAGAATTGGCTGCGCGGATTAATCTAATTACGCGGCAGAACCGCAGAGGAAAATGCTGATTAAGAAATTATTTTCAGCGTGATCTAAGAAATAACGAAAACTTATTACCCGGCTGCTCTGGCCCACAATCGCCTGACACTTTTCTTTTCTGGCGTAATTAACCAGTAAATCGCTGAGACGCATTCGATTATGCTAAAGAGCAGGTGATATATCCTGTATCCTCGTGAGACACCCTCCCGATAAAGTCTTTAATTTTCAACACAATAAAATCAAAGACCCGCAGAATCAGTGCTCATTCCCGGGTCGATTGCCTCCGCAGTCACTACGGCGTTGTTCATTACGCTGCCTGACCGTTAAATAACAGAATATCTTCCTCTGGCACCACTAAGAATACCCCTGCATTGAAGGTTGACATCCCTGAGTGATTCCAGTACCAATATGTACAGCACAACATTTTATAAGGTTTGAATCCATGTTTCGTTCTGTTCGCCTTCTCGGTCTACTACTAAACGCACTCAGCTTGCGCGGTAGACTTGTGGGCGGAATCAAACACTGATTCAAACCTGCTGAAAGTTAAAAACCCGCGCCTGTCGCGGGTTTTTTTATGCTCGTTGCCAGGCCAGAAAAAGCATAAGGATGATTACGATGAGCCAGCAAGTCATTATTTTCGATACCACTCTGCGCGACGGTGAGCAGGCATTACAGGCCAGCCTGAGTGTGAAAGAAAAATTGCAGATTGCTTTAGCGCTGGAGCGCATGGGCGTGGATGTGATGGAAGTCGGTTTCCCGGTCTCCTCACCGGGCGACTTTGAGTCTGTGCAGACCATTGCGCGCACCATTAAAAACAGTCGGGTCTGCGGTCTGGCACGCTGTGTGGAAAAAGATATTGATGCGGCGTACGAATCACTGCGCGTTGCCGAAGCCTTCCGTATTCATACCTTTATCGCTACCTCACCGATGCACATCGCCACCAAACTGCGCAGCACGCTGCCGGAAGTGATTGAGCGTGCGGTGCATATGGTGAAACGTGCGCGTAATTATACCAGCGACGTTGAGTTCTCCTGCGAAGATGGCGGCCGTACCCCGATTGATGACCTGTGCCGGATGGTAGAAGCCACGATTAACGCCGGTGCCACCACCATCAACATCCCGGACACCGTTGGCTACACCTTGCCAGGCGAGTATGCCCACATCATCGGCGAACTGATGAATCGCGTTCCTAACATCGACAAAGCAATTATCTCTGTTCACACCCACGATGACCTGGGTATGGCAACCGGCAACGCCCTGGCTGCCGTACAGGCGGGCGCGCGTCAGGTTGAAGGAACGATGAATGGCCTGGGTGAACGTGCCGGTAACTGTGCGCTGGAAGAGGTGATCATGGCGATTAAAACCCGCCAGCAGATCATGAACGTGCATACCAATATCAATCATCAGGAAATCTACCGTACCAGCCAGATGGTCAGCCAGATCTGCAACATGCCGATCCCGGCGAACAAGGCAGTGGTCGGCTCTAACGCCTTCGCTCACTCCTCGGGTATCCATCAGGATGGCGTGCTGAAGAACCGCGAGAACTATGAAATCCTGACGCCGGAATCGATCGGCTTACACAAAATACAGCTGAACCTGACCTCACGTTCTGGCCGCGCGGCGGTAAAACATCGCATGGAAGAGATGGGCTATGCCGAGCAGGATTACAATCTGGATACGCTGTATGACGCCTTCCTGAAACTGGCCGATAAAAAAGGGCAGGTTTTCGATTACGACCTGGAAGCGCTGGCCTTCATCAACAAACAGAATGAAGAGCCGGAACATTTCCAGCTGCGCGAATTTAACGTCCAGACCGGTTCCAGCATCACCGCCACCGCCTCTGTCAATCTGGGCTGCGGCGATGTCGCTAAATCGGATGCAGCCACCGGTAACGGCCCGGTTGACGCGGTCTACCAGGCGATTAACCGTATCACCCAGTTCGACGCTGAGCTGGTTAACTACAAGCTGACCGCGAAAGGCCACGGCGAGAATGCGCTGGGTCAGGTCGATATCGTCGTGAGCTACAACGGCCGCAAGTTCCACGGCATTGGTCTGGCGACCGATATTGTGGAGTCCTCCGCCAAAGCGATGGTCAACGCTCTGAACAATATCTGGCGTGCCCGTCAGGTTGAACAAGAATTGCAGCGCAAATTTAAAGATCAGAAGGAAACCGTATAACCATGTCCAGCTCATCTCATATCGCAGTTTTACCCGGTGATGGTATCGGCCCGGAAGTGATGGCGCAGGCTATGAAAGTGCTGGATGCCATTCGTCAGCGCTTTGATATGCAGATCACCACCCAGGAGTATGCGGTCGGCGGCATTGCTATCGATCAGCATGGTGAACCCCTGCCACCCGCAACGGTTGCAGGCTGCGAGCAGGCCGACGCAATTCTGTTTGGTTCCGTTGGCGGCCCGAAATGGGAACACTTACCGCCGGCATCGCAACCGGAGCGCGGTGCGCTGCTGCCGCTGCGCAAACACTTTAAGCTGTTCAGTAACCTCCGTCCGGCTGCACTCTACAGCGGACTGGAGGCGTTTTGCCCGCTGCGCGCCGACATTGCTGCCAAAGGTTTCGACATTCTGTGCGTGCGTGAACTGACCGGCGGCATCTACTTTGGTCAGCCGAAAGGACGTGAAGGCAGCGGCCCGGAAGAGCGTGCATTTGATACCGAGGTTTATCACCGTTTCGAAATTGAGCGCATCGCCCGCATCGCGTTTGAATCGGCGCGCAAACGCCGTAACAAAGTCACCTCGGTTGATAAAGCCAACGTGCTGCAGACCTCCGTGATGTGGCGTGAAATCGTCAACGAAGTGGCCAAAGAGTACCCGGACGTGCAGCTGAGCCACATCTATATCGACAACGCCACTATGCAGTTGATCAAAGACCCGTCGCAGTTTGACGTGCTGCTCTGCTCCAACCTGTTCGGCGATATTCTCTCTGATGAGTGCGCCATGATCACCGGCTCAATGGGGATGCTGCCTTCCGCCAGCCTGAATGAAGCGGGCTTTGGCCTGTTTGAACCCGCGGGTGGCTCGGCGCCGGATATCGCCGGTCAGAATATTGCCAACCCGGTCGCCCAGATCCTGTCACTGTCGCTGCTGCTGCGTTACAGCCTGAATGCCGATGAGGCTGCCGACAGTATCGAACGCGCCATCAGCCGTGCGCTGGAACAGGGCTACCGCACCAAAGATTTAGCCGGTGATGGTCCAGCGGTCAGCACAGATGAGATGGGCAGCATCATTGCTCGCTTTATCGCCGAGGAAAAATAAAAAAATGAAAACCTTATACCAGAAGTTATTTGATGCACATGTCGTCCATGAAACGCCAGAAGAAACGCCGTTACTCTACATTGATCGCCATCTGATCCATGAAGTGACCTCGCCCCAGGCCTTTGATGGTCTGCGCGCCCACGGACGTAAAGTCCGTCAGCCGGGCAAAACCTTTGCCACGATGGATCACAACGTTTCTACGCAGACCAAAGATATCAATGCATCGGGCGAGATGGCGCGTATCCAGATGCAGGAGCTGATGAAGAACTGCGCTGAGTTTGGCGTACAGCTGTATGACCTGAATCATCCGTTCCAGGGCATCGTCCACGTTATCGGTCCTGAGCAGGGCATGACGCTGCCGGGCATGACGATTGTGTGCGGCGACTCGCACACCGCCACGCACGGTGCGTTTGGCTCCCTGGCCTTTGGTATCGGCACCTCTGAAGTTGAACATGTGTTTGCTACCCAGACCCTGAAACAGGGTCGGGCAAAAACCATGAAGATTGAAGTGCTGGGCCAGGCGTCAACCGGCATTACGGCTAAAGATATCGTGCTGGCGATCATCGGCAAAACCGGCAGCGCAGGCGGAACCGGCTATGTGGTCGAATTCTGCGGTCCGGCGATTCAGGCGCTGAGCATGGAAGGTCGTATGACCCTGTGCAACATGGCGATTGAGATGGGTGCGAAAGCGGGCCTGGTGGCACCGGATGAGACCACCTTCAACTATCTGAAAGGTCGTCAGTTCTCGCCGCAGGGTGAGAAATGGGAGCAGGCCGTTGATTACTGGCGCACCCTGAAGTCTGACGAAGGCGCGAAATATGATGCGGTGGTAACGCTGCATGCTGAAGAGATTGCACCGCAGGTCACCTGGGGCACCAATCCGGGTCAGGTCATTGCCGTTGATCAGGTGATCCCGAATCCGGCCTCGTTCGCCGATCCGGTTGAGCGCGCCTCAGCCGAAAAAGCCCTGGCCTACATGAACCTGCAGCCAGGCATCAAACTGACCGATGTGGCGATTGATAAAGTATTTATCGGCTCCTGCACCAACTCACGTATTGAAGATCTGCGTGCCGCCGCCGCCATCGCCAAAGGCCGCAAAGTGGCGCCTGGCGTGGTCGCCATGGTGGTGCCGGGTTCCGGCCCGGTGAAAGCGCAGGCCGAAGCGGAAGGTCTGGACAAAATCTTCCTGGAAGCGGGCTTTGAATGGCGTCTGCCAGGCTGCTCTATGTGTCTGGCGATGAACAATGACCGCCTGAATCCGGGCGAGCGTTGCGCGTCAACCAGCAACCGTAATTTTGAAGGCCGTCAGGGCCGTGGTGGACGTACTCATCTGGTCAGCCCGGCGATGGCCGCGGCGGCTGCCGTAACCGGCCACTTTGCCGACATCCGTGAACTGACGACAGGAGCTTAAGTCATGGCGAATAAATTTACTCAGCACACCGGCATTGTTGCGCCGCTGGATGCCGCGAACGTCGATACGGACGCAATCATTCCCAAGCAGTTTTTGCAGAAGGTCACCCGCACCGGTTTTGGACAGCATCTGTTCCACGACTGGCGCTTTGAAGATGACGCGGGCACCGTGCCAACGCCCGGCTTTGTGCTGAACAAGCCTGAGTTCAAAGGCACCAGCATCCTGCTGGCGCGTGAAAACTTTGGCTGCGGCTCTTCACGTGAGCATGCGCCCTGGGCACTGACCGATTTTGGTTTTCACGTGGTGATTGCGCCGAGCTTCGCGGATATCTTTTATGGCAACAGCTTCAACAACCAGCTGCTGCCGGTGAAGTTAAGCGAAGAGGAAGTGGATGAGCTGTTCAGACTGGTTGCGGACCAGCCCGGCATCAGCTTTACGGTAGACCTGGAGGCGCAGACGGTCACCGCTGGCGATAAAGTCTATTCGTTCGAGCTCGACAGCTTCCGCCGCCACTGCATGATTAACGGCCTGGACAGCATCGGTCTGACGCTGCAGCACGAAGCCTCCATTTCGCAGTATGAGCAGAATCAGCCCGCCTTCCTGCGCTGATTGAGTTAAAGCAGGGCGACATCGGGTCGTAATGCTGATCAGTTAAGATTAGATTTGTAAAGGCTGTCACGGTCAAACGTGGCAGCCTTTTTTCTGGCCGAGCAAGCCGCAGTGCGGGCCAGCGCACCTCTGCTGCTGCCGGGCCGTCCTCGCGCCGCTCACGCGGTACCTTCGGCTTTGA
>NZ_JAALEU010000012.1:0-115535 GCF_011800685.1 Pantoea sp. EKM10T
CATTAAATAAGTGAAGAAGCCCCGCACGAAAGTGCGGGGCTTTTTTACGTCTGCACTTTGCCACGTTAAGCTGAAAACTTGACCTGTAAGCCTGCTCCGGTAGCCTCCAGGTTCCTCCATTTCCTTTTTGAATTACCAGTGGCCTGATAAACACCGGAAACTATAATAATCATTAGATCAAAATATAAAATAAAGACTAGCAGATACAAAGTTTTTGAAATTTATAGCTCAATAAGTTACCAACTTATTAAGCTAATATGATAATAAACCTGCTAACAGGACTAACGCATAGCATTTAGAATGAATGGATTTTATTCTATTTACATTTTTTAGTGCTTGATCGAAACTAATTTCGACATTTAATTAAATGTCTCCGATGGATTTCTATTGAGCATTAACTAATTTAAGGAAGATTAAAATGAAAGAACTGACTGTTGCTGAAACAGAATTAGTATCAGGTGCCGCCTCTACTGGGATCTTAGACAGCATCGGTGGTGCAGTTATCGGAATGTTTGCTGGCGGAATGGGCGTTGCATGGGCGGGCTGGAACATCTCTGCTAATACTAATGGCGTAACCAGTGGAATCCTGGCTCCAGCACAGGGTGTTTTAGGCGGCCTGTTTGGTGGCATTTGGGGCGTTGTTTTTGGTCTGGTAGTCGGTGCTGCGGAAGGTACTGCTGATTCAATGGCACGCGCAGATTCAGTCTGGACAAATATTTTGAACGCTGGCTGATAATGCTCTGATCGTCCGGGGCATCACCTGCCATTTTAAATATCAGGCGTGCTGCCCCTTTTTTCTCTATCCCTGTCTGAAGCTATTTTACTGGTAATCAGTCATCCGATGTTGCAATGGCTGAGAATGCTCAGCGACTCTTATTCCACGAATAACTGTAGCCATCGTCATCCAGAGATAAAAAAGCTCTTTTTTTTGCAAAAATAAGGACGTCCCGTTAATTGTTACTATCGGGCAGGATCTTTTGCTACTGGACTTTACATTATGCTGGCTGACGACCATTTCCGTCCGGCATATTGCCGGCAGGATAGTCCCTAAGGTCATCAGGCGTATTCACATTCAGGAATAGCGATTCATCATCATCCAGCAGCACCGCATGTCCACCCTGATCGAGCAGGAACTGCATCAGGCGACGCTCACCAGCCTGCAGGTATTCACCGAGTGGCGTACGGAGATCGCGATGAATAAGCGCCAGAGTAGGATGATCCCGGGTTTGTGAGCGCACCCACACTGCGGGGGCATCGCCTCGTTGTTGCATCAGCCGCTCCACGAAGTTGAGCGGGATAGCGGGGGTGTCGCAGGCGCTGAATACCGCCCATTCCCCTTCAATCTCACGCAACCCACTGTAGATTCCGGCCAGCGGACCGGGATAATCATCAAAAACATCCTGAATAACCCGACATCCGCTTAACTGATAGCGATCAATATTACGATTCGCATTAATCATGACAATGTCGACTTGTGGCCTGAGCCGTTCAAGGACATGCTGATAAAGCGGCCTGCCATCCAGCTGTACTAAACCTTTGTCCTGACCACCCATACGGCGGCCCTGACCACCGGCCAGAATGATGCCGGTTAATATTGTCATGACTGTGCCCTCGCTGATGACGCACTGTGAAAGGAGAAATCTGAATGAAATGCCATCGTTTAAACGAGTTAATCGCGTTGCTGCAACCCGCCTGGCAAAAAGAGCCTGATCTTAATCTGGTCACATTTTTGCAGAAACTGGCTCAGGAATCTGGTTTCCGTGGCCCGTTAAGTGAATTAACCGATGATGTATTAATTTACCATCTCAAGATGCGTGACTCAGCCAGCGATGATGAGATCCCAGGCCTGAAAAAAGATTATGAAGTTGATTTCAAAACAGCACTGCTCCGCGCACGGGGTGTCATTAAACAGGACGAGTAGTGTTATCCTTGGCTGCTATTTGCAAGGGCAACTACAGGTAACATGATGAGCGACGCTGCTTTTAACTTCCAGACATTGAATCCCGACGTGTTGCTTGATGCGCTCTGGGAAACAGGAATTCGCGTCGAATCGGGTCTGACAGCCCTGAACAGCTACGAGAACAGGGTTTATCAATTCAGCGACGACGAAAAACGCCGCTATGTTGCGAAGTTTTATCGCCCACAGCGCTGGCGTGCCGAACAGATTGCTGAAGAACATCAGTACGCACTTGATCTGCTGGCTGACGAAGTGCCCATCGCGGCGCCACTGCGGTTAAAGGGTGAGACACTGCATAGTCACGCTGGCTTCTTCTTTGCCGTATTCCCCAGCCTGGGCGGACGACAATATGAGACAGACAACGAAGATCAGATGGAGTGGGTAGGCCGCTTCCTGGGCCGCATTCATCAGACCGGGCGTAAAGCGCTGTTCAGGCATCGGCCTGCCATCGGTCTGGATGAATATCTGCATGAACCCCGGCAGGTGCTGGAGCACTCTCTGTTAGTGCCTGCATCGCTTAAAGTCGCACTGCTACAGGCTATCGATAAGCTGGGAAACACGCTGCAACAACAGTGGCACACCACGTGGCAGCCGCTACGATTACATGGCGACTGCCATCCGGGTAATATCCTGTGGCGTGACGGACCGCTGTTTGTCGATCTGGATGATGCCCGTAATGGCCCGGCCGTGCAGGATCTCTGGATGCTGATCAGCGGCGATCGTCAGGAACAGCGTATTCAATGGGATATACTGCTGGAGGCGTACAGTGAGTTCAGTGATTTTGATATTAATGAATTGTCACTGATTGAACCTTTACGCGCCATGCGCATGGTTTATTATCTGGCCTGGGTTGTCCGACGCTGGCAGGATCCCGCTTTTCCGCGCGCTTTCCCCTGGATGACAGATGAAGATTTCTGGCGCAGGCAAATTTCACTCTTTACCGAGCAGGAGAAGCTGTTGCAGGAACCTCCTCTGCAGCTGACACCGCAATATTAATGACGTAGTCAGGAGAATTTTTCACGATGAAAAAAATTTGGTTTGCACTGATGGGTTTAGTGCTGGCATTCAGCGCATCTGCTGCCCAGTTCACTGAAGGTAAACAATATGTGAGTCTGCCTAAACCTGTGGCCGGCGAACCTCAGGTGATGGAGTTCTTCTCCTTCTTCTGCCCGCACTGCTATCAGTTTGAACGTATTTATCACGTCAATGACGCGGTGAAAAAGAATCTGCCTGCTGACACTAAGATGGTGAAATACCACGTCGATTTTCTCGGTGGAGAGCTGGGGCCGGTCGTGACCCATGCCTGGGCTGTCGCGATGGCGCTGGGCGTTGAAGATAAAGTGACAGCACCGATCTTCGATGGCATTCAGAAAACGCAGACCATCACCGATCCTGCCAGTCTGAAAGAGACCTTTGTCAAAGCGGCCGGTATCTCTGCGGCGGACTATGATGCAGCCTGGAACAGCTTCGCCGTAAAAGCGCTGGTTGCGCAGCAGCAAAAAGCCGCTGCTGATGTTGATCTGCGTGGTGTGCCTGCTATTTTCGTGAATGGCAAATACATGGTTAACAACGGCGGTCTTGATACCAGCTCTATGGATAATTTCGTCGCAGACTATGCGAACGTGGTTAAATTCCTGGTAAGCCAGAAGTAATCAGCCTCACACCCCCGTTAAACGCCAGCTCTGCTGGCGTTTTTTTTATGCCTTTGAACAACGGGCCAATTTTTGTCCATCTCCAGGGCATAAATTTAATATCCACACAAGGGATCGCGCTATTAAAAATAGCGATCGGGTCACGGAAATTAAATAAGCCAATGAAATTTATGGTTTTTATTCAAGTGTCGATTATTTATTTTCCTGAAAAACAGCGCGTTATAATTTTTACGCACAAAGTTATCCACAGAACGATCGTTGCGATCCTGTCCCCAAAAGCGTGAAAAACTCCAGACGTGGCACGCCTTAGTTCACCATTTCTGCCTGGTTGTGGCATCCTTATAGCCCAACTCATAGCAACGAAGACTACACAGACTTATGGCGCAAATAGCAGAAAATCCCCTGATTCTGGTCGATGGCTCATCCTATCTTTATCGCGCGTATCACGCGTTTCCGCCGCTGACCAACAGTGCAGGTGAACCCACTGGCGCCATGTACGGCGTGCTCAACATGCTGAAAAGCCTGCTGGCGCAATACAATCCGAGTCACGTTGCTGTGGTGTTCGATGCCAAAGGCAAAACCTTCAGGGACGAGCTGTTTGAGCATTACAAATCTCACCGTCCCCCGATGCCTGACGAGCTCCGTGCACAAATTGAGCCGCTGCATGAGATGGTGCGGGCAATGGGGCTGCCGTTGCTGGCTGTGAGCGGCGTCGAGGCTGATGATGTCATCGGTACGCTGGCGCTGGAAGCGGAGAAAAAGGGTCTCTCAGTACTGATCAGCACCGGCGACAAAGATATGGCGCAGCTGGTCACGCCCGCCATCACGCTGATTAACACTATGAGCAACACCATTCTGGGACCAGAAGAGGTTGAGCAGAAATATGGTGTTCCACCCGCATTGATCATCGATTTCCTTGCCATGATGGGTGATAGCTCCGATAACATTCCTGGCGTGCCAGGCGTCGGTGAGAAAACGGCACAGGCGTTGCTGCAGGGGCTGGGCAGCATGCAGACGATCTATGACAATCTGGACAAAGTGGCCGATCTCGGCTTTCGTGGTGCCAAAACCATGGCGACCAAACTTGAGCAGAATCGTGATGTGGCGTTTCTCTCTTATCAGCTGGCGACCATTAAGACAGACGTTGAGCTGGCGCTGCCCTGTGAAGAGCTCACAGTCACTGAGCCCGATACAGAGGCATTGCAGGCCCTGTTCAATCGTTACGAGTTCAAACGCTGGCTGAGTGACCTGCAGGACGGTAAATGGCTGCAGGGTAAAAAGAGCACTACGCAGGCGCAAAAAGCGCAGGCCGATGAACCGGCCCCGGTGGCTGAAACCAGCAGCGTGTTACCGACCGAGGGTTATGTCACCATTCTGGATCAGGATCTCTTTGATAGCTGGCTGGAGAAGCTGAAAAACAGCGAAGTCTTTGCGTTTGATCTGGAGACCGACGCGCTGGATACCCTGAGCGCTAATATCGTCGGCATCAGCTTCGCGGTGGCGCCCGGTGAAGCCGCCTATCTGCCGGTTGCCCATGACTATCTTGATGCGCCTGATCAACTGGATCGCGCTACCGTTCTGGCACAGCTCAAGCCCTTGCTGGAAGATGAGAGCGCATGGAAAGTTGGCCAGAACCTGAAATACGATCGCGGCGTGCTGAAAAACTACGACATTGAACTGGCCGGTATCAAATTCGACACCATGCTTGAGTCCTATATCCTCAACAGCGTGGTGGGCAAACATGACATGGATAGCCTGGCCGCTCGCTGGCTTAACCATAAAACCGTGACCTTCCAGGAGATCGCCGGTAAAGGCAAAAATCAGCTGACGTTCAATCAAATCGCGTTAGAGCAGGCATCCCATTACGCTGCCGAAGATGCAGATGTGACCCTGCAGTTGCATCTGAAGATGTGGCCAGAGCTGGAGAAAGAAGCGGGCCCGAAAAAAGTCTTTGAACAGATTGAGATGCCGTTACTGACGGTGATTTCGCGCATAGAGCGCAACGGTGTGCTGATCGATCAGTCTATTCTGGCGCAGCATTCGAAAGAGCTGACGGCCCGACTGGCTGAGCTTGAGTTGAAAGCGCATGAGCTGGCGGGGGAACCCTTCAACCTCTCATCCACCAAGCAGCTTCAGGTGATCCTGTTTGAAAAACAGGGCATCAAGCCCACGAAGAAAACACCAGGCGGCGCGCCTTCAACCAGCGAAGAGGTGTTAGCCGAGCTGGCACTTGATTATCCGTTACCCAAAGTGATTCTGGAGCATCGCGGCTTATCCAAACTTAAGTCTACTTATACGGATAAATTACCGCTGATGATCAATCCGATCAGTGGCAGGGTACATACCTCTTATCATCAGGCCGTCACCGCAACCGGACGCTTATCCTCTGCCGATCCGAATCTGCAAAACATTCCGGTGCGTAATGATGAAGGACGCCGAATCCGTCAGGCATTTGTAGCGGCCAAAGGCCATCGCATTGTGGCGGCAGACTATTCACAAATCGAACTGCGTATCATGGCGCATCTCTCTCAGGACAAAGGATTACTGGACGCTTTTGCCCAGGGCGAAGATATCCACCGCGCGACGGCATCCGAAGTGTTTGGCGTGGCGCTGGATAAGGTCAGCGGCGAACAGCGTCGCAGCGCCAAAGCGATCAACTTTGGTCTGATTTATGGCATGAGCGCCTTTGGCCTGTCGCGTCAGCTGAATATCGGTGCGGGTGAAGCGAAAAAGTATATGGATCTCTACTTTGAACGCTATCCGGGCGTCCTGCGCTATATGGAGAACACACGCCAGCTGGCGGCGAGTAAAGGCTATGTCGAAACGCTGGAAGGCCGTCGGCTGTGGCTGCCCGATATTAAATCCGGTAACGCCATTCGCCGGAAAGCCGCTGAACGTGCCGCGATCAATGCGCCGATGCAGGGAACGGCAGCGGATATCATTAAGCGGGCAATGATTGCCGTGGATACCTGGCTGGAACAGCAAAACGACAATGCCGTCAGAATGATCATGCAGGTTCACGATGAACTGGTGTTCGAAGTCAAAGCCGGGGCGGTTGAAGAGGCGAGCCAGAAAATCCGTGCGCTGATGGAAGGTAGCGTGCAACTCGACGTACCTTTACTGGTTGAAGTCGGTGTGGGTGACAACTGGGATGAAGCCCACTGATTCGATGCGTGTGGTCGGTTCTGAAGAACAGAACCGGCCCTGAATCAGGTATAAGAAAATCGTTTAGTTGACCGGTTTAGCGTGGTTAACGCTGGCACTGAGAGAAAACGCTTTTCTAACTGCTTATGGTCTAAACACTTTTTTCGTCATTAAACTACATCGCAACGCTATTTTTGTGACGTGCATGGTAAAAAAAGTCCTGTTTCATGTAAGTAAGCAACAAAAAAGCCTTTGTCACGCACAGAAAATCAGGTAAAGTTCGTCGCGTAGGGTACAGAGGTAAGATGTTCTATCTTTCAGACCTTTTACTTCACGTAATCGGATTTGGCTGAATTTAGCCGCCCCAGTCATTCTGTGACTGGGGCGTTTTTTATTGGGCTTTTTGTACCGTCAGCATCACCGGCACAAGGTTGCCACTCACTCTTCCGCGTCCTGATCTTCAACCGCAGGTTCAAGCGTATTAAACCAGCTGTCCAGCTTCTGACGAACCTTATCCACGCCGATTTTCTTCAGCGATGAGAAGAGCTCTACCTGCACATCACCAACAAATTCGAGTGCGGCTTCACGCACGACATTGAGCTGCGCTTTACGGGCACCTGAGGCCAGTTTGTCTGCTTTAGTGAGAAGCAACAGCACCGGAATGCCACTTTCCACTGACCACTGAATCATCTGCCGGTCGAGATCTTTCAGCGGATGACGGATATCCATCAGGATAACCAGTCCTTTCAGCGCCTGACGTTTTTGCAGGTATTCACCTAACGCGCGCTGCCACTTCAGCTTCATCTCTTCCGGGACTTCGGCATAACCGTAACCGGGCAGGTCGACCAGACGCTTACCTTCTTTCACTTCAAACAGGTTAATCAGCTGCGTACGTCCCGGCGTTTTACTGGTACGCGCCAGACCCTTCTGATTGGTTAACGTATTCAGCGCACTCGATTTTCCCGCGTTCGAGCGGCCAGCGAAAGCCACCTCAATTCCGGTATCGGCAGGCAGATGGCGGATATCCGGCGCGCTCATGACAAAGTGGGTAACGTGGTAATTCAATTCAGACAAGGTGACACTCCAGAAAACGCATTAAGGCAATGCGGGCGATTATACGCGTTATGACGCGAAAGTGCTCAATCGCATCTCGGTAACAAACTTTGTAAGAGATTTGCCATTCACGGTGCGGGTTATTTCGCTTTTTACTTTAATTACTAAAAATAAAAAAATATGTAATTCAAACCCTTATCTTAAAACGTTCTTTTTTTGAACTAACTATTTTTGACACTGACTTGAGGCTTTTACCAGTTGGTCTACATTAGTGTGCAGTGCACGGCAGCACACATCAGGATGATGCGCTCAGGGATACCAGGAGGGTTATGAGCGATGGAATGGAACAGGGTCAGGGATGCGGCCAGACAGGGATAAGGAATAGCTCAGGAGTTGAGCAGGCGCGGGATTAACCGGGATGTTACGAGCCGAAAAGGATTTAAAACATGATTCCTTCTTATGAAGGTATGAAATAAGGCGACAGCTTGAGCTGTCGCCTTTTTTCTTTGTCTACTTTCTGCTAGATTTCGCCGCAATTCTATACTGAATAAAAAAAGCCGGGACCGAATACTATGAAGCAACCTGCACGAGCTGCTAACGGCAAACCTGCCGTCAAAGCCAAACGCAAATCGCGTGACGATATCAACCATGAAGCACGCGATCGCAAACGTGATAAAAAGCATCGCGGACATGCATCTGGCAGCCGTGCTAATCCGGCTGCGTCCGAAAACAATGGCGGACGTCAGGCGGACAGCGTGAAAGATCCGCGCATCGGGAGTAAAAAACCGGTGGCCCTGATCGCTGAAGGAAAAACCGCCGCCGTTAAACCAAAGAAAAGCGCAGAAAAACCGGCAGCAGAGAAGAAAGTGCGTCTGACACCAGAAGAAGAGCTGGCGAAGCTGGAAAATGACGAACGTCTGGATGCGCTGCTGGATCGGCTGGAAAATGGCGAAACGCTGTCGGCTGAAGATCAGGGCTGGCTGGATGCCTCGCTGGATCGTATCGACGAACTGATGGAGCAGTTAGGCATTGTGATGGATGATGCCGAAGATGAGCAGGCTGAAGAAGATATGTACCGTCTGCTGAAAGGCAACTAAGCAAATTTGATCGGCATGCGTTACCCGCATGCCGCGCTTAACAGGTAAACGACAATGTTTTGGCCTGGATCAATTTTCGCGCTGCTGGCGACATGTTATCTGCTGTGGTTATTGTTTAAACTACGACGCCTGTCGCGTCTGAAGCAACGTTTACGTCGGGTCTCATCCCGCTCACCTTTTATCTCCTCTTCTTCGCGACCTTCTCTCAGACGACGTCACCGGAAGGAGTGAGCATGCCATCGCAGCAGATTGAGTGGGATCAGGCGTTAATTGAAAAGTACAATTATGCCGGCCCGCGTTACACCTCCTATCCCACTGCGCTGGAGTTCAGCGAGCAGTACGCGGAAAACGACTTCCAGCGTGCCGTGGCGCGTTACCCTGAGCGTCCGCTGTCGCTCTATGTCCATATTCCCTTCTGCCATCGTCTCTGCTACTTCTGCGGCTGCAATAAGATAGTGACGCGTCAGCGCCACAAAGCGGACCGCTATCTGGATGTGCTTGAGCAGGAGATTATTCAGCGTGCGCCGCTGTTTCGTCAGCGTCAGGTCACGCAGCTTCACTGGGGCGGCGGTACGCCAACCTTCCTCGACAATGCGCAGATTTCCCGGCTGGTGGGTTTACTGAAGCAGCATTTCAGTGTGGCCGATGATGCCGAAATGTCGATCGAAGTAGATCCCCGGGAAATTGCGCTGGATGTGATTGATCACCTGCGATCGCTGGGATTCAACCGGCTGAGCATGGGGGTGCAGGACTTCAACAAATCGGTGCAGGAGCGGGTTAACCGGGTACAGGATGAAGAGATGATTTTCGGGCTGATGGCGCGTGCCCGTGAACAGGGGTTCAGCTCGACCAGCATTGACCTGATCTATGGTTTACCCCTGCAGACGCCCGCCAGCTTCGCCTGGACGCTGGAGCGGGTACTGGCGCTGAGCCCGGATCGTCTTAGCGTCTTTAACTATGCGCATTTGCCGGCGATGTTCGCGGCACAGCGTAAAATCAAAGAGGGTGAACTGCCATCGGCTCAGCAAAAGCTGGATATTTTACAGCAGACCATCGCAACTCTGACTCAGCAGGGCTACCAGTTCATTGGAATGGATCACTTTGCGAAGCCGCAGGATGAACTGGCTATCGCGCAGCGCAAAGGCCAGCTGCATCGCAATTTCCAGGGATACACGACGCAGGGCGACAGCGATTTGCTGGGGCTTGGCGTCTCTGCCATCAGCATGATTGGCGACAGTTATGCGCAGAACCAGAAAGACCTTAATACCTGGTACAATTGTGTGGAACAGCAGGGAAATGGCCTGTGGCGTGGCATCGCCTTAACCGACGATGATTGCCTGCGTCGTGACGTGATAAAAACGCTGATTTGTAACTTCTCGCTGAATTTTGCCGCGACAGAAGCGCAATGGGGCATTCGCTTCAGCGACTATTTTGCTGAGGACCTGGCGCTGCTGAAGCCGTTGATAGCTGATGGGCTGGTGGAACAAACCGCTACGGGGCTGGAGGTGACGGGAATTGGCCGGTTACTGATCCGCAATATCTGCATGTGCTTTGATCGCTATCTGCGTCAGAAAGCGCGTCAGCAGCAGTTCTCCCGCGTTATCTGAAGAAACGGGCTGGCAGACTACACCAGCCCGAACTGAACCGCTTATTCCATGCCCAGCTCTTTGAGCTTGCGCGTCAGCGTGTTTCGTCCCCAGCCCAGCAAACGTGCCGCTTCCTGTTTGTGGCCCTGCGTATGACGCAGCGCAGTAGTGAGCAGCGTGCGCTCCATCTCCGGCTGGGCTTCTGACAGCAGATTCTGATGACCGGAACGCAGAGCGCGATCGGCCCACTGTGCCAGCAGCGTTGCCCAGCTGTCAGGCAGCGACTGCACCGGATTCTCCGGCGTACTGGATTCAAACAGTTCTCCGGGCAGGTCCTGAATCAGGACTTCCTGACCCGCAGCCATCACGGTCAGCCAGCGACAGGTGTTCTCCAGCTGACGCACGTTACCTGACCAGTGCAGTCGGGTTAACGCTGTCTCGGTTTCCGGATGCAGAATCTTCGCTTCCACACCCAGCTCACGCGCCGCCACCTGCAGGAAATAACGCGCCAGACGCGGGATATCCTCACGACGCTCACGCAGCGGTGGCAGATGCACACGAATCACGTTCAGGCGGTGAAACAGATCCTCACGGAACTTGCCTTCCTGTACGCGTAATTCCAGATTCTGGTGGGTCGCCGCGATA
Organism: Pantoea sp. EKM10T; assembly: GCF_011800685.1. NCBI lineage: Bacteria > Pseudomonadati > Pseudomonadota > Gammaproteobacteria > Enterobacterales > Erwiniaceae > Pantoea > Pantoea sp. EKM10T. The sequence goes on from NZ_JAALEU010000012.1 coordinate 11,135, forward strand.
ATACGCACATCCACTTTGACCGGCGCATAGCCACCAACGCGATAGAACTGGCCATCGGCCAGCACGCGCAGCAGACGGGTCTGCACATCCAGCGGCATATCACCGATCTCATCCAGAAACAGCGTGCCGCCATCCGCCTGCTCAAAACGGCCCTGACGGATCTGGTTCGCCCCGGTAAAGGCGCCTTTTTCGTGACCAAACAGTTCTGATTCAATTAAATCTTTGGGGATCGCCGCCATGTTGAGCGCGATAAAGGGCGCTTTGGTGCGCGGGCTGTGGCGATGCAGCGCATGGGCCACCAGCTCTTTACCGGTACCGGACTCGCCGTTGATCAGCACACTGATCGACGAGCGCGATAATCGCCCGATGATGCGGAACACATCCTGCATCGCGGGCGCTTCACCGATGATATCGGTGGTGGGTCCGCTGACCGGCTGATTACGTGGCTGCTGCTGCTCCTGATAGTGGCTGATAGCACGCTCGACCAGCGCAACCGCTTCATCGATATCGAACGGCTTAGGCAGGTAATCAAAGGCACCCTGCTGATAGGCGCTGACGGCTGCGTCCAGATCAGAATGCGCCGTCATTATGATGACCGGAAGCATCGGATGACGCTGCTTAATCTGTTTCAGCAGCGCCAGGCCATCCATACCGGGCATGCGAATGTCTGACAGTAAAACGTCCGGGGTCTTGGTTGAGAGGGCATCCAGCACCTCGCTTGCGCTGTCAAAAGTCGCACAGCTCAAACCGGCTCCAGTGAGCGCGCGTTCAAGCACCCAGCGGATGGAGCTATCGTCATCGACGATCCAGACTATCCCTCGTTGCATAGAAACCTCACTGGCGAATAGGCAGGTAAACCGAGAATTCGGTGTGTCCCGGCCAACTGTTAAATTCTATTTTTCCTGAATGTTGATCAATCAGGCTACGGGCGATGGAGAGGCCTAAACCGGTACCGCCTTCGCGTCCGCTGACCATCGGATAAAACAGCGTATCCTGCAGCTGGGCCGGAATGCCGGGGCCATCATCTTCAATATCAATACGTGCCACCAGGCGATAACGCGTGCCGTGCAGCGTCAGCTGGAAAGCCGTGCGGGTGCGGATAATAATGGTGCCGCCATCGTCGCCCAGCGCCTGAAGCGCATTGCGCACCACGTTAAGCAGCACCTGTTCAATCTGATCGGGATCGTGCGGCAGTTCCGGCAGGCTGGGATCATAATCCCGTACCAGCGAGACATTCTCCGGCAGCTCCATCGACACCAGATTGACCACCCGTTCGGCCACCTGATGAATGCTCTGCGTGATGTGCATGCCCGGCTGCTGCGGCCCCAGCAGACGATCAACCAGATTCCGCAACCGGTCGGCCTGTTCAATAATCACTTTGGTATATTCATTCAGCGAGGGATCGGGCAGGGCGCGGGATAAAAGCTGTGCCGCGCCGCGCAATCCTCCCAGCGGATTTTTAATCTCATGGGCCAGGCCGCGAACCAGATCGCGAGCGGCCACCTGCTGGGCGTGCTGTAACTGTTCCTGACTGAGACGACGCTGATTATCCATCGGCGCCATTTCCATCAGGATTAAGCCATCGGGTAACCGCTGGGCGGTCAGCGACATAATGTGCGCGCGACCATCTACCACCAGCGTGACCTCACTGTCAGTAAATCCCTGGCCAGCCTCAAGACTCTCGCGCATCACCTCGATATTCAGCGAAAAGTAGCCGGTTAATTCCGGTAACGGCGTGCCGAACAATTTGCGTGAGCTTTGCGCCAGTAATTGCTGCGCCGCCGGGTTGGCGTAATGAATAACCAGATCGTTATCCACCAACAAAATACTGTTGATTAACGCGTTGAGAATCTGCCCTGCATCGGGCAGAGAGCCAGTTGCCATACAACGTTCCTCTGCACTAAAGAGGTGCATTTTAGTCTTTAAGCCGAAAAGAGGGCGAATGAACGGTGAATTCGCGGAGAAAAAAGCCCATCCGAAGATGGGCTAAAAGTTTCCACGGCAACAAAAAACGTCTGACCAGTTAAACGCTGTAGTAGAGCTCGAACTCAACCGGGTGTGGCGTCATGCGAACGCGATCCATCTCTGCTTTACGCAGTTCGATGTAAGCATCGATCGATTCGTCAGTGAATACTCCGCCGCGGGTCAGGAACTCGCGGTCTTCGTTCAGTGCATTCAGCGCTTCTTCCAGAGAGCCTGCAACTTTTGGAATCTCAGCTTCTTCTTCCGGTGGCAGGTCATACAGGTTTTTGTCCATCGCATCGCCAGGATGGATTTTGTTGATGATGCCATCCAGGCCAGCCATCAGCAGTGCGGTGAACGCCAGGTATGGGTTAGCCGCTGGATCCGGGAAGCGCGCTTCGATACGACGCGCTTTCGGGCTGGCAACAACCGGAATACGGATTGAGGCTGAACGGTTACGGGCAGAGTAAGCCAGCATAACCGGTGCTTCGTAACCCGGGACCAGACGCTTGTAAGAGTTGGTGGTCGGGTTCGCCAGGGCGTTGATCGCTTTAGCGTGCTTGATGATACCGCCGATGTAGAACAGCGCCATTTCAGACAGGCCGCCGTACTTATCGCCGGCAAACAGGTTCTGGCCACCTTTGGAGAGTGACATATGGCAGTGCATGCCTGAACCGTTGTCGCCAAACATAGGCTTCGGCATAAAGGTCGCGGTTTTGCCGTAAGCATGCGCAACGTTGTGAACCACATATTTGTAAATCTGAATTTCGTCCGCTTTTTTGGTCATGGTATTGAAGCGGGTTGCCACTTCGTTCTGACCCGCGGTCGCCACTTCGTGGTGATGCGCTTCAACAACCAGGCCCATCTGCTCCATGGTCAGACACATGGCAGAACGGATGTCCTGTGATGAGTCAACCGGTGGAACCGGGAAGTAGCCGCCTTTCAGACCTGGACGGTGACCTTTGTTACCGCCTTCGTACTCTTTACCGGTGTTCCATGCCGCTTCGATATCGTCGATAGCAACGTGTGAACCGGACGTCGATGAGCCGAAACGGATGTCATCGAACAGGAAGAATTCTGGTTCTGGTCCAAACAGTACGGTATCAGCGATGCCGGAAGAGCGCAGGAAATCTTCAGCGCGCTTAGCGATAGAGCGTGGATCGCGGTCGTAGCCCTGCATGGTGCCTGGCTCGAGGATGTCACAACGGATGATCAGCGTAGAATCTTCGAAGAAAGGATCCATGACCGCCGTGGTGGCGTCAGGCATCAGCACCATGTCTGATTCGTTAATGCCTTTCCAGCCGCCAATAGACGAACCATCGAACATTTTGCCTTCTTCGAAGAAGTCAGCGTTAACCTGGTGAGCAGGGATCGTAACGTGCTGTTCTTTACCTTTGGTATCGGTAAAACGCAGGTCAACAAACTTAACTTCATGCTCGTTCATCATCGAGAGAACGTGTTCAGCGGACATACTCAACTCTCCTGGAAATGGTCTTTCATTATCTACATGGCGAGGAAACGTCGTTTCCGGAATACGTTGCGGGAAAACAACTCCCTGACCAACCTCTTCCGGCACGCTCTTCAACCGACATCTGTCTGGCGTTTACGCTTGATTTAGATAAAGCGAATTCTGTGCCAACTTTTTTGATGATGCTTAAATCGCCTTGTGGTGCACCTTTTTGTCATAAAGCGGCTGCACCACGATCGTTTTATTGCACCACTGTGGTGCTTAATGGTCATCTGACGGCACTATTTTGGTGCATCAGACCAACTTAGTGCATTTTCTGCACCGGTAACAGGGCAAATTGGCCTCCATGCAATAAACTTTCAGTGAAAAGTGTGATCGTGTTCAGTCTTCCGCTTAATCAGTGTACAATAACGCGCTATTTCTAATGCCTGAGGCAAAGCTGTGATCGAAAATTTGCGTAACATCGCCATCATCGCGCACGTTGACCATGGAAAGACCACCCTGGTTGACAAACTGCTGCAACAATCCGGTACTTTTGATGCCCGTACCGAAGCAACAGAGCGCGTGATGGACTCCAATGATTTGGAGAAAGAGCGTGGGATTACCATCCTCGCAAAAAACACCGCCATTAAGTGGAATGACTACCGTATCAACATCGTTGATACCCCGGGACACGCCGACTTCGGTGGTGAAGTTGAGCGCGTCATGTCCATGGTGGACTCGGTGCTGCTGGTTGTAGATGCGATGGATGGCCCTATGCCGCAAACCCGCTTCGTGACCAAAAAAGCGTTCGCGCATGGTCTGAAGCCGATTGTGGTTATCAACAAAGTAGACCGCCCTGGTGCGCGTCCGGATTGGGTTGTTGATCAGGTCTTTGACCTGTTCGTTAACCTGGATGCTACTGATGAGCAGCTCGACTTCCCTATCATTTTCGCCTCTGCGCTGAATGGTATTGCTGGTCTTGAGCACACCGACATGGCTGACGATATGACCCCGCTGTATCAGGCGATCGTCGACCACGTTGCACCTCCGCAGGTTGAGGCTGACGCCCCACTGCAGATGCAAATCTCTCAGCTGGACTACAACAACTACCTGGGCGTGATCGGCATCGGCCGTATCAAGCGCGGTAAAGTTAAGCCTAACCAGCAAGTCACTATCATCGATAGCGAAGGCAAAACCCGTAACGGTAAAGTCGGTAAAGTCCTGACTCACCTGGGTCTTGAGCGTATCGACAGCGACCTGGCAGAAGCGGGCGATATCATTGCTATCACCGGTCTGGGCGAGCTGAACATCTCTGACACCATCTGTGATCCACAGAACGTGCAGGCGCTGCCAGCACTGAGTGTCGATGAGCCAACAGTTACCATGTTCTTTAACGTCAACACCTCACCGTTCTGCGGTAAAGAAGGTAAGTACGTGACGTCACGTCAGATCCTTGAGCGTCTGAACAAAGAACTGGTTCACAACGTGGCACTGCGCGTTGAAGAAACCGAAGATGCTGACGCGTTCCGCGTATCAGGTCGTGGTGAGCTTCACCTGTCAGTTCTGATCGAAAACATGCGTCGTGAAGGTTTCGAACTGGCGGTATCCCGTCCGAAAGTTATCTTCCGCGAAATCGATGGCCGTAAACAGGAGCCATTCGAGAACGTTACGCTGGATATCGAAGAGAACAACCAGGGTTCAGTCATGCAAGCCATGGGTGAGCGTAAGGGCGATCTGAAAAACATGGATCCGGATGGCAAAGGCCGCGTACGTCTCGACTACGTGATCCCAAGCCGTGGCCTGATCGGCTTCCGTAACGAATTCATGACCATGACTTCCGGTACCGGTCTGCTCTACTCTACCTTCAGCCACTACGATGACATTCGTGCGGGCGAAGTGGGCCAGCGTCAGAACGGCGTACTGATCTCCAACGGTCAGGGTAAAGCAGTTGCGTTTGCACTGTTCAGCCTGCAGGACCGCGGTAAGCTGTTCCTGGGTCACGGTGCAGAAGTCTATGAAGGCCAGATCATCGGTATTCACAGCCGTTCTAACGACCTGACAGTTAACTGCCTGACCGGTAAGAAACTGACCAACATGCGTGCTTCAGGTACTGATGAAGCCACGACGCTGGTTCCGCCAATCAAGATGACCCTTGAGCAGGCGATCGAGTTCATCGATGATGACGAACTGGTAGAAGTTACACCACAGTCAGTGCGTATCCGTAAACGTCACCTGACTGAAAATGACCGTAAACGTGCATCACGTGGTCCTAAAGACGCATAATTGCGCCTTTAACTGATAAAGAGCCCCGCCTGCGGGGCTTTTTTTTTGCCTGAAATTCCTGCCTCTTCAGCCGGGCCAGCGATTATTTGTGGGATATGTCGCGCTTTTTACCTGCCCGCTGCCGTTTACGCTTTTCTCTCCGCGAGTGCCTGTTCAGCCTGCCCTTTTGCCGCTAGAGTGAATACTCCAGGGAACAGAAGGAGACACACCATGCTGTATATCTTTGATTTGGGCAATGTGATTATCGATATCGACTTTAACCGCGTGCTGGGTGTCTGGAGTGACCTTAGTCGTGTGCCGCTGGCCTCGCTGCAAAGCCATTTTCAGATGGATGAGGCGTTTGAACAACACGAACGTGGCGAGATCAGCGATGAAGATTTCGCGCTGGCGCTGTGTGAAAAGCTGGAAATCGCGCTGAGCTATGAACAGTTTGCCGCTGGCTGGCAGGCGGTATTCGTTGACGTGCGTCCGGAAATCCTGGCGCTGATGAACCGGCTGCGGCTGGAGGGCCATCGGGTGGTGATCCTCTCTAACACCAACAAACTGCATTGCGAATTCTGGCCAACACAGTATCCGGACGTGCAGCAGGCAGCCGACAAGCTCTATCTCTCCCAGGAGCTGGGCATGCGTAAACCGGAAGCCCGGATTTATCAGCATGTGCTGGACGCAGAAGGTGTGGCTGCCGATCAGGCGGTATTTTTTGACGATAATCCACAGAATATTGAGGCGGCCCGCGCCCTGGGTATTGAAAGTGTACTGGTTACTGACAGTAAAACGGTACCCAACTGGTTTGCAGGTCAACAGTAATTCATGATGTCACGTAAATTTCGTCCCGGGCTGCATGCGTTCTGGTTGTGGCTCAAACTGTTGTGGAAACGCATTGATGAGGATGGCATGACGACCCAGGCCGGTAATCTGGCTTATGTCTCATTGCTGGCGCTGGTGCCGCTGATTGCGGTGGTGTTTGCCCTGTTTGCGGCGTTTCCGGTCTTCTCTGATATCAGCGTGCAGTTGAAGCACTTTGTCTTTACCAATCTGATGCCGGCTGCAGGTAACACGCTGCAACGCTATCTTGAGCAGTTTGTGGCTAACGTAAACCGGATGACGGCGGTCGGAGCGGTCGGCCTGATCGTTACCGCCTTACTGCTGATGCATTCCGTCGATACCGCGTTAAACACCATCTGGCGCAGCAACAAGAAGCGGCCGATGGTCTATTCCTTTGCGGTCTACTGGATGATCCTGACACTTGGCCCGTTACTGGCCGGTGCCAGTCTGGCGATCAGCTCCTATCTGCTGTCGCTGCGCTGGATTAACGCGACAGGCGTCACCAGCCTGGTCGATCAGATGCTGCGTATTTTCCCGCTCCTGCTGTCGTGGCTCGCCTTCTGGTTGCTCTACAGCATCGTTCCTACCCAGCGAGTGCCGCCGCGCGATGCGCTGATTGGCGCGCTGGTTGCCGGTGCGCTGTTTGAGCTGGGCAAAAAGGGCTTTGCGCTCTATGTTACTATGTTCCCCTCTTATCAGCTGATCTACGGCGTACTGGCCGTGATCCCCATTCTGTTTCTCTGGGTCTACTGGACCTGGTGTATTGTGTTGTTAGGCGCGGAAATCACCGTTGCGTTAGCCGATTATCGGCAGTTAAAGCAGCAACACAAAGAGGAGCAACGCGAGGAAACATGATTGCATTGATTCAACGCGTACAGCGCGCCAGCGTCAGCGTCAATCAGGAAGTGGTCGGTGAAATTGATGCCGGTTTACTGGTTTTGCTGGGCGTGGAAAAGGGCGATGACAACGCGCGTGCGGAACGTCTCGCAGAACGCGTATTGGGCTATCGCATCTTTAGTGATGAGCAGGGCAAAATGAACCTGAGTGTTCGCCAGGCGGGCGGAAGCGTGCTGGTGGTGTCACAGTTTACGCTGGCCGCAGATACCCAAAAAGGGATGCGTCCCTCCTTTTCGGGTGGCGCCGAGCCCGCTGAAGCCGAGCGGCTGTATGAATATTTCAGCGACTGCTGTCGCAAGCAGGGCATCACCACGGCTAATGGCCGTTTTGCTGCGGATATGCAGGTCTCGCTGGTGAATGATGGTCCTGTGACGTTCTGGTTACAGGTGTGAGAACGTCAGCTGAGCGGCAGGGAACTGGCCACACATCCGAGCGGGAGAAACATTACATGTATCACCTTCGCGTGCCACAGACGGCGGAAGAGCTGGATATCTATTATCAGTTCCGCTGGGAGATGTTGCGTAAACCTCTGCGTCAGCCGCAGGGGTCGGAACGTGACGCCTGGGATGCGCTGGCGCATCATCAGATGGTGGTTGATGAGCAGGGAAATCCGGTCGCCATCGGCCGTCTCTATATTAATGCCGACAATGAGGCCGCTATCCGCTTCATGGCCGTTCATCCTTCGGTTCAGGGCAAGGGACTGGGTACCCTGGTGGCGATGACGCTGGAATCCGTGGCGCGTCAGGAAGGGGCTAAGCGGGTAACCTGCAGCGCCCGCGAAGATGCTGTCGCTTTCTTCGCTAAACTCGGCTACATCAATCAGGGCGAGATTACCGCGCCGCAGACGACGCCGGTTCGTCACTTTCTGATGATCAAACCGGTCGTCACGCTTGACGATATCCTGCATCGCGCCGACTGGTGCGGTCAGCTGCAACAGGCCTGGTATGATCATATCCCGCTCAGCGAAAAGATGGGCGTCCGTATTCTGCAGTTTACCGGGCAAAAATTTATCACCACCATGCCTGAAGCGGGCAACCAGAATCCACACCAGACGCTGTTCGCTGGCAGCCTGTTTTCGCTGGCAACGCTGACCGGCTGGGGGTTGATCTGGTTGCTGCTGCGCGAGCGTCATCTGGGTGGCACCATTATTCTGGCGGATGCGCACATTCGCTACAGTCACCCCATCAGCGGACGGCCTGGCGCGATTGCCGATCTGGGCTCATTAAGCGGCGATCTCGACCGCCTGGCGCGCGGACGTAAAGCGCGTGTGCAGCTCGAAGTTGAGCTTTTTGGCAATGATGAGTGTGGCGCGGTGTTTGAAGGGGTCTATATCGTCCTGCCCGCCGATCCTGACGGGCCGCTGGAAGAGGGGGGGTCCGGCGCGCGTATCAACTAATCATCAGGGCCGCTTCAGCGGCCCTGATCTGTTGTTAACGTACCTCGCCTGCCTGCATAGTCTGCTGCAGTTGCTGACTGTCGGTTGTCACTGACAAACTGCCATTAACCGTCGGGCGCAGCGGCTGATTTGCGGTTAATGCACCGTTCAGCTGCAGCTGCATATTACTGTCACCGGTTAACGGCAACGCGGGCCATCCCCAGTTCTGCAACACATTCACCGGTACAGCACGACCTGTCAGTTGCAGCGTCAGCGGACGGGCTGGCTGCTGGCCTACGGTGGCCGTCCCTTCGAGCAGACCCTTATTACTGAATGCACTCAGCTCCGTAACCTGAATCTGCTGCTGGTCAGCGCTCAGCGCAATCGACGGATGACGCAGGTCGGTGCGATTAAAGGTTGATTCTGCCGCGTTCAGGCTGAGTTTACCCGACCAGATCCCCCACTGATGCTGCTGCGCCAGCAGCAGGTTTTCACCGGATCCATCCAGTGAGGTCAGCTGGAAGGGAAAAGCCGGATTGATGTCGATAATCAGGTTTCGATTAGAGGTGAAGCGCGTCACCTCTACGCTATCCAGCCATGCGGGCAGTGTCGCCTGCCAGCGATCGCGCCAGTCCTGCGGCAGAGTGTATTCCAGTCCCGCCACCGCCAGGTTTTTCAGTGTCAGGCGTTTATCGCTACGCGACCAGTCACCGTCAGCCCGAATTACCCCATTTGCCCAGCGTGAACTGAACTGCGTCAGTGCCACGCCCTGCGGTGAGAAGTCCAGGTTAACGATGGGGTCATTTAGTTCGAATCCACCGTTGATAAAATTGCTGGCATTCAGCGCCAGCGAACCATCGTTACTCTGCCAGTCATCATCCTGCCAGTTAACGTTTCTCAGCGTCAGATCCAGATCCGTTACCGCCCAGTCAGGCCCCTGCAGGCGGGCATCGGTCATGTCGAGTCGCGTAATAGCAATCGAGGGGACAACCTGCAGGCTATGCAGGAAATCTTTCAGGCTGCTGGTGGTCTGCAGACGGATGTCGTTCAGGCGCAGCTGATTAATTTTCCAGTTGCCCTGGGCATCGCGCTCACCGTTGCCGGTCATGGAGCCACGCGCCAGGTCGGCACCAATATTGTCAAAGCGCATCCGACCCTGGGAGACACTGCCCTGGATCAGTACGTTTTCACCCGGCACATTATTCAGTGTCATGCTGCCTGCGCTCATCTGGAAGCGGGCATCGCGGCCCAGCATATCAAGGGCAGTGGGTTTCCACGGCAGAATGCCGCCATTAACCTGCTGAGCAAACAGCGGTAACGCGCTGTTGGGGCTGTCGATACGCATATTGTTGAGTTGCAGGCGATCGGCCTGAATCGGTAGCGCGCTGCCTGGCGCCAGATTGGCCAGATTCACTTCTCCATCTCGCAGCTCAAGGCTGCTGAAATGCAGCGGATCGCTGAACTGAATCAGTGCCAGACCGAGATCGACCCGTTTCGCCACCAGAACTGCAGGCTGTCCATCGTGACCAAAGCTGAAGTCATCCAGAATGATATGAGAGGGAGAGGAGAAATTGTGTTCAATTTTACTCAGGGAGAGATGCCATTCGGTTTTGTCACTCACCCAACGGCTAAACCAGCCTGCACCCCACTGTGTCTGCAACAGAACATAGATCACGACCAGGGTGAAAAGCAGCAGCAAAAGTAAGGTGAGGAAAAACTTTCCAATAAATTTCATAGCATCCTTCCCGAGTTAAATCCGGTGAGAGGTTGTTATGCCTGAATTACCGTTACAGCTCAACAGCCTGGATGTAAATCCGAATAATTAGCAGGCAGGCCGAAGCCTGCCTCTGGCCTTACTTCTCTGGCGGAAAAATCAGGTTGAGTACGATAGCGGTAATACCGCCCGCCGCAATACCGGAAGAGAGCAGGGTTTTCAGCCAGTCAGGCGCAAACTGCAGGATCAGCGGCTGCTGAGAAACGCCCAGGCCCACCGCCAGCGACAGCGCAATAATCATGATGGCGCGGCGGTTAAGCGGCTCGCGTGACACAATGCGGACACCCGAAGCGGCGATAGTGCCGAACATCACAATGGTGGCGCCGCCGAGTACCGGTTCAGGGATCATCTGCACCAGTCCGCTGACCGCCGGGAACAGCCCCAGCACAATCAGCATCAGCGCGACAACAAAGCCGACGTAGCGGCTGGCAACACCGGTTAACTGGATGACGCCATTGTTCTGACCGAAGCAGGAGTTCGGGAAAGTATTAAACAGCGCGGAGACAAAGGAGTTGAGGCCATTCGCCAGCACGCCGCCTTTCAGGCGTTTCATATAGAGGGGTCCGCTGACCGGCTGCTCTGACACATCCGAGGTAGCGGTGATATCGCCGATGGTCTCCAGAGAGGTCACCATAAACACCAGCATCAGCGGGATGAGCAGATTCCAGTCGAAGCCCAGCCCGTAATAGAGCGGGGTCGGCACCACGATTAGCGGCTGATCGGTGGGGATGCCGGCGGCAGGCAGCATGCCCATCGCCCAGGCCAGCAGATAGCCTACCGCCATGGCAATGACCAGGGAGGCAACGCGCAGGTAGGGGTTCTTCTGCCGGTTAAGTAGCACGATCACCAGCAGCACAGCCCCTGCCAGCATCAGATTTTTCGGCGCACCAAAAGTATGGTCGTTAATCGCGCTGAAACCGCCGCCAATGGAGGTCAGCCCCACCTGAATCAGCGACAGGCCGATAATCATCACCACGATACCGGAAACCAGCGGCGTGATGATCCGGCGCGCCAGGTGCAATACGCGTGACAGCACCATTTCGGTACAGGAGGCGACCATCAGCGTACCAAACAGCGCCGCCATCATGGTGGGCACGTCAGCGCCGCCATTTTTTAGCGCCATGCCGCCCATAATCAAGGGCGTAACGAAGTTGAAGCTGGTGCCCTGAATCGACAGCAGGCCCGAACCCACCGGTCCCCATGTTTTGATTTGCAGCAGTGATGCCACACCCGATGCAAACAGCGACATGCTGATCACGTGCCGGGTATCCTCTGCGGGCAGCCCTAACGCCTGACAAATCAGAATCGCGGGGGTAATGACCGCGACAAACATCGCCAGCAGATGCTGACCGGCGGCAAACAGCGTTTGTGGCAGGGGAGGACGATCTTCAAGACGATAAATCAGTTCGCTTTGCGTGGCGGAAGGCTGTTCTGGCTGCGGATTAGTGGACATCTTCTGTTCTTCCCAAAAAATAATGTGGCGATTGTAATCATCCGCAGGCTAAAAGCAATCGTTTGCCCGACAGGGATAAAAAAGCCGAATCAGATGGGGATCATTCAGACGTTGGTATAACGGGTGTTCTCTGGCAGCCAGCGTTCAATCAATGCGCTGGCCTGCTCGGGATAGTGCTGGTGGATGTGGCGCGCCACACGCTGAACTTCGGGCACCATCGCCGCATCGCGCAGCAGGTCGGCCACTTTAAATTCGGCATTGCCGGTCTGACGCGTGCCCAGCAGTTCACCCGGCCCGCGAATCTCCAGATCGAACTGGGCAATGACGAAGCCGTCATTGCTGTCGCGCAGCACCTGTAAACGCTTCTGCGCCGTCTTGCTCAGCGGCGCTTTGTAGAGCAGTACACAGTGTGATGCCACGGCACCACGGCCCACACGGCCCCGCAGCTGATGCAACTGCGCCAGCCCTAACCGCTCCGGGTTTTCGATGATCATCAGGCTGGCATTCGGCACGTCCACGCCAACCTCAATTACGGTCGTCGCCACCAGCAGCTGCAGTTCATTCGCTTTAAACGCCTGCATCACCGCCTGTTTTTCCGCAGGCTTCATACGGCCATGCACCAGCCCGATGTTTAAGTCGGGCAGCGCCGTTTTCAGGGATTCCCAGCTGGCTTCTGCCGCCTGTGCTTCCAGCAATTCTGACTCTTCAATCAGGGTGCAGACCCAGTAGGCCTGACGCCCTTCGCGGCAGGCATGCTCAACCCGCGCCACAATCTCATCGCGTCGGGTATCGGGGATAGCCACGGTGGTCACCGGTGTACGTCCTGGCGGCAGCTCATCGATGGTTGAGGTATCGAGATCGGCATACGCGGTCATCGCCAGGGTGCGCGGAATTGGTGTGGCGGTCATGATCAGCTGATGCGGATGGAAGCCCTGCTCCTCACCTTTCTCCCACAGCGCCAGTCGCTGGTGGACGCCGAACCGGTGCTGCTCATCAATAATGACCAGTGCCAGACCGTTGAACTGCACCTGCTCCTGAAACAGGGCATGTGTGCCCACCACCATCGCCACCTGACCGCTGGCTATCGCTTCCTGCTGTGCCTGGCGGGCTTTGCCTTTCTGTTTTCCGGCCAGCCAGCCCACTTCAATGCCCAGCGGCGCAAACCACTGGCGGAAGTTACTGGCGTGCTGTTCAGCCAGCAGTTCGGTCGGCGCCATCAGAGCAACCTGCTTACCATGTGCGATCACGTTCAGCGCAGAGAGGGCGGCGACCAGTGTCTTACCCGAGCCGACGTCACCCTGCACCAGCCGCATCATCGGAAAGTCATTTGCCAGATCTTTCTCTATCTCCGCCACCACGCGTTTCTGCGCATTGGTCGGTGAAAAGGGCAGCGCAGCCAGCAGCTGGTCGCTAAGGTTGTGCCGGGGAAGCATCGGTAAAGCGTAATAGCGCTGAGCACCGGCGCGTACCGCCAGCATGCTGAGGTTGTGCGCCAGCAGCTCTTCCAGAATCAATCTGCGTTGTGCCGGATGACGACCACTCTCCAGCTCGCTGAGTTTTAGATCGGGTGGGGGACGATGCAGCGTGCGGAGCGCATCTGGCAGGCTGATTAAACCGCCGCTCAGTTCCTGCGGCAGCAGTTCGGCAATCGGGCAGCTCTCCAGCAGCGTCAGTGCCTGATCGGTGAGATTACGCAGCGTGGCCTGCCGAATACCTTCGGTGGTGGGATAAACCGGCGTTAAGGTCTCTTCCAGCGTCACATTGCTCTGTTCGCCCTGGATCCGGTATTCGGGATGGATAATCTCAGCGCCACGCTGACCGCGTTTAATTTCACCATACGCGGTGACGCGCCGGCCCGGCGACAGGTTGTTCTTCATCCCGGCATTGAAATTAAAGAAGCGCATCGTCAGTACGCCGCTGCCATCGCTAATCTGGCACACCATCATCCGGCGGCGACCAAAGGTGATATCTGTGTGCAGCACTTCGCCTTCTACTGTGGCCCAGATACCGGGCAGCAGATCATCAATGGCATAAAGTTGGGTACGATCTTCGTAGCGTAGCGGGAGATGAAGCAGGAGATCCTGAATGGTATGCAGGTCAATTTTGGCCAGCTTTGCCGCCTGGCTGGCACCGACGCCGGTCAGGGTACTGAGCGGTATGGCATCCAGCAGACGGCCTTTCATCTTCTTTTACCGGTCGATTGCATGGTTGCCCACCAGCTGGGATCGGCGTCGACTTCGCCCTGCGCATTGATGCGCGGATAGGGTAAACCTTTCTGTTTTGCGACCCGCGCCAGTACCGGGAATCCGCCTTCGAACAACAGACGTTGCTGCTCATCTTCGTCCAGCAGGCTGTAGTCGCGCAGGTACAGACCCGCGTTCTGCCGCTGCCGCTGTGCTTCATACAGGATCAGCGCGCAGGCGACCGAGACATTCAGCGACTGCACCATACCCACCATCGGAATCACAATCTGCCGATCGGCCAGCGCCAGCGCTTCTTCGGTGATGCCGGTTTTTTCCTGGCCCATCAGGATGCAGGTCGGAAGGGTATAATCGATCTCACGGAAATCCACGGCATCGGCAGAGAGATGGGTCGCTAAAACCTGCATCTTCTGTTGTTTGAGCTTTTTTACAGCATCGCCGATGGTGGGATGGGTGACCACTTTCACCCAACTGTTGCTTCCGGCAGATGCGGAAGCCTGAGTGCGCATCCGCTGGCTCGGCCAGACGGCATGCACTTCGTGGATGCCGACGGCGTCCGCCGTGCGGATCACTGCGGAAACATTGTGCGGCTTATGCACCTGCTCCATACAGACCGTGAGATCGTGCTGGCGCAGTGCCAGCATCGCCTGAATCCGGGCAAATCGTTGATCGTTCATGCCTAATTACGGTTACGATGGACTTTAATCACATCCGGCATCACGCGAATTTTACGCATGATATTCGCCAGATGGACGCGATCACGTGCGGTCAGGCGGATAAAGGCGCTGTAAACGCGGCCATCACGCTCTTCGGTATTCAGGCTCTGAATATTGGAACCGGCCGTGTTGATTGCCGCCGTCAGGTTAGCCAGTGCGCCCTGATGGTTAAACATGTCGACTTTGATTTCCGCCACGAACTCCTGCTCGGTGACTTTATCCCACTCGACCGGCATGAATTTTTCAGGCTCTTTCTGGTAGCCGCGAATATTCCGACAGGATTCATGATGCACCACCAGCCCTTTGCCGGGACTGACATGGGCAACAATCGGGTCACCGGGAATCGGACGGCAGCATTTGGCGAAGGTAATCAACACGCCATCTGCACCTTTGATCGGCAGTTTACCGCGCTTGCTGTTGCTGCTGATGGCGTTGCTGTCAGCCTGCAACAGGTTCTTCGCCACCACGACGCTCATCGCATTGCCCAGACCGATTTCTGCCAGCAGATCGTCAAGCGAGGTCAGCTTCATACGATCCAGCTCCTGCCTGATATTCTCAGGCGGGATCTCAGCCAGTTTACGGCTGCCGCCCAGCGCATGGCTGAGCAGGCGGCGACCCAGATTGACGGAGTCTTCGCGCTTGAGGTTTTTCAGCAGCTGACGAATTTTTGCGCGGGCTTTGGAGCTGACGACAAAGTTGAGCCAGGCGGCGTTAGGACGGGCGCCTGGCGCGGTGATGATCTCAATCGTCTGACCGCTGGTCAGGGTTTGCGACAGCGGATAAGGCTGGCGGTCAACGCGTGCGCCAACGCAGGCATGGCCGATATCGGTGTGGACCGCATAAGCGAAGTCCACCGGCGTCGCACCGGTTGGCAGTTCAACAATACGGCCTTCAGGTGTAAAGACGTAGATCTCATCGGGAAAGAGATCGGACTTCACGCTTTCAATAAATTCAAACGAACTGCCCGCACTCTGTTGCAGCTCCAGCAGGCTTTGCAGCCAGCGCTGAGCACGAATCTGTGCGGTGGTGCCACTTTCGCCCGCCTGTTTATAAGCCCAGTGCGCAGCGACCCCCATTTCCGCCATCTGATCCATATCCTCGGTGCGAATCTGTACTTCGACCGGCACGCCGTGCGGACCAATCATTGAGGTATGGAGCGATTGATAGCCGTTCGCTTTGGGGATGGCGATGTAATCTTTGACGCGGCCCGGACGCGGTTTATACAAACTGTGCATCTGGCCCAGAACGCGATAGCAGGTATCCAGATCTTTCACGATGACGCGAAAGGCATAGATATCCATGATCGAGTGAAAACGCTGCTCTTTCAGCGTCATTTTGCGGTAAATCGAGTAAAGATGCTTTTCACGCCCGCTGACGCGGCAGGGAATGCCCGCTTCCTGCAAACGGCCGTCGATCTCAGAAAGAATCTTCTGGATCATCTCTTTACGATTACCGCGCGCGGCTTTCACCACCTCTTTAATGACCCGATAACGGTTCGGATAGAGGGCCTCAAAACCGAGCTCTTCCAGCTCTGTTTTAAGATGATGAATACCCAGGCGGTGCGCCAGCGGACTGTAAATCTCTAACGTTTCCAGCGCGATGCGGCGACGTTTGTCCGGGCGTAATGCGCCGAGAGTGCGCATATTGTGGGTGCGGTCAGCCAGCTTGATGAGAATGACGCGGATATCCTGCACCATCGCCATAATCATCTTGCGGAAGTTCTCTGCCTGCGCTTCTTTCTTGTCGCGGAATTTCAGCTTATCCAGCTTGGAAACGCCTTCGACCAGTTCCGCCACGCTTTTACCGAACAGTTGTTCCATGTCCTGGTAAGTGGCAGGCGTATCTTCGATCACGTCATGCAGCAGCGCGGCCATGAGAGTTTCATGGTCGAGCTTCATTTCCGCCAGAATACAGGCCACGGCAACCGGGTGGGTGATATAAGGCTCACCGCTGGAGCGTGTCTGTCCCTCGTGGGCATCACGTGCGACAAGGTAGGCTTGCTGGAGGCGCTTGATCTGCTCCTCTGGCAAGTATTTTTCAATCAGTTGATTGAGACTTTCAAACAGATACAAGGGCGACCTGCAGGTGGCTGTTAACGACGACCTTCAGCGATAGCGGTAACGGCCTGTAACTCAGCGGCTTCCTGCTCTTGCTGTTCCTGACGATCACGCACATCTAAAATCTGATTGGTGACCAAACCTTCTTCGATTTCGCGCAGGGCGATAACGGTAGGTTTATCGTTCTCTTCCGGAACCAGTGGATCTTTGCCGCCTACCTGCATCTGACGTGCACGACGTGCAGCGACCAACACCAGGTCAAAACGATTACCAACTTTTTCTACTGCGTCCTGAACGGTTACGCGTGCCATAGGTGTGCTACTCCACAGATGAAGAAATGACTGCGCATCATACTGAAACTGTATTCAGACTGCCAACAGTTTGCTGATTAAAGCATCGTGACGCGCCTTCTGACGCGCCATACGCAGACGTTCTGCGCGAATAATGGTTTTCAGATCGGACAGCGCCAGATCGAAATCATCATTCACAATTAAATAGTCATACTCGGCGTAGTGGCTCATTTCCGCTACCGCCTGAGCCATGCGACGCGTGATCACCTCTTCGCTGTCCTGGCCACGACCGCGCAGACGGCGATCGAGCTCTTCTTTCGAAGGCGGCAAAACAAAGATGCTGCGTGCGCCAGGCATTTTGGTGCGAATTTGCTGCGCACCCTGCCAGTCGATGTCGAGAAACACGTCAACGCCGGTTGCCAGCACCTGCTCAATAGCATGGCGCGAGGTACCGTAATAGTTGTCGAAAACTTTGGCATGTTCGAGGAAAGCCTCTTCCGCGATCATCTGCTCAAATTCATGCTTCTCAACAAAAAAGTAATGTTCGCCATGGGTTTCACCCGGACGCATACCGCGCGTCGTGTGCGAAACAGAGACCTGCGTATCATACAACGGCTGGGTCTTTAACAGCGCCTGAATCAGGCTGGATTTACCTGCGCCGCTGGGAGCAGAAACAATATAGAGCGTGCCTTGAGCCATGGTTTTCTTGAATTGATTAAAAGCGGAGTCGATTTCCTGCACAGTATACACAGCTTCCCGCCGCCACGCAGCGTTTGCGCAGCGGCAACACCCAACTTTTGCGCATCTTCGCGCAAATCTCTGTCGGACGACTGTAATTATCCCCTGATTGCGACGGCATTCCTTCCATAGCTGAACATCACCTCTGGCTGACGCTGAAGCACCGGTATTGAATGCTGCAAAACGTCAGGAGAGAGATCATGAAAGGATTCGGCTGGCCGCTGTTTGCGGCTGCTCTGTGGATCGTCCTATGGCCTGCGCATAGCGCCCTTTGTCCGGTCTGGACTCCCACCCGGGCGACAGAAGAGATCCGTCGTCTGCAACAGCAGCTGCAGCATTGGGATGATGCTTACTATCGTCAGGGGCAGAGTCCGGTGGCTGATGCAGATTATGACAGTCTGCAGCAGCGACTGAATCACTGGCAGCACTGCTTTAACCCTCCGCAGCCTGCTTACGTACCGCAACTGCCGGGTGAGGGTGAGCACCTGCATCCGGTCGCCCACACGGGCGTAAAAAAGATGCGCGACAAGCTGGCCCTGGCTTACTGGATGCAGGGGCGGCACGATCTCTGGGTGCAGCCGAAAGTGGATGGCATTGCCGTTTCCCTGGTTTATCGCCACGGCAGACTGGTTTCACTGTTGAGTCGTGGTGATGGATTACGCGGTGAAGAGTGGCTGGCTAAAGCCGCCTGGATCCCTGCGATTCCGCTGCAGATCGAGACCGGACTTGAAGAGGTTGTGCTGCAGGGTGAGCTGTTTCTGTCGATGACCGGTCATCAGCAGGCGGTTGATGGCGGCAGGAATGCGCGCTCACAGGTAGCAGGCGCCATGATGAGCAAGCAGCGGGTTCCTCTGCTGGACTCGCTCGATATTTTTATCTGGGCCTGGCCAGATGGCCCCGCCACGATGACGGAACGCCTTCAGCAATTCAGCCGCTGGGGACTGGGCGTTGCCGCAAAATGGAGCCACAGCGTTAAAGACGAAGAGGAGGTTGCAGCGTGGCGGGAGCGCTGGTTTTATGCTGAGCTGCCCTTTGTCACTGACGGTGTCGTCGTTCATCAGAGCCTGCGACCTGCGGGCAAAAACTGGCTGCCTGGAGAGGGAACATGGGCCGTTGCCTGGAAATATCAGCCTCCGGAAGTCAGCGCTGAAGTGCTCTCCGTCGGTTTTCCAGTCGGCCGAACCGGGAAGATAGCCGCGGTACTTAATCTGCAGCCGGTACAGCTGGATGATAAGACGGTCAGGCGGGTCAATGTTGGATCGCTGCGTCGCTGGCAGGAGAGCGATATCGTGGCGGGAGATGTCATCACACTGAGTCTGGCAGGCCAGGGCATTCCCCGGCTGGAGCGGGTGATCTGGCGCGTGGCAGAGCGGCACTATCCTCAGCCTCCCGACGCGTCGCGCTACACGCCGCTGAGTTGTTACACCTTCAGCGCTGAATGCCAGAAGCAGCTACTGGCAAAATTACGCTGGCTCAGTCAGAAAACGGTACTGAATATTCCTGGCGTTGAGCGCAGCACCTGGCTGCACTTACTGGAAACCGGCAGTATGACGCACCTGTTCGGCTGGCTGACGTTAACACCGGAACAGATCGCCGCCGCAACGGGCCTCTCTCGGGAGCGGGCGGGTCAGCTCTGGCACCGTTTTAATCTCACCCGTCAGCAGCCGCTTCGTCGCTGGGTGGATGCCTTAGGTGTTTCACTGCCGCGGAAGGCCCTCAATGCGCTGCCCGATCAGCAGTGGGAGAGCTTAACGCAGCGGGATGTCAGGGACTGGCAAGCTTTACCGGGTGTCGGTGCGGCGCTGGCAAAGCGCCTGGTTGCGCAGTTCCATGATGCCCGCCTGCAGGCGCTGATCGCTTTTCTGAGACAGCAGGGAATTCCCGCATCCTCAATGCTCGGGATGGGGATAGTTGAAAATCGGCAAACCAAGACGGAAGCGCAGCGCCAGTAAACGGGCGAAGAATCCGAACAGCAGGGTAATGATAATCACCGCTTCATGCGCCAGTGTGGTTTTCAGCAGCAGGATATACATCCAGCCAGAGGCGAAAGCGATACCGGCGTAGAGTTCCTTCTGAAACACCAGCGGAATGCGATTACAGAACATGTCACGCAGTACGCCGCCAAAGACGCCGGTAATGACCGCACTTATCGCGGCAATAATCATGGCGTGTCCTGAATCGAGCGCAACCTGCGCGCCGATAATAGAAAAGACCACCAGTCCTAACGCATCGAGCACCAGAAACACTTTGCGCAGATGCGTCATCAGAGGTGCCAGGAAAGTGGTCACTACCGCCGCTGCTGCAACAATCATGATGTATTCGGGATGTTTCACCCAGCCCAGCGGATAGTGACCCAGCAGGATGTCGCGCACCGAACCGCCACCAATGGCGGTCACGGACGCGATAATGATGACACCGAACAGATCCATTTTGCGACGCCCCGCCGCCAGCGCACCCGTCATGGCTTCAGCAGTAATACCAATAATGTAGAGAACGGTCAGTAACATAGCAGACTCCAGTAAGACGGCGGCAAGACTACGGCATTGCTTGAGAGACGGCGCCGAAGATTTTCTGGCGATCGGCGTCCGGGATGAGCGCAGTTTATACCAGCCAGCGCTGGCGTCATCATAGAAAGACTTTTTTGCGAAGGGACTGCGGCAGGTGATTGAAAAAGTTGAGAGGAAACAACGTACAAAGGGTTTGCGCGTTCCGGTGTGGGGTTTTCCCACTCAGGGCGGGCGGTGAACTGACGACGATCGCCAGATAGCCGCTGGTCGAAAACCATTTATACAGGAGATAAAAAAGGGCTGGATGCTGCGGGAAAAGAATCGATCAGGTAAATATTGCGACAGACTAAATAAAAAGAAAAGGCGTGCTGGTTAACAGCACGCCAACGCATCGTTTCGGATGCTCAGAGCCCACCATACAGACTTATTTTATTATTTGTTTCTTGCACGAATTTTAGAAAATGCATTCAGGCTAAAACGGTATTCCGGCTGGAACCATGAACGACCGTAGTAGCAGTAAATCAGCATACGAATGGATGCCATCGCCAGGTAACCCCAGATCGCACACAATACTGAAGGGGTCAGCCAGACGGTAAATAAGGTGACGGCAAGTCCGGCTAATACCGAGGAGGTTTCAGCAAAAGCGATACGGGTATATTGTTTTTCGCGCTGTAATATCGCACGGTAATGCTGACCCTGTGGGATGATAATAAACACCACTGAGACCATCTGCAGCATTAATGCCAGTTCAGGCTGATCAAAAAGGCTGGTCAGCAGATGGCTGCCAGTAAATAACAGACCAAACACCGCGACCCCCATCAACATATTACCCCAGTAGATCGTGGAGAGGTCATTGATAGAGAGAATCGAGCGGCGGATCAGCGTATTTGAGAAGCCCCGATCGGCCAGAGTATCGATAGCCAGTAAAGCTATCACGGCGATCGCCAGCAGATTGAGCTCATTCGCCTGCAGAATCTGCGCCAGCAACGAGAGTTGTAATACGCCGATGCCAATAATTTTGATTGAAGAGAGCAGAGACCATTTTGCGCCATTCAGACTGCTTTCACGTATTGCCATAATATACTCGTTAGAGTCCATCGACTCTGTGAGAATTAAATAGTTGTGTAACGGCAAGGAGAGGTTGCTGTAACACCGTTAGTTAGTGCAATTTTTCCGGCCGAAGTCCTGAAAACGCTTTACAGGCTTGCCATGTTATTATGGGTTCAATCAAATGATGCCTGGATAAAAAAGATATCCCTGGTAAAATCGCTGTTTCGTGTCATGGCGGAATTCCCTGCAGCGAATAAGAATTCCGCCAGATCACGAATAAATCCTGTTGTAGTTTTATATTCTCCTGCCAGCATCCTTGCGGCAATCTCAACGCATTCTTTTTCAGATAACAAAGGATACGCTGAGCGGTCCATGACTTTTTTCCTGCTTTATCATTATGGGTATTGCTGTGTGTGGAATGATTTATACATTGTTTTATTTAATTTAACACCATAAGAAAAGTCTGATTACGCGACCGCAGAAATAAATGGTTTCACTTTATGCATGATAAATATTAAACCCTCAGCAGATTGCTAATAAACGATTGTTAATGATTAATGTATGGGTCATTCAGAAATTGTTTGTGCGGCAAACCAGGAGGCCCGAAATCAGAGGGGGTCGCCTGCCTTTCAGAGGATTTTGCCAGGATTTTTCCTGGCAACGATGCTTAAGCAGGGTTGGTGATAAATGCGTAAGGATGATGAGTAATCAGATAAGCGCTTTATGCTTTATCGTCGAAAGTTTTTCTATTTTTTTCATTAGCGGCCAGTGATAAATGCAGAGAAAAAGGCGCGCTAAGTCATTGATTTATTGTGTAAGAAGCTGGTTGAGTTTCTCAAGATCGTTGCTAACCCATTCAATATCCTGCTTAAATTTCTCATCTGAAGTAAATGGCTGGCGATAAACCGTTACCATCACCTCGGCGCCCTGTTCGTTTGCTATCACGCGCATCGGTACGTAGATCTCCTTTCCTGAGCCGCTATCAATCCAGTGATCCATTACCCCAAACGGATTATGTGGCGAGAACCGGATCTTCACATTGCCCTGGGGGCCTTTAGCACGCCAGCGATTGCCATCGGGTTCTAACGCGCTGTGCGTCAGCCCGGAAGCCCACTTTGGGAAAAATTCTGGCTTCCAGATGGTTTCATAAAGATCTAACCAGTGACGTGGAATCGTCAGGCTCAGAGTGCGAGAGGAGAGCATGTAACCTCCGGTGAATAAGCTAAAAAGGCATTAAAGCATGGGGTCAGGCTTGTTAAAACGTTGTAACAGCAGAAGTGTGGTGTTGAAAGGGTTTCGTACAAATGGCAGACAACTGATGAGGCTGTCTGCCACTGACTCAGATGAAATTGCCGCGCGCAGAAACCACATGATCTTCGCTATGGCCGTTAGCGTGCCGCAGAACAAAGCCGTCCGACTGCGCCATCACGGCACAACTGTGATTAGGGAAAATACGCAGCAACGTGCCGACTTCAGGGCGGCGATCCTGATAAAGCAGAAAACCGTGCTCCTCAGATAATTTTGTCACTTCATAAGTCTGACCCGCTTCGTCGGCTGCCACACCAAAGCCGCTGGCATTGGTGCCGTGTGGCCCTTTATCCGAACTCAGCATTTTTGACCCGGCATCCACAATCGCGAAATGATCGTTCACCGCCACGACACGGGTAATGACGCTCATTGCCAGCTGATCGACGTGACTTAATCCGAGACGGCAGGCGGTAAGGTCCAGTAGTGCATAGTTTCCTGGCCGGATTTCATTCATGCAGGGTGCAATCTCTGCTGCCAGCGCCGTAGGCGTTGAACCTACAGAGAGAGGGCAGTCGGTAAAACCAGCCGCCTGCAGTTTTGCCTGTACTCGCTGCATCAATGCCGTTTCCTGCCGGGCGACATCCGCAATGGCCGCGGCATTACCGGCACCATAAGCGTGGCCAGCATGTGACACTAATCCGGCAAAGCGTAACCCTTTGTCCTGCAGCGCCTGAGCAATCAGCACCGCTTCATCTGTATCAGGATTGACACCTATCCGATGTAATCCAACATCAACCTTAATCGCTACCGCCGGGTCGCATTCCGGTTGCTGCTGGCAGGCATCAGCAATAGCCGCCACGCCCTGCAGCCTGTCCGCAATCAGGGTGAGCTTTGCCTGATGAAGCACGGCGTGGCGCAGCAATTCAGCCACGCTTTGCGGTTGCACAATCGGGTAGGCTAATAGCAGATCACGAACACCGCCCTGAATAAAGCTGATGCCTTCGCTGGGCTTAGAGACGGTAACACCCTGTGCACCGGACGCGATCTGACGCTGCGCAATCCAGACGCTTTTATGCGTTTTGATATGGGGTCGCAACGCGACGCCTGCCGCACTGGCTTTGCGCTGCATATGCTGCAGGTTCTGCTCCAGGCGCTCTGCATCCACTTCAATATAGGGCGTAAGGCGATCATCAATCAGCGGACGCTGCCACTGCTGTGTATCGTTGATATCCATAAGATTGTCCGGCATTGACGAGGTAAGGGGATTCATCATTCCTTAATTATCTCTTTGATACCAGCCTGCCGGAAGCAGACAGGTGTGCTGAACAGCAGAAACTGTAGAGGTAGCTATAACGGCAGAGGCAGTATGAGAGCACAGCAAACGGGGATGAGAGAGTGGACGTAAAGCAGATGTCGTTCAGCGGATTAAAACAACAAAGCAGGCACGAGGCCTGCTTTATCAGTTAACTCAGACGTAGAGCGACTTTTCACCCGGTGGCCGGGTTTTGAAGCGACGATGCAACCAAAGGTACTGTTCGGGTGCGCGAAGGATCTGATTTTCGATCACTTTGTTCATATAAGCTGCAGCAGCAGCCTCGTCCGTATGAGGATAATTTTCCAGCATCGGTTCGATGATCAAATGGTAGCCATCATTTCCTGGATTACGAATCAGCATAATCGGCACCATCGCTGGCTTCGCCAGACGCGACAGAACAAAAGTCCCGTTAGTCGTGGCGGCTTTTTCCACCGCAAACAGCGGCGCAAAGGTGCTGCCTTTAGGGCCGTAATCCTGGTCAGGCGCAAACCAGACCGATTCACCCTGTTTCAGGGCATTAACCATACCGCGTAGATCACGACGGTCGATCATCGCTTTATTTGAGCGCATCCGGCCTTTAGTCTGCACATACTCCATCGCCTGGTTATTGTGTGGGCGATACATCGCCATCATTGGCTGACAGAGTCCGCTGATGCGACCGCCCAGCTCCAGTGACATGAAATGCACACCAATCAGCATCACGCCTCGCTTTTCTTTCTGCGCGGCATGCAGGTTTTCCATTCCCGACACTTTAAACAGACGTCTTACCGCACGGTCAGACCAGAACCAGGCAACACCGGTTTCAGCCAGCGCCATCCCGAGCGACGCAAAATTGCCGGCAATCATATGTTCTGTTTTTTCTTCGCTGATGCCCGGAAAGCAGAGTTCGATGTTACGACGGGTAATACGCTCGCGGCGCTGCAGGAAATGGCGAGAGATTTTGCCGGCACCGGCACCGAGACGCATAAGAACAGGATAGGGGAGCTGGACCAGCAGCCAGAGTACGCCAAGGCCAAACCAGGTAAACCAATAACGCGGATGCAGCAGCGAACTGCTAAATTTTCCGGTGTTTTTCATTAACAACCTTCATGGGATAGAGGGATGCATCGCACAAAGAGCACTTCCATGAGTCTTAAGGCGGTACAGCTGTACTGATTTCGACCAACATTTTATCAAAAAGTGCCTTCAAAGAAAGGGAAACTCCGGCATCTACAGGATTGACCTGTTTCATGGAGAGGAGTTAATACCGGCTATAAAAGTACATTAATCATATAAAATCATTATTTTTCAACTGTTTAATCTAAGTCTGAAAGCAGCTTTAATTGTAAGTGAGGCCGTTTCAGGAACAGTCTGGAAATGATTATTTATTTATCTTTACCTGATTCTGATGCTGGCCGCGCTGAAAAAGCGATCAATTGACGGAAGGAGCTAACTCTTTAAGTGCTGACAGCGCCTGACAGGGGAACAAAGCGCTACTGCGAGCGCTTTGTTGAGTGGAAATTACTCGATATTCTGAATCTGCTCGCGCATCTGCTCAATCAGCACCTTCAGTTCAATAGCTGACGTGGTGATTTCAGCGTTGATCGACTTCGAAGCCAGCGTGTTCGACTCACGATTGAACTCCTGCATCATAAAGTCGAGACGGCGGCCAACTGCTTCTTTCTTTTTCAGGATGTTGTAAGTCTCTTTAACGTGCGCATCCAGACGATCCAGCTCTTCAGAAACGTCAACACGCTGCGCCATCATCACCAGTTCCTGCTCAAGGCGATTGTTTTCCAGCTGGACTTCAGCATCTTCCAGTTTGGCGACCAGCCGCTCACGCTGCCATTTGATCACCTCAGGCATCTGCGCGCGCACTTTGCTGACTTCCTGCGAGACGCCTTCCAGACGCTGCTCAATCATCGCTTTCAGGGCGGTACCTTCGCTTTCGCGTGCCGCAATAAAGTCATCAAGCGCACCATCCAGTGCCTGCAACAACTGGGTGTTGATGGCATCCAGATCCTGTTCCTGCGCAGACATCACACCCGGCCAGCGCAGAATATCCAGCGGATTAATCGCGCCTTCGTCGCTCTGCATTTTTACCCAGTTGGCAGCCTGCACCAGCTGTTTCGCCAGCGTTTCGTTGAGCATCAGTTCGCCCTGTGCGCTGGGATCGGCATCATAACGGAGGTTGCACTCAATTTTACCGCGCGTCAGACGCTGGCGAATGCGCTCGCGGATAACCGGCTCCAGCCCACGAAACTGTTCCGGCAGGCGGATGTAGGTTTCCAGATAACGCTGGTTCACGGAACGCAGCTCCCAGGCGGCGCTGCCCCATTCGCCTTTGGCTTCGCTGCGGGCATAAGCGGTCATACTGCGGATCATAAGCGGTACTCATTTGCGGAAAGATGGGTGAAGTATAGCGAGGCGAGCCACGGCATAACAGGCATAAGCGTCGCACAGGAAAATAACGAACCATTTCCGCTTTCAGCGACAGCCACTTATGATGACCATTGACCCTTTGTGAGGATGACTGATCTATGTCTCGCGTTATTGCCCTTCCTGTTGTGATGGCTCTGCTGCTGGCAGGTTGCCAGGCACGCCACTCGCCGCCCACTAAACCGCAACCTATCTGTGCGGGTGGCGACATGATGATGCAGACCACGTTGTGGTTTGGACTGAGCAAGCCTGATGGCGGCAGGGTGAGTTCACTCGACTGGATGAACTTCGTGGATAATGAGGTCACGCCACGGTTTAAAGCGGGCCTGTCGGTCTATGATGCCAAAGGGCAATGGCTGGGCGAGAACGGTCAGCTGGCACGGGAGAACAGTAAGGCGTTGATGCTGATCCACGGGATCGACCCCGCCACCAACGTTGATATTGAGGCGTTACGTAGCCTCTATAAAAAACGGTTTGGTCAGGAGTCGGTTATGCGGGTGGATGCACCCGTCTGCGTCGGATTCTAAGGCGAAAGCGGGCGGCAGAACTGCCGCCCGTTGAATAATCAGATAAACAGACCAGCAAAGGCTGCGGAGAGCAGACTGACCAGCGTGGAGCCATAGACCAGCTTCCAGCCAAAACGGGAAACCACATTTCCCTGTTTCTCATTCAGGCCTTTTATTGCGCCTGCCACAATGCCGATAGAGGCAAAGTTAGCGAACGAGACCAGGAACACCGACAGAATACCCAGTCCACGCGCACTCATGCCTGCCGCGACTTTCTGCAGTTCAATCATCGCCACAAACTCATTCGCCACCAGTTTGGTTGCCATGATGCTGGCCGCCTGCAGGGCATCGGCTTTGGGAATGCCAATCAGCCAGGCCAGAGGATAGAACAGGTAGCCGAGCAGTTGCTGGAAGCTGTAGCCGAACACCGCCGCAAACAGCGCGTTGACGGCAGCAATCAGGGCAATAAAGCCAATCAGCATGGCCAGAATAATCATCGCGACTTTGAAGCCTGCCAGGATGTACTCACCCAGCATCTCAAAGAAGCTCTGCTCTTCATGCAGTTTATCCAGCGCGATAGGCTGCTCATCCTGGCTTTTCATCGGGTTGATGATCGACAGGATAATAAAGGTGCTGAACATGTTAAGCAGCAGTGCCGCAACCACATACTTCGGTTCGATCATCGACATATAAGCACCGACAATCGACAGCGAAACGGTAGACATCGCGGTCGCCGCCATGGTGTAGAGCCGACGTGGCGGGATATCACCCAGAATCCCTTTATAAGCGATGAAGTTTTCCGACTGCCCAAGAATCAGCGTGCTGACGGCGTTGAACGACTCCAGCTTGCCCATGCCGTTAATCTTCGACAGCAGCGTCCCGAAAATACGGATCAGCAGCGGCAGGATGCGCCAGTGCTGCAATATGCCGATCAGTGCCGAAATAAAGACAATCGGGCAGAGCACGCCAAGGAAGATAAATGCCAGCCCCTGTTTGCTCATTCCGCCAAACACGAACTCCGTGCCCTGTGCGGCAAAACCCAGCAGCGTCTCAAAGAAACCGGCGAACGAGCCGACCAGCGCCAGACCCCCGGCAGAGTGAAGGAAGAACCAACCCAGCGCGGCTTCCACCACAATCAGTTGAATAATAAAGCGCAGGCGAATCTGTTTACGGTCATGACTGACCAGCAGCGCAAGGGCGAAGATCACCACCAGCGCCAGCAGGAAATGAAGAATGGCGGCCATATGTCTTTTTTATCAGAGAGAAAGGAACGCGCATTTAGCCACAGCTGGCGGGGAATTTCATCTGATGCCTGCGTCAGACCAGCGTAAGAGACAGCGGACAAGGAAGTCCGTATAATGCGCAGCCAATCATTAGCAAGCCGGAGAATACCCATGCGTCCAGCAGGCCGTAGCGCACAACAGGTGCGTCCAGTCACATTGACCCGCAATTACACCAAACACGCAGAGGGTTCCGTTCTGGTGGAATTCGGCGAAACGAAAGTGCTTTGCACTGCCTCGGTAGACGAAGGGGTTCCGCGTTTCCTCAAAGGCCAGGGCCAGGGTTGGGTAACGGCCGAATATGGCATGCTGCCGCGTTCGACCCACAGCCGTATGGCGCGTGAAGCTGCAAAAGGCAAGCAGGGCGGACGTACGCTGGAGATTCAGCGTCTGATCGCCCGTTCACTGCGCGCCGCGGTTGATCTTAAAGCGCTGGGTGAATTTACCATTACGCTCGACTGTGACGTAATTCAGGCCGATGGCGGCACTCGCACCGCATCAATCACCGGAGCCTGCGTGGCGCTGGCTGATGCGCTGAACAAGCTGGTGGCCAGCGGTAAACTGAAAGCGAACCCGATGAAGGGCATGGTCGCGGCGATTTCAGTGGGCATCGTCAAAGGCGAAGCGCTGTGCGATCTGGAGTATGTTGAAGACTCAGCCGCAGAAACCGACATGAACGTCGTGATGCTGGAAGATGGCCGCATGATCGAGGTGCAGGGCACTGCCGAAGGCGAACCGTTCAGCCATGAAGAGTTGCTGACGCTACTGGCGCTGGCTCGGGGCGGAATTGAGGAATTAATTCAGGCGCAGAAAGCAGCGCTGGAAAATTGATGTAACAGGCGACCTCAGAGTCGCCTTTTCTTTATTTGAGGAGTGAGAAATGAAAGCCTGGCAGCGTCAGTTTATTGAATTTGCCCTGAACAAGCAGGTGCTGAAGTTCGGTGAGTTCACTTTGAAGTCCGGGCGTAAAAGCCCCTATTTCTTTAATGCTGGTCTGTTTAACAGCGGACGGGATTTAGCGCTGCTGGGACGCTTCTACGCGCAGGCGCTGGTGGATGGCGCTGTTGATTTTGATCTGCTGTTCGGCCCGGCCTATAAAGGCATTCCGATTGCCACCACCACGGCGGTGGCGCTGGCGGATCATCATGACCGCGATGTGCCTTACTGCTTTAACCGTAAAGAAGCGAAAGATCACGGCGAAGGTGGCCTGCTGGTTGGCAGTTCGCTGCAGGGCAAAGTGATGCTGGTGGACGATGTGATCACCGCAGGCACCGCGATTCGTGAGTCGATGGATATTATCGGTGCGCACAACGCCACTCTGGCAGGCGTGCTGGTCTCGCTTGATCGTCAGGAGCGTGGACGCGGAGAAATGTCGGCGATTCAGGAAGTGGAACGTGATTACGGCTGCAAAGTGACCGCAATTATTACGCTGGCAGACCTGATTGCCTGGCTGGAAGAGAAGCCTGAGATGGCCGATCATCTGGCTCAGGTACGTGCCTATCAGAAAGCGTACGGGATTTAACAGAGGCGGGCGCAATGCCCGCCTTCTTTTACGCTTTACGCCAGCTGCGCGGCAATCAGCGGCCAGCGAGCCTCAAAGTCTGCGGTAGGACTGAAACGAAACTCAGAACGGACATACCGTGACAGTAAACCCTCACAGAAAGCCAGCAACTGACTTGCCAGCAGCGCCTCATCAGCCTGAAAGGCTTCGCCCTCGCGCATTTTCCGTTCCCGCATCACCTGTCGCAGCTGCACTTCAATCCGCTCAAACAGCTGATTGATGCGTCCCTGCAGTCGGTCCTGCTCAAACATCAATGCATGGCCGGTCAGAATGCGCGTCAGTCCCGGATTACGCTCACCAAATCCCAGAATCAGTTGCACGATCAGACGCAGACGCGTCATGGTCTCTTTTTCATCCTTGAGGATCAGATTGATGCGGGTAATCAGACTGTCTTCGATAAACTCAATCAGGCTATCGAACATTCGTGTTTTACTCGGGAAGTGACGATACAGCGCCGCTTCGGAAACGCCCACCGTGGCTGCCAGTTTGGCTGTGGTAATGCGCTGACTGCCATCACCCGACTCCAGCATCTGCGCCAGCGCCTGCAAAATCTCTTCGCGACGATTCCGCTTCGCGACTTTTTTTTCTGCCATGACCTTAAAGACCCCTGAAATTCACCTAAAAACAGGCAACACCTACGCATCTGCCACAGGAACGCGTCCTGTGGCGATGAGGAAAAAATAACGGGCGTAAGTGAAAGTCGGTAATGCGGGTTACTGGCGACCGGAGTGGCCGAAGCCGCCTTCGCCGCGCAGGCTGGCGTCGAAATCTTCGACCAGGTTAAATTCCGCCTGCACCACCGGTACAAAGACCAGTTGTGCCATGCGATCGCCGGGTTGCAGCGAGAAGCTTTCCTGGCCGCGATTCCAGACCGAGACCATCAGCTGTCCCTGATAGTCGGAGTCAATCAGACCCACCAGGTTGCCCAGCACGATGCCATGTTTATGGCCAAGGCCTGAGCGCGGCAGGATCACAGCGGCCAGGTCGGGGTCGGCAATATGAATCGCCAGGCCGGTCGGAACCAGCGTTGTGATGCCTGGTGCGATGTCGAGAACATCATCAATGCAGGCGCGTAAATCTAACCCAGCGGAACCTGAAGTCGCGTAGGTCGGCAGTGGAAACTCTTTGCCGACGCGCGGATCCAGAATTTTAACGTCTATTTTTTTCATCATAACGGCTGACAATCTCGTCTATTAATTGTTGGCCAAGGAGAGACTTATCGCTGAGCGGTAAGCGTTTTTCTCCATCCTGCCAAAAAAGGTGAAGAGCATTGGTGTCGCTATTAAACCCCTGTCCGGCTTTAGCGACGTCGTTAGCGCAGATCAGATCCAGATTCTTGCGCACCCGTTTTTGCCGGGCGTATTCTTCCACATTCTGTGTTTCAGCAGCAAATCCAACGACGAATGGCCGGTTTTCCTGAAGTGCAGCGACGCCGGCAACAATATCGGGATTCTTTACCAGGTTCAGCGTGACGTTATCATCGCCGCCCTGTTTCTTGATTTTATCGGCCGCAATATCGGCTGCCCGGTAGTCTGCCACGGCTGCGCTTGCAATGAAAATATGTTGTTTATCTATCTCACTCATGACGGCGGCCTGCATCTCCAGCGCGCTGGTCACATCAATTCGCCGCACACCCGCTGGCGCAGACAGGGTGACCGGGCCGCTGACCAGCGTGACCTGTGCACCGCGTCTGGCGGCGGCGGCGGCAATAGCAAAGCCCATTTTGCCGGAGCTGTGGTTAGTGATGTAGCGCACCGGGTCCAGCGCCTCACGGGTAGGGCCGGCGGTAATCATAATGTTGAGATGTTGCAGATCGTTGACGGGCGTAGCCCACTGTACCGCATGGTCAACAATCACCAGCGGGTCGAGCATCCGGCCCGGCCCGACATCGCCGCAGGCCTGGCTGCCGCTGTCCGGTCCCCAAATCAGCACGCCACGCGCCTGCAGGCTCTGCAGGTTATGCTGGGTCACCGCCGCACGATACATCTGCTGATTCATAGCGGGCACCACTGCCACGGGTGAGGCCGTCGCTAACACGGCGGTCGTCACCAGATCGTTTGCCATACCGGCAGTAATACGGGCAATCAGGTCAGCAGTGGCCGGTGCCAGCACAATAAGGTCGGCCCATTTTGCCAGTTCAATATGACCCATCGCCGCCTCCGCTGCCGGATCAAGCAGATCGTCAAATACCGGATAGCCGGAGACAGCCTGCAGGCTGAGCGGAGTAATAAATGCTTTCGCCCCCTCTGTCATCATCACGCGGACATCAGCACCGCGATCGCGCAGGCGGCGCACCAGCTCAGGTGCTTTATAAGCAGCAATACCGCCGCTCACGCCAAGAAGAATTTTTTTGCCGGCTAATCCCATCATGATGTTGGCCTCACTAAGCTCTCTGCCGCTCGCGGCGGCGAATGCACGGACTTTATCACAAAAGCGCGGATGCGCCTTTTCACTGACTGCGTTTGCGAGCCGTCTCGTAGATTGCAGCTTCACTGATAGCTGCACTCTTCATGATGGGCCATGCTGAGGCTCATCTCAGGGAGAGCGGATATGAAAATAAAGGGACCACGGGAAAAACTCCGGAAGCTGGGTGCGCATGCCCTCAGCGATACCGAACTACTGGCCATTTTTCTCCGTACCGGATCGCCTGGACAGAACGTCCTGGAGCTGGCCGGAAAGATGCTGGACGGTTTTGGCTCGCTTTATCAGCTCATGACGTCAGACAAAGCGGCATTCGGTGAAATCAAAGGGGTCGGCGATGCCAAGCTGGCACAACTTCATGCGATTGCCGAACTGGCGAAGCGTTTTTTCGCCAGTAAGCTGGCCCGCGAAAGCGCAATGGAAAATCCACAAATCACGCGCCAGTATCTGCAAAGTCTGTTAGCCCATCAGGAGCGTGAGATCTTTATGGCACTGTTTCTGGATAATCAGCATCGGGTGCTGCGGGCACAAAATATGTTCTCTGGTTCCATTAACAGCGTGGAAGTTCACCCCCGCGAGATTGTCCGGGAAGCGCTGAAGCTCAATGCTGCCGCTCTGATACTGGCGCATAATCACCCGTCGGGCATGGCGGAGCCGAGCCGTGCAGACCGTGAAGTGACCCATAAAGTCAGCGAAGCCTGCCAGCTACTCGACATCCGTCTGCTCGATCATCTGGTGATTGGTCATGGCGAATATGTCTCCTTTGCCGAGCGGGGATGGCTCTGACAGGAGGAAATTTCACGCCAGGTGGCGGCTTTTTGCCCGATCATTCGGGATCTTTATCTGTTCGGGACTTGAGCACTTGGGCTGAGCGGCGTATACTACGCCACCTTTGAGAATCTCGGGTTTGGCGGTTAGGCCAGCTTAGCGGGTTCCATGGAATTCGCCTGGCGGGCTGCAAGCCTGACGAGGCGGCCCAAACCTAATTTTTAAAGCTCGAGCTGATTTGATTTTTGGAGATATTGACATGTCACGAGTCTGCCAGGTAACTGGAAAGCGTCCGGTGACGGGTAACAACCGTTCCCACGCAATGAACGCGACGAAACGCCGTTTCCTTCCGAACCTGCACTCACACCGTTTTTGGGTTGAGAGCGAGAAGCGCTTCGTTACTCTGCGTGTATCTGTTAAAGGTATGCGTATTATTGATAAAAAGGGCATTGATACGGTGTTAGCCGATATGCGTGCCCGTGGTGAGAAGTACTAAGGTACTAAGGAACTGAATCATGGCTAAAGGTATTCGTGAGAAGATCAAGCTGGTTTCCTCTGCTGGTACAGGTCACTTCTATACCACCACGAAGAACAAACGTACTAAACCAGAGAAGCTGGAACTGAAAAAGTTCGATCCGGTTGTACGTCAGCATGTGCTCTACAAAGAAGCTAAAATTAAGTAATTTTAGTGTTCTGCTAAAAACCCGGCTCCGGCCGGGTTTTTTGTTTGTGTAAAACGCTGAGGAGAGGGTATGCCAGAGTTGCCAGAGGTTGAAACCAGCCGTCGCGGTATCGAACCGCATTTGGTCGGTGAAACCATCCTTCACGCCGTGGTGCGTAATTCACGTTTGCGCTGGCCTGTTTCGCAGGAGATCCTGGCGCTGAGCGATCAGCCGGTGCTCAGTGTGCAGCGCCGGGCGAAATATCTGCTGCTGGAGCTGCCGCATGGCTGGATCATTATCCACCTTGGCATGTCCGGTAGCCTGCGCGTGCTGTCAGAAGAGCTGCCAGCGGCGAAGCATGACCATGTTGATCTGGTCATGAGCAACGGCAAAGTGCTGCGCTACACCGACCCGCGCCGCTTTGGTGCCTGGCTCTGGAGCAGCGATCTGGCGGGCAGCAGCGTGCTGGCACATCTCGGGCCGGAGCCGCTTAGCGAGGAGTTTGACGGCGCTTACCTGTTTGAGAAGTCACGCGGCAAGCGGACGCTCATCAAGCAATGGCTGATGGATAACAAAGTGGTGGTGGGCGTGGGCAACATTTACGCCAGCGAGTCACTGTTTACCGCCGGGATCATTCCCGATCGTGCTGCCGGCAGTCTGTCGCAGGCCGAAGCGGAACTGCTGGTCAATACCATCAAAGCGGTGCTGTTACGCTCCATTGAGCAGGGCGGAACCACACTGCGTGACTTCTTACAGAGCGACGGTAAACCCGGCTATTTTGCACAGCAGTTACAGGTTTATGGGCGGGCAGGCGAACCCTGCCGGGCATGCGGTACGCCGATTGTCAGCGGCAGACACGGGCAGCGCAGCACCTACTGGTGCCCGAACTGCCAGCATTAAGCCAGTTTAGCCAGCAATGCCTGATGCACCGGCGCGGGCAGGAAGGTGGTAACATCGCCGCCGTGACGCGCCACCTCTTTGACCAGCGAAGATGAGATAAACGAGAAGCCTTCAGACGGCATCAGGAAAACACTCTCCAGCGTTGGCAGCAGGTGACGATTCATCTGCGCCAGCTGCATTTCATATTCAAAGTCTGACACCGCACGCAAGCCACGAACCAGCACATTCGCCTGCTGGTCACGGGCGAAATTCGCCATCAGGTCGCTGAATCCGACCACCTCAACGTTGGGCAGATGGGCTATCACTTCACCGGCCAGCGCCACGCGCTCATCCAGGCTGAACATTGGTTTTTTGCTGGGGCTGGCGGCAACGGCCAGAATGACCTGATCAAACATCTGCGCTGCCCGCGTCACGATGTCGAGATGGCCGAGCGTCACAGGATCGAACGTTCCGGGATAGATGGCTTTCGTGATCATACTCGCCCTTTTGCCGAAGCATGATTCAGCGCCCAGAGGGCTGAATATTTATTGAAGGTATATTGCGCATTGACCACCGCCAGAATCCAGCCCTGCTTTCCGTCAAGAAAACCGGCACGCAGCAGCAGGGTTTTCATAAACGCGCCCAGCGTATGGCTGAACAGAGAAAACAGGCTGCAACGCTTACCGCGCCGATGGCGTTCCGTAGCCCAGGCTTCGGCATAAGCCAGCTGCTTGCGCTGAAAGGCGATTAAATCGCGGCAGGTCAGATGCTGCAGATCGCCGGGTAATGCCACCACCGGCGCGCCGTCACTTTGCAGTGATTCATGCACCAGATTGTCATTGTAGCGGAAGGTGCGTGGGTAGAGTCGCATGACGCGGTCAGGATACCAGCCGCTATGGCGCATAAAGCGGCCGAGAAACAGATTACTGCGGCCCAGGCTATAAACCGTACGGCTGGGTGGCGCGACCAGCACCTGCTCAATCGCGGCGCGCAGTTCAGGTGTCACGCGTTCATCCGCATCGATCATCAGAATCATGTCGCCGGTGGCATAGTGCTGCGCGCGCTGGCGCTGGATACCATAGCCCTGCCAGTCATCATTGAGGTAGACCTTCGCCCCAGCCTGTGTGGCGATGTCGACACTGTTGTCATGGCTGCCTGAGTCCAGCACGATAATTTCATCGGCCCAGCTGACCGAGGCCAGGCAATCAGGCAGCAGTTCCGCTTCGTTTTTGGCGATCATCACCACGGAAAGACGTTGGCGTGCTGACATTAGTGGGCCCGTGGTGGCAGATGCGGTTCGAGTAACTGTAGCAGACGCTGTAGCGCACCCTGATTCTGGTGCAGCACGTCTACCGCATGACGTCCGTAATAACGGCGGTAATCATCATCCTGTAACAGGTTGGTGACCTCTTTTTCCAGCGAAATCACGTCGGTGACGGTGATCAGCCCCTGGCCTTCCTGCAACTTGCTGCAGATATCTTTGAAGTTCCAGATATGGGGTCCCATCAGAACCGGAAGCGCATGGGCAGCAGGCTCCAGCGGGTTGTGTCCACCCCGTTCAACCAGGCTGCCGCCGACAAAGGCCAGATCGGCAATGCCGTATAGCAGCATCAGTTCGCCCATTGAGTCTCCGATGACCACCTGCGTTGAGCCAGACGGGATCTCGCCGCTGCTGCGCAGGATAAAACTGAAGCCGCGTTCCTGCGTGAGTTCACGGGCATCGTTAAAACGCTCGGGATGGCGGGGCACCAGAATCAGCAGCAAATCCGGAAACGTCTGCAGCAGGCGGCGATGAGCATCCAGCACAATGGCCTCTTCACCTTCGTGCGTGCTGGTGGCGATCCACACCGGACGGCGCGGCGCCCACTGACGACGCAGCGTCACCGCTCTGGCGGCCAGTTCTGGCGTCACGGAAATATCAAACTTCAGGCTGCCGGTAATCGTTAGTTGAGAACGTTTCAGGCCCAGGCTCAGGAAGCGGTCGCCATCTTCCGCATTCTGCGCCGCGATAAGCGTGATGCTCTGCAACAGCCGGCGCATGAATTTACCCAGCTTGCGGTAGCCTTTGGCCGATCGGGCCGAGAGGCGGGCATTGGCGATCACCAGCGGAATATTACGCTGGTGCAGAATGCGGATAATATTCGGCCATAGCTCGGTTTCCATGATGATCACCAGGCGTGGGTTGACCGTATCCAGAAAACGATTAATCGAACCCGGCAGATCATAAGGCAGATAGACGTGATGCACATCTTTGCCAAATGCAGATTGCGCGCGTTCAGAGCCGGTAGGCGTCATGGTGGTGACGGTAATCGGCAGGGTCGGGTAACGATGACGCAGAGCGCGCACCAGCGGGATCGCAGCCAGGGTTTCACCCACAGAGACCGAGTGCAGCACAATGCCGTCGGGCTTAACTTTGCCGACACAATAGCCATAGCGTTCTGCCCAGCGTTTGCGATAGGCAGGCGCTTTACGACCGCGCAGCCACAGGCGCAGCCAAATCAGTGGCTGAATTAAGTAGAGCAATGCGGTGTAAAAGGTCGTCATAGTTACCGTTACAGCAAATTCGCGTCTAAAAGCAGATTAAAATCAGATGGCGGCATGTTATCAGAAACCCCGCATGCACTCATCCCACATTGTCAGTTGCTGCTCAGGACCTGCTGATAAAGCGAAGTCAGCGCCTGCGCCAGCCGTTGTGGACCATAAGGTTCAATTTTGCGCCGCGCCGCGTCACCCATTCGTGAATCGACGGAAAGCGCCGGTATTGCATTAACAGCCTGATTTAACCCGTTGATATCCAAAGCATCACAGACGAAGCCTTCCTGACCAGCGGTAATAAATTCTGCGCCACCGCAGCCAGTGCTGGTAATCACCGGTAAGCCGCAGGCCATCGCCTCCAGTACCACATTAGGAAAAGGATCGTAGAGGGTGGGCAGCAGCAGGCCATCAGCCGCGTGATAGAACGGCTGCACATCCTGCTGTACGCCGACAAAGCGCAGGCGGTCCAGACAGTTAAGCTGATTTGCCAGCTGCTGATACCGCTGCAGTTGCTTATCCTGACCCACCACAATCAGATAACGGTCGCTGGCAGCCAGCGCCTGTATCGCCGCTTTCAACCCCTTGCGTTCAAAGCCGGAGCCGACATAAATCAGTACGGTGGCCGCATCGGGCAGCGCCAGCTGCTGACGGGTGGCGCGACGTGCAGCTTCCGTGGCGGGCTGGAAACGGCTGGCATCGATAGCATTATGAATAACGTGGATTTTTCCGGCGTCGAGCGAGAAACAGCGCAGGATATCGCGCTTTACCATCTCAGAATTACAGATCACCGCTTTCAGCGTCGGAGAGTTAAACATCTCCGCTTCCGCCTGCAGGACATAGCGATGATAAGGGCTGAGCACAGCACTCAGTCGTTGCCACGATGAGACGATGCGGGCGCGCTGTTCCAGCCAGACGCGATGAACACCATCACCCGCGCGAAAAATATCACAGCCCGCGATGCGCTCGTGGCTTTGCACAATATCGAACTTTTCGCGCTCCCAGCAGGCGCGTGCTGCAAGGGCAAAACCGCGCTCACGGGATACCCGGCCCAGCTTTGCAGGATTACAGATATGCAGATGCCAGTCAGGATTGGGTGTGCCCTGCCAGCTGCGGGTAATGATGTTGAGATCGAGCTGCTCGCTGCCCAGCGCTTCCAGCGCGCGCGAGATAAAACGCTCGGCACCGCCATCCGGACGATATTTCTGCCGGACAATCGCCAGCCGTAACTTACTCATTCAGATAGCTCCTCGCTGCCGCGACCACATCCTTCACCGGAATGGCCGACAGATAACGCTGGTCTGTTTTGGTGTCGATGGAATCGGGTGAGGGCAGCGGGCCATAATCCCCCGCCCAGATGACATGATTATTGTCGCCCCATGGCCGCCAGTGCTGCAGCTTGGTCGGGCCAAACAGCGCAATACAGGGCGTTTCAAGTGCGGCGGCCATGTGCATTGGTGCAGAGTCGACACCAATAAACAGCCGGGCATGATCGATAAGCGCCGCCAGCTGCGGCAGAGTAAACTGACCGGCCAGCGAAACCACATCCGGCGACGCACACAGTGCCCGAATGCGGTTGATCATTGCCAGCTCCTGTTTGTCCGGCCCGGCGGTCAGCACCACTTTGCGGCCCGGCTGCGCCAGCTGATCGAGCGTGGCAGCAACGCTCTCCTCTTCCCAGCATTTAAAGCCCCAGCGTGAGGTCGGCTGCACCACAATATAGGGCGCGGTTACCTGGTGTTCTGCCAGTCGGGTCAGCACAATTTGCTGGTCAGCGTCGCTGTAGTGCATTGAGACACGTGCGCCGTCGCTGCTGATGCCGAGGGGTGCCAGCGCCGACATATTCTGCTCAACGGTATGCAGCTTGCTGTGATTGTGTGTGGAGACCAGCTGATTGTGACACCATCGCCACAGGACGTTATCACGTTTTTTATAGGCAAAACCGATGCGAACGGGTGCCGCAGAGAGCCGCGTAATCAGGGCAGCCCGCCACTGATCGGCCAGATTAATCACCAGATCATAATGTGCGTCACGTATGGCGCGAATTAATGCACGCTCATGGCCCAGCTTGCGCCAGGTGCCCTCCTGCTTCCATTTACGATCGATGACGTGCAAATGGCGGATAGCCGGATGCGCTTCCAGCATCGGACGCGTCTCCTGATAGAGCAACACGTCGATGCTGGCCTGCGGATAACGCTCATGAAGCGCATTGATGGCGGGTGTTGTGAGCAGCATGTCACCATGATGGCGCAGCTTAATCAGTAATATATTTTTTGGAGAGATGTTTGCTGGAGTCAGGCTGGCCATAAACAAGAGTTCTCAGAATTCAGTGAACCGATTGTAGGGCAAACCCTTTTTAGGATAAAGCCAGCCTCAAAGGTTATTTATCACGCCAGCGATAGAGCCGGGCCAGCCACAACAGCAACTGATACCACTGCTTAATTCCCCGGGCGTTGCGTAACATGCGCAGGTGTGTCCGGGTGGCGAACAGCTCGGCAATGATTGCCTGGCGTGCGCGGGCGTCAGGCTCACGTCTTACACTGTGGCAAACGCTGAGCGCTTCATGGGTCACCTGATAGTGAAACGACGGGTAGATCTTCACGCGGTCACGATAGCGGTCATTGAGCTCTTCCAGCAGTCGCGCAATCTTCATGTAGTGACGCTGATACTCTACGTTGCGCTCGCCGGTACGTTTGCGATTGCTGATTGAGGCGTCGTGCATATAGTAGCGATAGAGTACCGCTTCGGTATAACGCACGCGTTTTGCCAGCAGCATAAACTCGGTGGTCCAGGGAATATCCTGATGATGCAGGCCGGGTTCAAACTGCAACTGATGCTGCTCAATCAGTTCCCGGCGATAGATGCCCAGCCAGACCACATGCATATAACGATGGGTTTTTAGCGCGGTATTCAGCCAGTCGGCACCGCTCAGCACCGGCGTGCTGCGCAGGCGATCCAGCGGAATCAGCGGCTTTACCCGCTGGCTGTGTTTGAAAAACCACTCGGCGTTGCACTGTGCCGCATCCAGATTATCTGCTTCCGCCAGCGTCACCAGCGTCTGATACATATCGGGTTGCATGGTGTCATCCGCATCAGGGAAGGTGACATATTTCCCGCGGGCAATCGCCAGCCCGGCGTTACGGGCGCGCGAGACGCCGCCATTTTCCTGATGAATCACACGAATGTGAGAATGCTGCTGTGCATACTGATCGGCGCGCTCGCCTGAGCCATCGGTTGAACCGTCATCGACGATAATGATCTCAAGCAGAGTCAGCGTCTGCGCCAGCAGTGACTGCATGAACTCATCAAACATGCTGCCCGCATTGTACATCGGGGTAATGATACTCAGAAGAGGAGAAGTACTCATGACAATATCTGCACCAGCATTGTATTCACTGCGAAAGGGCGTTGCCTCGTCATAAATCATTTCCAAATCAGCAGAGTGAAATCAGGGAGTTCACAATTATAAAACGATGTTGCATCCCTGCTTTACTAAAAACCACGCCCGACAATAATAATGCGCTATATGCGCTTTTTTTACGCAATGTGGCCGTGCAGGTAAACAGATTATTATGCTGGCTTGCTGTCAGCGTCGTTATTACAGAGGTCGTGGCAAACAGCCGGCGGGATAAATGGCGGGAAAGTCAGGCGCTGAAATAACAGCGCCCGTATCAATCTGATAAACCTGAGTGTGCTATTGCTCACTCTGTTTAAAAAACTTGAGACTGACATACTTCATCATCCAGCTCAGGCTTTCAGCATACTGTTTCTGATGCCATTTTACGCGGGCGAATCGCTTCATCTCTTTATAATGCTTTGGTGTATCAAGCGGTTGTGAAGCCCAGGGTGAGCGCTGGTAATAGCTGTAGTAGCGGTGGGAAAGATCGCTGCCAGCCCATGCATGCCAGGGTTTGCATTTACCGGTGTAGTGAATCATCACTGTCTCTTCAGGCACGCCCGTGTGATCCCAGACTTTATTGGCGATGATGTCGTAAATGTGGTTATAGCGGTCTGGCAGGATCAGGACCTCATCCTCCAGCACGATATTCAGCGCATCCTGATCGGGAAAACCAAACTCTGCGCCCCGCGTTACCAGCACGTCGGTAATGCGCGCGGTGGTCTGCCTTTCGAGCCAGCGTGGAATATTAATCAGCATAAAGCCGGAGTTGAAATAGTGGTGGTGCTTCAGCCCCAGCCTTGCGCACTGGTTATGTCGCGCTCGCGGTGTGTCATTACAGGCCGCCAGCGTGTAATCAGTGATATCCAGCGTGAACAGGGGAGAGTAGTCGCCCACCACCAGGGTGTCAGCATCAATATAGATCACCCGATCGCTGTAGCTCGCTACGGTTTCCGGGATCAGGAAACGGTAGTGGATACTTTTGGGATAGCGTCCGACCGCAGGCAGCTGATCAACCCAGGCACGGTTAAAGATATGCAGCGTGATCGCCAGACGATGGCCCGTGGCCAGTGAACGCAGTTTTTCCACATCCTCTTCGCAAAGCGAGTCTGAAAAAACATGGGCGTGGAAAGCGGTATCAGGATGATGGCTGAGAAGTGAAAACAACGTAATGCCCAGGCCACGCGCGTAGGCGTAGTTGATGCCAAACGCAACATGAACCGGATTATCATCCGTGTCAGCAAGCGTGTTAACCAGCAGCTGACTTTGCTGAACGGCCTCAGCAAGAGGGGTAATTGCCATTACGCTTCACTATTCCAGATTATGAGTAATAAACGTTTGTATTCTAGTCAGTTTATCGTGATCCAGCCCGAATAATTTTTCAGCAGGCTGATCAAACTGAAAACGGGTGGCAAAAACGAACGTCGACGCAGCAATATTATCCGGTCCGATAAACAAAACGTTATTGACCGGACGCTGTTCCCTGACTTCACACGGCCCGTAAAGCATGATCACCGGTATCTGCTGCGCATCCGCAATATAAGCATTGCCAGAGTCAGAGGAGATGTAGAAATCCATCTGTGCAATGGCCCACGGAACCTCTTCCAGTTTTAGCTCACCAATCAGACTGACGATATTGTCTTTCGGGCCGGTCAGGCTCAGTAACTCATCCAGCCACGGCTGCTCAGCCGGTGGGCCAAACACATAAAAGGTGCAGGGCAGGTCAGCCAGCGATGCCATCAGCTGCTGCCAGATGCTGGCAGGAATGGTTTTAGCCCGGTTACCAGCAGAAATACTGATGCCAATTTTAATACCGCTGCGCGGATTAAGCAGCGCGGCGGGCGGCGCAGGCGGCTGCCAGAGCGGTGAGGTCGCATGCTTAGGGAAATCGGTGTGGCGGTAGTCACGATTAATCAGCTTCAGGTAGCTATCGAGCGTTAAATCCGTTTTGGTGTGGTCGACAATACCGCTGGCGCTGCGATAGAAGGTCTTATGGTAGGACTTACGCACATAGGTGCGCAGAAACTGCTTGTTCGATGCGTTGCAGAGCGCGGCGAAAAACAGGTTCACGCTGTTTGGCTGCACCAGATAGACGTTGTCATAGCGGTTCATCAGCGTGAACGCGAGCTTCAGTTTGGCAAAAAAGCTGCGCTTCGCCTCTTCAATCAGGAAATAGCGGCTGACCGTGTCATCGTGACGCGCCAGCGGCTCCACCGCTTTGCTGATCAGCAACTCAGACTGACCCAGTGCGCGCAGCATCGGGGTGATATTAATAAAATCACCAATCTTTGCCGTCTGGATGATCAGGCTGCGTCCGGTTGGACGGTAAAACAGCCGCATTATGGCCCGGAAAGGCAGCAGAAGCAGGTAGATCAGCACATAGTTCATGGCATGTTTTCCGTAATAACGGCTCGCAGTTTCTCTGCCACCGTGTCAGCAGTCAGCTCTGCCAGATTATGATTCGGGGCGCTCAGTGCCTGTTGGTTCTGCCCGTAACCGCCAATCAGTCCAGGATCGGTCGGACCATACAGCGTGAGGTTGGGGCGATCCAGTGCCGCCGTCAGATGGCTCAATCCGGTATCCACTGAGACCACCGCCCGTGCGCCCGCCAGCTGTTGTGCTATCGCTTCCAGCGTCAGCTTAGGCAGTACATCGACATGCTCAAATCCTTCTGCAAGGCGCTGCGCACGCTGATGCTCATGTTCAGCACCCCAGGGCAATTTCACCCGCAACCCGCTGGGCTGCATCAGCTCAATCAGCTGTCGCCAGTGTGATTCCGGCCAATGCTTGTTGTCACGCGTTGTGGCATGCAGAAAGACCAGGTAATGATGTGCGTCAGCGGGCAGATGATGCAGGAAGTGTCCGGCAATGGCGTAGTCACCCTGACTTTTCGGCTTTTCATAGCCCAGGCTTTTGGCGAACAGTTCGCGCGTCCGCTCAACCGCGTGCTGTCGCTTACTGACCTCATGGCGGATGTCATACCACCAGCTGGCGAACGGCTCACGCGCGCTGCGGCTGTCCTGCCCATGTTTCACCCCTTTCGATAAGCGGGTGACCAGCGCGGCACTTTTGATCAGGCCCTGTGCATCAATCACGATATCGTACTCACGTGACTGTAACGCGCGCTTAAACAGCACGCGCTCTTCACGCTGCTGACTGCCAAACCAGTGTTTGCGCCAGCGGCGAATCGCAACCGGTAACACCTTATCTACTGCGGGATGCCAGCCAGGGATCTGTGCGAAATTCTCTTCCACTACCCAGTCGAAACGGATGCCGGGAATGGCATGCATTGCATCGGTCAGTGCCGGGAGCGAATGCAGCACATCGCCCATTGATGAGGTTTTAACAATCAGGACGTGCATGGCACCTCCTGTGGCGCGAGCAGTTCGCTCAGCGTCTGATGTACACGTTCAGGCTGAATATCGATCAGGCTCTGGTGATAGCCCTGTTCGGCATCGCCTTTGCGCACTTTGTGATAGCCGGTAATCAGGCGAATAATTCGCGCCTGCTTTGCCAGCGGCGGCGT
Organism: Pantoea sp. EKM10T; assembly: GCF_011800685.1. Lineage (NCBI taxonomy): Bacteria > Pseudomonadati > Pseudomonadota > Gammaproteobacteria > Enterobacterales > Erwiniaceae > Pantoea > Pantoea sp. EKM10T. The sequence goes on from NZ_JAALEU010000012.1 coordinate 55,226, forward strand.
AAAGTCAGGACTGCTTGGTCCATAGAGTGCCACCAGTGGACGATCCAGCGCCGCGGCGATATGCATCAGGCCTGAGTCGTTGCTGACCACGGCACGGCATTGCGCCAGCAAAATCACCGCCTGTTCCAGCTGGGTTTCACCCGCCAGATTACGGCAGTGGCCGCGAGCCTCTTCGGGCAGCGCCGCGATAATCTCTTCGCCGGTCGGGCGATCTTTGGCGGAGCCAAACAGCACGATCTGAAAGCCTTCAGCAATCAACTGGCGGGCCAGCGTGGCGTAGTGATAGTGCGGCCAGCGTTTGGCCGGACCAAATTCAGCGCCCGGACAAAAACCGATGACCGGACGGGTCGCGGCGAGCTGAAACTGTGCGGCCGTTTCAATTTTTTCCTGCTCTTCAACCTGCAGTTTTGGCCACAACAGCGGCTGAGGCAGCTGCGCCGCCGACGCAACAGGTGTGTCGTAGCCCAGCGCAACGTAGCGCTCAACCATCAGTGGAAATGCGGCTTTATCCAGCACGCGCAAATCATTCAGCAGGCCATAGCGCATTTCACCGCGCCAGCCGACGCGGCGTTTTATTCCGGCAAAGAAGGGGACCAGCGCCGACTTGAAGGAGTTAGGCAGCACATAAGCACGGTCGTAGTGACTGGCGCGCAGCACTTTGCCCAACCGGCGACGCTCACCGATTTCCAGCGCGCCATGCCCAAGCGGCATCGCCAGCGCCTGATTCACCTCCGGCATGCGTGACAACAACGGACGGCACCATGCAGGTGCCATCACGTCAATCACCGCATCGGGATGTTCGGCCTTGAGGGTGCGATAGAGACTTTGCGACATCATCATATCGCCGACCCACGACGGGCCGATTACCAGAATTTTCATCGCCGGAGCAGCTTCCTTTATGCGTTACGGTTCAGCCAGACCATATAGTCAGCGACGCCCTGCGCCACCGTTTTAAATGGCTTGTCGTAGCCGGCCGCACGCAGCTTAGTGAGATCGGCCTGAGTATAGGCCTGGTACCGTCCTTTGAGTTTTTCCGGGAACGGGATGTACTCGATCTGACCTTTCTGGTGGAACTTCAGTACTGCGTCAGCCACTTCCTGGAAGGACTCGGCGCGGCCTGTGCCACAGTTGTAAATCCCGGAGACGCCATTTTCCCAGCACCACAGGTTCACTTCCGCAACATCATCAACGTGGATGAAATCACGTTTAAAGCCGTCGCTGCCTTCAAACAGTTTTGGATTTTCATCGTTGCTGATCTGCGTGTTCAGATGGAAGGCCACGCTTGCCATGCTGCCCTTGTGGCCTTCACGCGGTCCATAGACGTTGAAATAGCGGAAGCCGCATACCGGCGAGTTCGCTTCCGGCAGCATCTGACGGACGTAATGGTCGAACAGCATCTTAGAGTAGCCATAAACATTAAGCGGCTGCTCATACTGACGCTCTTCAATGAAATTCTCGTTGCGTCCGCCGTAGGTCGCTGCGGAAGAGGCGTAGAGGAACGGGATCTCGCGCTCAAGACAGAAGTGCAGCAGCTCTTTGGAGTACTGATAGTTGTTCTCCATCATGTACTTGCCATCCCACTCGGTGGTGGAGGAGCAGGCGCCCTGATGGAACACCGCTTCGATCGGGCCTAAATCATCGCCCGCCATCACGCTCATCAGGAACTCTTCTTTGTCCATGTAATCGACGATATCCAGGTCGACTAAATTGGCAAACTTGGTGCCATCCTTCAGATTATCCACCACCAGAATGTCGGTGTGACCGCGATCGTTCAGCGCTTTGACGATGTTGCTGCCAATCATTCCTGCGCCGCCAGTTACGATAATCATGTTGTTACCTTCAACGTTGTGGGGTGAAACAGGAGGTTTCACACACGAATACCTCACATCATAACATTTCATCAGGGTGCAGACAGCCAGATGACTCTGTAACGCTTTGTGCGTACATCCTTGTGGCGTGAACTATGCTGCAAAAATGATATTCTGTTGGGCGATTTATCGTGAAGAAGCGGCCTGTTCAGTAAGATATGCCAGATTTTTGCCATCTGAGGAGAGCAATGATGCCTGCGCAATTTTATCAACAACTTCGTCAGCAACTTGATGATGCACGTCAGGAAGGACTGTTTAAACAGGAGCGGATCATCACCTCTGCCCAGCAGACGGAGATCGCGGTTGGCGATAACCCGGCGGTGATTAACTTCTGTGCCAATAACTACTTAGGTTTAGCGAACCATCCGGCGCTGATTCAGGCGGCGAAAGAGGGGATGGATTCGCATGGTTTTGGTATGGCGTCGGTGCGCTTTATTTGCGGCACGCAGGATAGTCATAAGCAGCTGGAAAAGCGGCTGGCAGACTTTCTCGGCATGGAGGATGCCATTCTTTACTCCTCCTGTTTCGATGCCAATGGCGGTCTGTTTGAAACCCTGCTCGATGCGCAGGATGCCGTCATCTCTGATGCACTGAACCACGCTTCCATTATCGATGGCGTCCGGCTGTGCAAAGCGCAGCGTTACCGCTATGCCAATAACGATATGGCGCAGCTGCGCGCCTGCTTGCAGGAAGCGCGCGATAAAGGCGCGCGTCATATTCTGATCGCCACCGATGGGGTCTTCTCAATGGATGGGGTGATTGCGAATCTGCCCGCTATCTGCGATCTGGCCGACGAGTTCTCTGCGCTGGTGATGGTGGATGATTCCCATGCGGTGGGCTTTGTCGGGAACGCCGGACGCGGAACCCATGAATATTGCGACGTCATGGGCCGGGTCGACATCATTACCGGCACGCTGGGTAAAGCGCTGGGTGGCGCCTCCGGTGGCTACACCGCCGCAAAAGCAGAAGTGGTGGAGTGGCTGCGCCAGCGTTCCCGTCCCTATCTGTTCTCTAACTCGCTGGCCCCGGCCATTGTTGCCGCCTCGCTGCGGGTGCTGGATCTGCTCAGTGAAGGCGACGGGCTGCGTCAGCGTCTGTGGGACAACGCCCGTTACTTCCGGGAGCAGATGACGGCGGCGGGCTTTACGCTGGCGGGAGCCGATCACGCCATTATCCCGGTGATGCTGGGTGAAGCCAGCGTCGCCCAGGAGTTCGCCCGCCTGCTGCAACAGGAAGGCATCTACGTTACCGGCTTCTTCTATCCGGTGGTGCCAAAAGGTCAGGCACGCATTCGCACCCAAATCTCTGCGGCGCATAGCCAGCAACAGCTGGAACGTGCGGTGGCGGCCTTTACCCGTATCGGCAAACAACTGGGCGTTATCGCCTGAGGAGTCCGTCATGAAAGCACTCGCCAAACTGAAGAAGGAAACGGGCATCTGGATGGTGACCGATGCGCCGGTTCCGGAGCCGGGCCACAACGATTTGCTGATTAAGATTCGCAAAACCGCTATCTGCGGTACCGATGTCCATATCTACAACTGGGATGACTGGTCGCGCAAAACCATTCCGGTACCGATGATTGTCGGTCATGAATATGTGGGGGAAGTGGTTGCGATAGGACAGGAAGTGAAAGGCTTTACGATTGGCGATCGGGTCTCGGGCGAAGGGCATATCACCTGCGGACATTGCCGCAATTGCCGTGCCGGGCGAACCCATTTATGCCGTAACACAATGGGTGTAGGCGTTAACCGCCAGGGCTGCTTTGCGGAGTATCTGGTTATCCCGGCCTTCAATGCGTTCAAAATTCCCGACAACATTTCCGATGAGCTGGCGGCAATCTTTGATCCATTCGGCAACGCCGTGCATACCGCGCTATCGTTCGATCTGGTGGGTGAGGATGTGCTGATCTCCGGCGCGGGTCCTATCGGCATCATGGCCGCCGCGGTCTGTCGCCATGTCGGCGCACGCAACGTGGTGATCACGGACATCAATGAGTATCGTCTGGCACTGGCGCGCAAAATGGGCGTCACGCGCGCGGTCAATGTGGCGAATGAGGATCTGCGAGACGTGATGCACTCGCTGGGCATGACGGAGGGATTCGATGTCGGACTGGAGATGTCTGGTGCACCGCCTGCCTTCCGTTCATTGCTGGAGGTAATGAATCACGGAGGGCGGATTGCACTGCTGGGCATCCCGCCGGGTGAAATGGCGATCGACTGGAATCAGGTAATCTTCAAAGGGCTTTTTATCAAGGGCATTTATGGCCGGGAGATGTTTGAAACCTGGTATAAAATGGCGGCGCTGATCCAGTCCGGGCTTGATTTAACGCCGGTTATTACCCATCGCTATGGAATCGACGATTTCCAGCAGGGCTTTGATGAGATGCGTTCAGGACGATCGGGAAAGGTGATACTGAGCTGGGATTAAAACAACGGCCGCCAGGGCGGCCGCATGATTAGCTTTGTTTTTTCTCTTCATCGGTCAGGTAGCGCACTTTGCGCGTGTAGTCCTGGCCTTTAAAGTTCAGCGGCTGTTGCGGATCGGCGAGGTATTTTTGCCATTCCGACAGCGGAAAGCCGCCATGTGCGCCTACCACTTCAGGCGGGATCACCGCCGACTGACCGCCAATTTTCTTTGAGACCGGCCAGTTAGCCCATTCGCCCAGATTGACGGTTTTAATATCCAGCATGTCCAGCAACACCGCGAGCGGCAGCTGGTCAGTAGGCGGCTGGCTGTCGTTCATTAAATTCCAGGTATCATTAAACAGCGTCAGCCACAGCGGCGAAATGCGCTGCCAGACTTCACGGGTGGCAGCCAGGTAAGCCCCATTCACGTGATCCACCAGCCAGGGCCGGATACTGTGCGCGTAGTAGGCGGGAATCGCCTCTTCCGGCGCATCAGCCAGCTTGGCAATCATTTTCCCCTGACGAAAACTGGAATAGAGATGGCCGGGCTTCATCATGATCTCCGGCATCTTAAGCAGATTGAGGTCGGAATCGATCATCAGAATGCCGTCGCCTTTTGCCTGTAAGGGCGCCTGCAATTTAATCAAACGACTGCGATAGATCTGCTTGTAGCGATAGCTCTCTTCCCGATGCGGGACATCCAGCGTCGCCACGCGGGTTTTTACTGGCAGGCTGCCAAAGGCGTGAGCCGGCTGATCGCTGACAATTACGATCTCTTCAGCCTCTGTCGCAAAGCGCGCCGCAAAATCGGCACTGAGCAGGGCTTCTTCAATATAGTCCGCGCCGGTGCAGGGAATCACGACCGAGGTTACCGGTACAGTGCCCTGAACCTCTTTCTGCGAATAAGGCAGGTTATGGCTCGCTCTGATATGGCGATAACGGGGATTTAAAAAATTAAGCATGAGGTTTCTTTTTCACGACGCTTTGCAAAATATTCTCGACGCCGCTGATATAAGTTTCAATAGCGTACTGTTCACGTACGCGTTTCGCTGCCGCATTGATCAGGCGTTGACGTAAATCCGCATCCTGCCACAGTGCGGTCAGATGCTGGGTCAGTTGCACCACGTTGCCATAATCAAATAGCAGCCCGGTTTCGTCATGACTGATCAATTCGGCAGTGCCGACCACGCGGGATCCCACTACGGCGGTATTCACCAGCATCGCCTCCAGCACAACCCTTGGTAATCCCTCACTGCGTGAGGCAAGAATAAACGCATCAAAGGCGGTGAGGTAATCCAGCGCGTTGTTCTGAAAGCCCGTAAAGACCACATGCTGCTGGATGTTCTCTGCGGTAGCGAGTTGCAGCAGATGCTGAAGTTCCGGACCCGCTCCGACCACCACCATCTTCCAGTCGGCATCGGGATTAGCGCGTTTAAAACGGCCCAGCGCCTGCAGAATATGGTGATTAGATTTACGCAATATCAGCGAGCCGATCGTGCCAAACACAAAGGTCGAAGGGGAGAGTTTAAAGCGCTGGCGTACTTCAAGGCGGTCGGGCAGAGGCTGGTGGATGTCGATAGCGTTATTGACGGTAAAACAGCGTTCCGCGTCAACACCGTGGCTGCGCAGGGTGTTATTCACGCCCTGTGACACGGCAATGATCGCCTGGCAATCCTGATTGACCATGCTGACCAGCCGCGGTTCCAGTACCGGATCGATACGGCAGTGTTGCACTACCGCAACATCCAGGCTGCGCGCCGCCAGATAACCTTCCACATTGGTGCTGGGCTGGTTATTCATATAGAGCGTGTCAAACTTCCCCAGCTGCAGCAGTGAGTTGATTTTGCTGGCATTGGGCATAATGCGCCAGTGTGTATCAATCTGATCGATGGCGCGCTTCTTGAGCTTTTTATTAAAAAACAGCAGTGCCCGCGCGACTTCTTTAACAAACTTTGCCCAGCGTGGTTGCCTGATTTGCGGAATAAAAAAGACCGGGATAGCCAGCGCATTCAGCGTGGCCTCAATGGTTTCGTCGTTGCCACGGCTGTAGTTGTGATAGAAGCAGCAGGTGATATCAAACTTTTGACGATCAATACGCTTCAACAGCTCCAGCATACTGTTGGTGCCGCCGCCCCACTCTCTGCCGTTATCCAGCAGCAGGATTTTTTGTTTAATAATCGTCATCCCTATCACTGTTCCCGCACAGCACGTAATCGCCCGACCCAGGATTATAGTAATTTCTGCGTATAAATGAACGCTAAGCTGAACACTTAGCATTCATAGCAAATTCAGAACAGATTTTTTAGCGTGTTAAACAGCGGGCTGTTATTCACGCTTTCCGCTATTACCGCTAAGGCTCGGGTGGCAGGAACCGGCGCCAGCGGCTGTTTCGGTTTACACAGGTCTGCAGGCTGGAAGCGCGGTGTCACCGGTTTTGCCGGCGCCACAGGCGGCCGTGAGCCGCTGTGCAGTGATTCGTTCAGCAGCTGACTGGGACGAACCAGCGTAACGTCGGCTGGCAATGTGGGTAACATCTGCTGCAGCACCCGCACGGTGTTAGGGTGGGGATGACCAATGGCAATGGCGTAACCGTCGCGCTGCGCCAGTTTCACCGCCCGACTGAACTGCTGGCGGATGGCATTAATATCCTGGCTGTCATCCAGAAATACCCGGCGTTTTAATACCCTGACCTGGGTGCCCTGTGCGGCAGGAACAGCCTGACTGTTAGCGATGGTCATGCTATCCAGAAAGTAGAGATTGTAGTGGTTCAGCGCCTGCATCACTTTCTGCATGCCGGGCAGGCTGGAGGTCATCCTGCTGCCCATATGGTTGTTCAGACCTACGGCATAAGGCACGTTGTTAACCGCATTGCGCATGATGCGGGTAACTTCTTCGCTGCTCATCTCCGGCGTTAAGGTATCTTTTTCCAGCGGCTGCTTGCTCAGCGGCGCCATGGGCAGATGGATCAACACTTCGTGACCACTCTGGTGCGCTTTGGTGGCCATTTCACGGGCATGTGGCGCGTTGGGCAAAACCGCCACTGAAATGGCCTGCGGCATCTGCAGGACCTTGTTCTCTTCGGCAGGGCGATAGCCTACGTCATCGATGACAATGGCCAGTTTGCCCGCCTGCGCAGCGTAGCTGAACAGCAGGGCGCTCAACAGAACGGGGATTTTTCGAAGTTGCAGCAAAACCTATTTTCCTAACCACGGGAGTGGATTGACGGCCTGTCCCTGACGTCGGATTTCAAAATAGAGCGACGGGGTACCGCGGCCACCACTGGTGCCCACCAGTGCGATAGGCTGTCCTGCCTTCACCTGCGTACCCACGCTCACCAGCGCACTTTGGTTATAGCCATACAGGCTCATATCGCCTTTACCATGTTCCAGCACGACCACCAGGCCGTAGCCCTGTAACCAATCGGCCATCAGCACGCGGCCATCGGCGATAGCTTTCACCTCGGTACCTTCGCGCGCATCAATCACCAGTCCTTTCCAGCGCAGTTCACCCTGCAGCTGTTCACCAAAGCGATGTTCAATGCGTCCGCGTACCGGCCACAAGGCCTGCCCGCCCGCGCGACCGAGTCCACCGGTGCGCGCCACCAGTTCGCGTTCGCTCTGAGTCGGCTGATAGCTGGAGCCTTTGGCTTTCGCCTGCGCCTGACGCTGACGCACTTTTTCCGCCTCACGCGCTTCACGGGCGGCGCGCTCGCGCGCCTCGCGTTCCGCACGGGCGATCTTATCCTGCAGACGGCTTTCGTTCTGACGCATCTCGACCAGATCGGCCTGATCTTTTTCCAGCGCGCTTTCCAGTGTCGTCAGGGTTTTTTTCCGCGCTTCGCTCGCCTGTTGCAGCTTCTGCTGCTGGCCCTGCTGCTGCGCTAATAAGCCTTTCTGCTGCTGTTGCTTCTGCTCCAGCGTGGCGCGTTGCTGAGCCAAATCCTGACGCGTCTGTTGCAGCGATTCGATACTTTTCTGGCGCGCCGCATTCAGATAGCCGAAATAGGCCAGAATACGCTCGCTGCGCTGGCTTTCTTCACCGCCCATCAACAGCTGTACACCGTTGTGCTTACCCTGACGAAACGCCGCATCAAGCTGCTCTGAAAGCAGGTTTTCCTGTTGGGTTTGCTGTTTTTCAAGGCGGGCGATGGAGGTGGCAAGCTGTTTGATTTCGTCATTCAGGGCGTTGAGGCTATTGCGGGTGTCACGCAACTGACGGCTCGCCTGAGCGATGATTTTTTCCTGGCTCTGCAACTGATCCAGTAATTTGCTGCGCTGCAACTTTTGCGCTTTAACGCTTTTCTCTTTTTCAGCGATGTTTTGCTGAATAGATTGCAGCTGAGATTTGCTGTCTTCTGCACTAACGGCGGCGGCAGGCAATAACAGTGCCCCCGCACAAAGCAGGCTAAGGGAGAGGCTGGACAAGTGTGTGAACAACGGCAGGTTATCGCCGTTGGGACGGGTCCTTGTGTGCGAAACGGTTGTTTTTCCCTTCATAGGCCAATGATTATTCCACGATGAACCGCCGCTTACCAGTGCTCCCCACTGGCATTTGCTTTTCCAGTTATGTCCACTTTCACAATGACATGGATTAAGCCTTACGCCATTTTTGCTATTCAGCCACTTTTTTTGGAAAATGAAGCACAAATCGATACTCTGGCCGCATAGCATCTGTACATGCGAAGTGGCGCAGGTATACTCAGAACCCTTGTTTTAGCTTATTAGCCCGGTCTGGAGTCGTTACCCCTCATGCAAGAAATTATGCAGTTTGCAAGCAATCACCCCATCCTGAGTCTGGCATGGGTCGTTTTACTCGTTCTGGTGATTGTGACTACCGTTAAAGGAATGTTCTCTAAGGTAAAAACGATCAGCCGCGGTGAAGCAACCCGCCTGATTAATAAAGAGGACGCGGTAGTTGTAGACGTGCGTTCGCGCGACGATTTCCGCAGAGGCCATATTTCAGGTGCGCTGAATGTCGCAGCCGCTGAGATTAAAAAAGGCAACATTGACGAACTGGCAAAGCATAAAGCGCAGCCCATAATTGTGGTGTGTGCAACCGGACAAAGCGCGGGTGATTCTGCTGCGCATCTCAGCGCGGCCGGCTTTGAGCGGGTTTCAGTGCTGAAAGATGGTATCAGTGGCTGGAGCGGCGAAAATCTGCCGTTAGTTCGCGGCAAATAATCTTACAGAGGTGCTGATCATGGCAAATGTTGAAGTGTATACCAAGGCGACCTGTCCTTACTGCCATCGGGCGAAGGCGCTGTTAACGCAAAAAGGCGTATCGTTTCAGGAGATCCCCATTGATGGAGACATGGCGAAACGCGAAGAGATGATCAAGCGTAGCGGCCGCACCACCGTGCCTCAGATTTTTATTGATGCGCAGCACATTGGTGGCTGCGACGACTTATTCGCACTCGATAATCGCGAAGGTTTAGATCCCTTACTGCAGGCGTAATTTTACGCCGGACAATCTCATACATAGGATTTGGTCACATGTCAGAACATAACACCAACGAAATGCAATTCCAGATTCAGCGCGTATTCACCAAAGACATCTCTTTTGAAGCGCCAAATGCACCGCAGGTTTTCCAGAAAGAGTGGGAACCGGACGTTAAACTGGATCTGGACACTGCATCTTCTCAGCTGGCTGACGAAGTTTACGAAGTGGTACTTCGTGTGACTGTAACCGCCACCGTGGGCGAAGAGACCGCTTTCCTGTGTGAAGTTCAGCAGGCCGGTATTTTCACCATCAGCGGTATTGAAGGAACGCAGATGGCACACTGCCTGGGCGCATACTGCCCGAACATCCTGTTCCCGTACGCACGCGAATGCATTACCAGCCTGGTATCACGTGGTACCTTCCCGCAGCTGAACCTGGCACCGGTTAACTTTGATGCGCTGTTCATGAACTACCTGCAGCAGCAGCAAGGTGAAGAAGGTGCTGAACCACATCAGGATGCCTGATGACAACTCACGCTTCGATTAGCGTCATCGGTGCCGGTTCATACGGCACCGCTTTGGCGATTACGCTGGCCCGCAACGGCCATCCGGTGCTGTTGTGGGGACATAACCCGGCGCATCTGGCGCAGCTTCAGAGTGACCGTTGCAACACCGCTTTCCTGCCTGATGTCCCGTTCCCCGACCATCTTTCTCTTGAACCTGATCTGACCAAAGCTATTGCTGCCAGCCGCGATTTATTGATCGTGGTGCCGAGTCATGTGTTTGGCGAGGTGCTGCAGCAGATCAAGCCTCATCTGCGGTCAGACTCGCGTATTGTCTGGGCGACCAAAGGGCTGGAAAAAGAGACCGGCCGTCTGCTGCAGGATGTGGCGCGGGAAATTGTCGGCGATGACATTCCGCTGGCTGTAATCTCCGGACCGACCTTTGCGAAAGAGCTGGCAGCCGGATTACCGACGGCTATCGCGCTGGCCGCAACGGATGCGCAGTTTGCTGAGGATCTGCAGCAGAAGCTGCACTGCGGTAAGAGCTTCCGCGTTTATAACAACCCTGACTTCATCGGCGTACAGCTGGGCGGCGCGGTAAAAAACGTGATTGCTATCGGTGCCGGGATCTCTGACGGGATTGGTTTTGGCGCGAATGCACGTACCGCACTGATCACCCGTGGTCTGGCTGAAATGAGCCGGCTGGGCGCCGCGCTGGGTGCCGATCCCACCACCTTTATGGGGATGGCGGGTCTGGGCGATCTGGTGCTGACCTGTACCGATAATCAGTCACGTAACCGTCGTTTTGGCATGATGCTGGGCCAGGGCGAGGATGTAGATAGCGCGCAACGCATTATCGGACAAGTTGTAGAAGGCTACAGAAACACCAAAGAAGTCAAAGCATTGGCTGCCCGTTTTGGTGTGGAAATGCCGATCACCGAGCAGATTTATCAGGTGCTGTATTGCGAAAAACCGGCGAGAGATGCAGCATTGAGTCTGCTGGGACGAACAAGGAAGGACGAAAACAGCACTGGCTAACGCAGGACGCGTAGCATCATCACCTGCAGCGCCCATTCAGGCGCTTTTTTTATCGGGAGAAAACAGCAATGTCGTCTGATGAGTTAGAACTGGTCTGGAATAATATCAAAGCAGAAGCGCGCGCCCTGGCTGATTGTGAGCCGATGCTGGCCAGCTTCTTCCACGCGACATTGCTCAAGCATGAAAATCTCGGTAGTGCACTGAGTTATATGCTGGCCAACAAGCTGGCTAACCCGATTATGCCCGCCATCGCCATTCGTGAAATCGTTGAAGAAGCCTACCGTGAAGATCCGTCGATGATTATGTCAGCGGCGTACGATATTCAGGCGGTGCGTCAGCGTGACCCGGCAGTCGATAAATACTCCACGCCGCTGCTCTACCTCAAAGGTTTTCACGCCTTACAGGCCTACCGCATTGGTCACTGGCTGTGGAATGAAGGCCGGCGCGCGCTGGCGGTTTATCTGCAGAATGAAATTTCCGTCTCCTTTGCCGTCGATATTCATCCCGCCGCCAACATCGGCCACGGCATCATGCTCGACCATGCCACAGGCATTGTGATTGGTGAAACCGCCGTGGTTGAGAATGATGTCTCGATCCTGCAATCGGTTACGCTGGGCGGAACCGGCAAAACCAGCGGCGATCGTCACCCGAAAATCCGTGAAGGGGTGATGATTGGTGCCGGTGCGAAAGTCCTGGGCAATATTGAAGTTGGCAAGGGAGCCAAAATCGGTGCCGGATCCGTAGTGTTACAGCCCGTGCCGCCGCACACCACTGCAGCAGGCGTACCCGCGCGAATCGTTGGTAAGCCAGGCAGTGAAAAGCCGTCGATGGATATGGATCAGCACTTTAATGGCAGCCTGGCGGGTTTTCAGTTTGGCGACGGCATCTAGTCTTTAATCAGCGCGCCCGCATAATCAAGCTGGCGCCACGCTTCATAGACCACCACCGATACGGCGTTCGACAAATTCATACTGCGGCTTTCCGCTTTCATCGGGATACGGATTTTCTGCTGAGCCGGTAACGCCGCTAAGATCTCAGCCGGAAGTCCACGGCTCTCCGGGCCAAACAGCAGATAATCGCCAGCCTGATACGCTACGGCACTGTGTGCGGGCGTACCTTTGGTCGTCAGCGCAAACAGACGCTCAGGCGACTCTGAGGCGATAAACGCCTGATAGTCGGCGTGGAATTTAATGGCAGTAAATTCGTGGTAATCCAGCCCGGCGCGGCGTAAACGCTTGTCATCCCAGGCAAAACCAAGCGGCTGAATCAGATGAAGCTGAAAGCCAGTATTGGCACACAGGCGGATGATATTGCCGGTATTCGGCGGAATTTCTGGTTCAAACAAGACAATGTTAAGCATAAGGCCCCCGATGACAGGGGCCGAAGCATAACAAATTATTGACGAGCGGAGGAGTAGAGCGGCAACCAGAGGGTCAGACGCAGGCCGCCCAATGGGCTGTCATCCGCTTTAACCCAGCCGCGATGTTGCTGCACTGCCGTTTCAACAATCGCCAGGCCAAGACCGGTGCCGCCTGATTCGCGATCGCGTGCTTCATCGGTACGGTAGAACGGCCGGAAAATCTGTTCACGATCTTCCGGACTCACGCCAGGACCATCGTCATCAACGTGTACCGTGATGCCGGAAATATCGACGGAGAAGCTGACGCTGATATGGGTGTGTGAATAGCGCAGCGCATTGCGTACGATATTTTCCAGCGCACTCTCCAGCGCATGGGGGTTACCATAAAGCGGCCACGGGCCAGGCGGATAGGGAATATCCATCTTCTTGCCCATCTGCTCCGCTTCGAAGCGGGCATCTTCCAGCACCCCATTCCACAACTGATTCGCCTTCATCGCTTCGCTGACCAGCGCATTTTTATGCTGGGTGCGCGACAGCACCAGCAGATCGTTAATCATGCCATCAAGACGCTGTGCTTCCATCTCAATGCGGCCCAGCTCTTTGCCTTCACCCTGGCGCCGACGCAGCAGCGCGGTAGCCAGTTGCAGACGGGTGAGCGGGGTACGAAGTTCATGGCTGATATCCGACAACAGACGTTGCTGACCGGTCATCATCCGCTCCAGCGCACTGACCATCTGGTTAAAGCTGGAACCCGCCGCCAGAAACTCCTGTGGGCCCGATTCCAGTTCCGGATGCTGACGCAGGTTTCCGCTTGCGACTTCGTCGGCAGCATATTTCAGCTTACGTGCCGGACGAGCCAGGCTCCAGGCCAGCCAGAGCAGCAGTGGTGAGCTGATGAGCATGGTGACGATAAGCAGTAACAGGGGACGGTCAAACAGCAGATTCACGAAATCGAGCTGGGAACTGTTGGCGGGACGAATCATGTAAAGCTGGTAGTTATCTTCGCCATCCCGAACGGCGAAAGGCCCAACCAGCTCAACACGACCATATTTCTTCTTCTGCGGATGATCGGCATTGTCTGACTGGCCGATAAAATTGCGGATAACCTGCATTTCGTTATGTTGCGCGCCGATCACCCGACCTTCACTGGTGACTAACAGCAGCCGCTGACCCGGCGGTGCCCACTTTTCCACTGCCCGAAACAGACGACGCCACCACATCAGATCGTTAGGGGGATCCTGTGACAGCTCTGCTTCGACGTGTTGCTCAATCATGATTCCCTGCCGCTGTTCACTTTCCAGCAGCGAGGTCATCTGTCGTGAATCGAGCTTGGGCACCATTAGCACCAGCATCAACACCAGCGCCAGCGTCAACCAGAAGATGGCGAAGATACGGGTGGTCAGACTTCCAATCATGATGCCGAAACCATCAGATAGCCGCGGCCACGTAAAGTTTTGAACCAGGGATGACCGTCACGGCGTTCAGGCAGCTTGCGACGCAGATTGGAGATATGCATATCAATAGCGCGGTCAAAAGGCGTCAGGCGTTTGCCCAGCACTTCCTGACTCAGGTGCTCACGCGACACCACCTGGCCCAGATGCTGCGCCAGCAGATAGAGCAGGGTGAACTCCGTGCCGGTCAAATCCAGCGTCACATCATCAAAACTGGCCTCCTGACGGCCGGGATTGAGACGCAGGCAGTCCACTTCCAGCGTAGGCGAGCTATTGTCGTGTTGCTGCTGCTGTTCACTCCAGTTTGAGCGCCGCAGAATAGCGCGGATACGCGCCACCAGTTCACGATCGTTAAACGGCTTAGGCAGATAGTCATCTGCGCCCAGTTCGAGGCCCAGTACGCGATCCAGCTCGCTGCCGCGCGCCGTTAGCATGATGACGGGGGTTTGATGTTGCTGACGCAGTTCTTTCAGGGTGTCGATACCGTTTTTCTTCGGCATCATGACATCCAGTAAAAGCAGATCAATTGAGTTATCGAGCAGGTTCAGCGCTTGTTCACCATCGCTGGCTACCACCACTTCAAACCCTTCCATTTCTAACAGTTCTTTTAAAAGCGAAGTTAATTCGCGATCGTCATCTACCAACAGGATTTTATTCATTTTTGTAGCCCTCCGCAGGCAAAATACCGTGTTCCTGGCGCACCTATCCATCGCTTTACGTAGTTTTACACCCCCTGACGGATGTTTGCAGCTGTCGCCGTACACTGGCTCTCGTTGAATCGCAAAACGGAACGAACTGGAGTACACGATGCGCAAATTAACCGCCGTCGTCCTTGCCTCAGCGATGGCTCTGAGTGTCGCCAGCGCAGGTGCTAAAGATGCGACGACGATTGACGAGATGCATCATGGCGGATTGCCGACAGGCAGTATGACGCAAAATCCGCAAAGCCACATGTTCGATGGCATCGAGCTGACTGAAGAGCAACGTCAGCAGATGCGAGACCTGATGCAACAGGCCCGACATGAGCGCCCGGTTGTCCATATTGACGATATCGCAGCACTACATGAGTTAGTGACTGCAGACCAGTTTAACGAAGCGGCCATCCGCGAGAAGGCGGAAGTGATCGCCAGAGTTCAGGTTGAACAGCAGGTCGAGATGGCGCGCGTACAGAATCAAATGTTCCAGCTGCTAACGCCAGCCCAGCAGTCGGCGTTACAGCAGAATTACCAGCGGCGACTTAATGAGCTGCGACAGTTTTCGAATTTGCAGTCAGCGTCATCGCTGCAGGCAGTGAGTAGTACCAGCAGTAACCAGTAACATAGTATCCCTGTTTTCCTTGCCATAGACACATCCCTGTCTTCCCCCGCCATGATGGTGGGGGTTTTTTTTATCTTTTTTTCACTTTTTTTATTTTGACTGGAATCATCACCCCGCAATAAAACCCCTGTTTGATTAGCGCTTGTTGAGCTTTTATGGGTAAGCCTCACCGATTCCTTACTATTCAGGTCATGACTTAAATTTAAGCGTACCGGTAAGGGTTTTACCGCCTGTTAAATATTATAACTCACTGAAAGTGAATGAATTACAGGCAGGTATAGAAAGATTTAATTATATTTTTCAATGAGATAAATCCCCCGCGTTACGCTTGCCGGTTCAGGCGCACCCTCTACACTTAATCCTGTCACTGCAGGGAAGTTAAGTGTCTTTGCGAAGTCTCAGGGAGCAGCAACCACATTATGTAGTCCTGAATGAATCTATTAACGGAGTAAGTTATGGCAGAGCATCGTGGTGGTTCAGGTAATTTCGCAGATAATCCGCAAAAATCGTCTGAAGCCGGTAAGAAAGGCGGCCAGAGTAGCGGCGGCGGAAATTTCAAAAACGATCGTGAAAAAGCATCAGAAGCCGGGAAAAAAGGCGGCAAAAAGTAGTCGCCGCCTCTTTCTCAGCCCAGACCTGGGCCTGAATGTGGCCTGGTACTGATGTGTATGACACTTTGCCCCGTCCTCCCACAGAGGCCGGGGCTTGTTTTTTTGTACCTGTCGCGCCTTCCCAAAAAAGCCTGATCCGTTGATCGACCCGCTAAGCAGTGCCCGCTTCCCGATGTTAAACTTGAGCCATTCATTCATTTTGGTGCGCATCATCACTGATGCCGCACAGGGAACCTGGCATGCAACCCTCTTATGGCCGACTGGTAAAGCGTGCTGCGCTCGGCGCGACCATTCTTGCGTCTGTGCTGTTGCTCGTGAAAATTTTTGCCTGGTGGTACACCGGTTCGGTGAGTTTACTCGCTTCTCTGGTGGATTCACTGGTGGATATCGCCGCCTCGCTGACCAATCTGCTGGTGGTGCGTTATGCACTGCAGCCCGCTGACGAAGATCATACTTTCGGGCACGGCAAAGCGGAGTCGCTGGCAGCGCTGGCGCAAAGTATGTTTATTTCCGGGTCGGCGCTGTTTCTGTTTCTGACCGGCCTGCAGCATCTGGCGACGCCCAATGAGTTGCGGGCGCCCGGCGTCGGTATTGTAGTGACCGTGGTGGCGCTGAGCTCAACGCTGGTGCTGGTGGCCTTTCAGCGCTGGGTGGTTCGTAAAACCCGCAGCCAGGCGATCAGGGCTGACATGCTGCACTATCAGTCCGACGTCATCATGAATGGCGCTATTTTGGTTGCGCTGGTGCTGAGCAGCTATGGCTTTGCCCGGGCGGATGCCCTGTTTGCGCTGGGCATTGGTATTTTTATTCTCTACAGCGCACTGCGTATGGGCTACGAGGCGGTTCAGTCATTGCTGGATCGCGCGTTACCGGAAGAGGAACGGCAGCAAATCCTGACGCTTGCGACAAACTGGCCGCAGGTGCAGGGCGTTCACGATCTGCGAACCCGTCAGTCCGGGCCGACCAAATTTATTCAGCTGCATCTGGAACTGGAAGATCAGCTGCCACTGGTGCAGGCGCATCGGGTAGCCGATCAGGTTGAGAAGGCGTTACGCAAAGAATTTCCCGGCTCAGACGTAATTATCCATCAGGATCCCTGTTCTGTGGTACCGTTCGAGAGAGAGGATTCTTTAGGCTTTTAACTTAAATGAATCAAATCGATACGGCAGGAATGACGTAACGCTAACATTGCTGCAAAAAATAGTGAAAAGTTGTCTGACCTGAATCAATTCAGCAGCAAGCCTTTGATATACTATCTGCCATCACGTGTCGCGCGAGTCGTAAAATGAGCTTCAGCAGCGATCGACAGGCAGGATTAACCCTTAGTTTTGAACAATCCAGAGGTTGTCATGATCAAAAAAATTGGTGTATTAACCAGCGGCGGTGACGCCCCAGGCATGAACGCAGCTATTCGTGGCGTGGTGCGTTCCGCGCTGAGTGAAGGACTGGAAGTTTTTGGGATCTATGACGGTTACCTGGGATTGTACGAAGATCGCATGATCAATCTTGATCGCTACAGCGTTTCCGACATGATTAACCGCGGCGGCACTTTCCTGGGCTCAGCACGCTTCCCTGAATTCCGTAATGAAGATGTGCGTCAGGTTGCCATTGAGAACATGAAAAAGCGCGGCATTGATGCGCTGGTTGTTATTGGTGGTGACGGTTCCTACATGGGGGCTAAGCGCCTGACTGAAATGGGCTTCCCGTGCATTGGTCTGCCAGGCACCATCGATAACGACGTTGCCGGAACGGATTACACTATCGGTTATTTCACTGCGCTGGAAACCGTGGTTGAAGCGATTGACCGCCTGCGTGATACCTCTTCATCGCATCAGCGTATTTCGATTGTGGAAGTGATGGGTCGCTACTGTGGCGATCTGACACTGGCGGCCGCCATTGCGGGTGGCTGTGAGTTCATCGTGCTGCCTGAGTTCCCGTATACTCGTGAAGAGCTGGTAGCGGAAATCAAAGCGGGCATCGCCAAAGGTAAAAAGCACGCTATCGTGGCGATTACCGAGCACATCTGCGATATCGACGATCTGGCGCGTTTCATCGAAACAGAAACCAAGCGTGAAACCCGTTCTACCGTTCTGGGCCACATTCAGCGTGGCGGTGCACCTTGTGCGTATGACCGTATTCTGGCCTCACGCATGGGGGCCTACTCCATTGAACTGCTGATGCAGGGTTACGGCGGCCGTTGCGTGGGTATTCAGAACGAGAAGATGGTGCATCACGACATCGTCGACGCCATTGAAAATATGAAGCGTCCGTTCAAACGCGACTGGCTCGACACCGCGAAAAAACTCTATTAATTCCTCTTCGGGGTGTGCGACCTGGCGCGCCCCGGCACCCCGCCTCTATATTCCCCATGGTTATAACAGCTTATTTTTAATTCTTTTAGCTCTGTATTGGTTTATGTCACGCTTAGCCCATAACGACATTGGGAGAGTGCGTAATGAACAAGTGGAGTATCGGCGTTACCCTGTTGCTGGCCTCAACCAGCGTTCTGGCGAAAGACATTCAGCTGTTAAACGTTTCCTACGATCCAACGCGTGAGCTATACGAACAGTACAACAAAGCGTTCAGTGCGCACTACAAACAGGAAACCGGCGATAATGTCGTGGTCCGTCAGTCGCATGGCGGTTCCGGTAAGCAGGCGACCTCCGTGATTAACGGCATTCGGGCGGATGTGGTCACACTGGCGTTGCAATCGGATGTTGATGCCATTGCAGAACGCGGTCGTATTGATAAAAACTGGATTCAGCGTCTGCCGGACAACTCTGCGCCCTACACCTCGACCATTGTCTTCCTGGTTCGTAAAGATAACCCTAAAGGCATCCATGACTGGAGCGACCTGACGAAGCCAGGCGTATCTGTTATCACCCCTAACCCGAAAACGTCCGGCGGCGCACGCTGGAACTATCTGGCGGCCTGGGGCTGGGCGCTGGATCATAACAACGGCGATCAGGCTAAAGCGCTGGCTTACGTCAGAGCGCTGTTTAAAAACGTTGAAGTGCAGGATTCCGGCGCACGCGGCGCAACCAACACCTTCGTTGAGCGCGGGATTGGTGATGTGCTGATCGCCTGGGAAAACGAAGCCTATCTGGCGGTTAACAAGCTGGGCAAAGACAAGTTCGAGATTGTCACTCCGAGCGAATCGATTCTGGCGGAACCGACCGTGTCGGTGGTCGATAAAGTGGTAGATGAAAAGGGGACGCGTAAAGTCGCCGACGCTTATCTGAAATACCTCTACTCGCCAGAAGGCCAGACTATCGCTGCACAGAACTACTACCGTCCGCGTGATGCTGAAGTCGCGAAGAAATTCGCCAGCACCTTTGCGCCAGTGAAGCTGTTTACCATTCAGGACAAATTTGGTGGCTGGACACAGGCTCAGAAAGCCCACTTCGCCGATGGCGGCAGCTATGACCAGGTCATGAAACCGTAATGCGCTGCGGTCAGCGCATCCCTGTGCTGACCGCTTATCTCCCACAACCACGCCTTTTCTCCTTCTCCGCCCAGCCGCTGGGTTATCTGCCAGAATTCCCCGTGACATTTTTTTCTCGCCAGGCGAGGATGCAGGCTGCTAAGCCATTCAGGAAGCGTTGTTATGCCGACACATCGTCGTGCAACCCGCCTGGTTGCGGTTCTGCTGGTACTGGTCATTGCGGGGATGCTGGCTGCCGCACTGCATTTCAAAAAGAACAGTGATGCGTTGTGGCAGATCGTCAGCGAGAAATGTCTGCCTCACCAGCAGAGTGGTGGAGAACCTGCGCCCTGTCAGCGCGTCGATCAGCGGCATCGCTATGCCATGCTGAAAGATATGCACGGGCCGTTGCAGTATCTGCTGATCCCGCTCGACAGGATCACCGGCATCGAAAGCCCGCGGTTACTGCAATCCGCTACGCCCAACTACTTTGCCCTTGCCTGGGATGAGCGGACTCTGCTTGCGCAGCGACGGGGCTCACCTATTGACGATCGGGTCCTGTCACTGGCTATCAATTCACAGTATGGCCGCACGCAGAATCAGCTCCATATTCATATCTCCTGCCTGCGACCCGATGTGCGTCAGCAGCTTGATCAGCTGACGCCGCAGCTTAGCGGGCGGTGGCAGAGCATCACGCTGCGTAAGCACCGCTACTGGCTGCGTGCATTGACCCCGGACGAGCTGACCCGGCAGAGTGCGTTTATCCGACTGGCCGATGAGCGGCCAGAGGCACGCAGTGAGATGGGGAAATATGGGCTGGCACTGGCTGAATTAAGTGATGGACGACTGGTGCTGATGGCGATAGAGCGAAACTGGCTGCTGCTGAACAGCGGTTCGGCGGAGGAGGTACAGGATCACGCCTGTCAGCTGATAGCGCCCATAAAAAAGGCGGCTTAAGCCGCCTTTAATCGGTACGTTTACTGCTTAGGCGCTTTTTGCAGCCGCAGCAGCTTTAACGATCACAGCGAAAGCGTCCGCTTTCAGTGAGGCACCGCCAACCAGCGCGCCATCGATGTCAGGCTGGGTGAAGAGCTCAGCCGCATTTTTATCGTTAACTGAGCCGCCGTACTGGATGATGACCTGTTCTGCGATAGCCGCATCTTTCTTCGCGATATGGTCACGAATGAATTTGTGAACGGCCTGAGCCTGAGCAGGGGTGGCAGATTTGCCGGTACCGATGGCCCAGACTGGCTCATAAGCGATGACCGCATCTTTAAACGCTTCTGCGCCCTGACTTTCCAGAACGGCATCCAGCTGACGAGCGCAGACTTCTTCGGTTTTACCCGCTTCGTTTTCCGCTTCGGTTTCACCAATGCACAGCACCGGTACCAGGCCCACTGACTTCAGCACTGCGTATTTCTTCGCGATGAATTCGTCGCTCTCTTTGTGGTAAGTGCGGCGCTCTGAGTGACCGATAATGATATATTTCGCGCCGATATCTTTCAGCATCTCTGCGGAAACTTCACCGGTAAACGCACCAGACAGGTTAACGTCTACGTTCTGCGCACCCAGTGCGATGTGGCTACCGGAGATGGCGTGTTTTGCCTGCTCGAGATAGAGAGCTGGCGGTGCAATGGCGACGCCACAACCCTCAACGCCAGACAGTTCCTTGCGCAGACCAGCGATCAGTTCAGCTGTGATCTGCTTGCTGCCATTCAACTTCCAGTTACCCATAACCAGTGGATGTCGCATTCTATCCTCCGCATAAAGCGATACATGAAAAATCGCTGCCAGCTGGCAGCGTTGTCTGCCAGACAGTATAGAGATCAAATGTAGCGATGGCTTTGCTTTTCGTCATTTTCGGCCTCATCATCAGGGGCTGGCGAGCGCCAGTTTGACCGGCTCAATGGCGAAGGTCAGCCCCTTGTCGCCGTTGTCAGCCACCACAAAACGCAACGCGCCCTCGACCTGCGCAAAATAGGGTAAATCCTTACCTTGCTTCAGCAAACCCTCCAGCTTTTTACGTCCCTCATCGGCGCTCAGTCCCGGTACAAAGAAGCGCAACATGGCGGTCATGTAGGCCAGCGCTTTTTGCTGTGAGGCGTTCTGATCCGGACCTGGCAACGGTAGCCAGGTAATCTGCAGCGTCTTAATTTTGCCGGTACCGGGCTCCAGCGCGGTAGACGCATAGAGAGTTTCATTGATTTTGCTGGCGGCGCGCGTCAGGGTGCTTTTGTCACCCCGATTATCAATGGCGCGATATTCCGGCAGCATCAGCGCCCCGTTGGCCTGATTATACTTTTCGCGGAACTGGCCGATAGTCATATCAAAGGTGGGAGCGCCCGCCAGCAGATAGGGGGCGGTGGGCAACGCATCGGCCCGATCCTGCGGTGGCGGATCGGCGGCAAAGACCGGAACCGTCAGCGCAAACGATAACAGCAGTGCGCCAGGCAAATTCTTCATTTTGTCGATCCTAACCCGTAAACTCAGGCGCAAATTAAAACGGTTTTTATCCGCGAGGTCAAAACCGCAGCGGTTCTCTTCTCTCTGGATGATAATGCATGACGTTACAACAATGGTGTTTTTCCTGGCGCGGCCGGCTGGGACGACGTGATTTCTGGATCTGGCAGGCGGTCTGGTTGCTGACAACAACCCTGTTATTCGCGTTAGCGGCTAACGACTGGCTTGATACTCAGATGGCGGCCTTTGGCGTGGTCTGCCTGCTGTGGCCCGCCAGCGCGGTTATCGTTAAACGGTTGCACGATCGTAATCGCCGTGGCTACTGGGGATTTCTGGTGATTGTTGCCTGGCTGCTGGTGGCAGGGAACTGGAGCATGCTGGACGGCATACTGCCCTGGCTGTTGGGTCGCGCCATTCCGTTTGTGTTACTGGCTGGCCTGCTGCTCGATCTCGGTCTCTTTCGCGGTACCCCCGGCGCTAACCGGTTTGGTACCGCGACTCAGCCGGTGAGATACCGGCAAACGGCTCACCAGTAATGTTCGCTGGTGATATGGCCCGGCTTACGCTTCAGGTGCTTGCGCATCTCGCGCGTCTCTTTCAGTAATTGCTGGGTATCACGCACCATCTGCGGGTTGCCGCACAGCATCACATGGCTGCTGTCGGCATCCAGGCTTAACCCGGTGGCGCGCTCCAGCTCACCGTTTTCGATCAACGCCGGGACCCGGCCAGTCAGCGAACCGGCGATCTCTTCGCGACTCACCACCGTCTGGATGTGCAGCTTGCCTTGATAATGTTGTTGCAGCTGCTGCATCAGCGGCAAAAAGCTCAGATCGGCCGCATAGCGGGCAGCATGGACCAGCACGATGTTTTCAAAGCGATCCAGCCCTTCGCCCTGCTGTAGCATCGACAGGTAGGGGCCAATAGCGGTGCCGGTTGCCAGCATCCATAAGGTTTTGCATTCAGGGACTTCATCCAGCACAAAGAATCCTGCCGCTTCTTTGGTGACCATCACCTGATCGCCAGGCTGAAGTGCCTGCAGATGCGGACTCAGTTTGCCCTCTGGCACGGTGACCAGGTAAAACTCCAGCAGATCATCTTTCGGCGCATTGACGTAAGAGTAAGCGCGCTGTACCCGCTCACCGTCGATTTCCAGTGCCAGCTTGGCAAATTGCCCGGCGATAAAGGGATCGATGGGCGCTTTTACCCGGAGACTGAACAGCGCATCCGTCCAGTTTTTCACTTCCTTTACTTCAGCATTGACCCACTCAGCCATAATCACTCCCTGGTTGTTGATTATTCAGGCAGGTCACTATTTTCGCGGCTGCCCGGTGAGATTGCCAGCCTGCGCCGGGGCAAAGGCTCTAATCGACAAACTGTTACTTTGTCTTTACAGGCTGGCCCATAAACTTGACAGGCGCAAGCCGGGACCTTTTCGCTTACCTCTCGCTTTGTCATCTAATCCTGATATTTTGCCCGCCATAACAAGATGACTGGCGGGTGAACCGCTGTTTTAACCTCCTTTCACAGAAAGAAATTTTGCATAATCATGATGACTAAACTCGAAAATCGCCCGCTGCTGGTGATGCTCATTGTGCTGGTGGCAGTAGGGCAGATGGCACAGACTATCTACGTCCCGGCGATGTCGGTGATGGCGGATGCTCTGAATGTGCGGGATGGCGCGCTGCAGCGTGTGATGGCGGCCTATCTGATGACCTATGGCGGATCCCAGCTGGTCTATGGCCCGCTGTCAGACAGCATCGGTCGTCGTCCGGTGATCCTGGCGGGCATGATGATCTTTATGATCGGCGCAATTACGGCACTGATGGCGACGTCGCTCGATATGCTGGTGTTCGGCAGCGCTGTTCAGGGACTGGGCACCGGCGTAGCTGGCGTGATGGCCCGCACCATGCCGCGCGATCTCTACGAGGGGCACGCACTGCGCCGCGCTAACAGCCTGCTTAATATGGGCATTCTGGTCAGCCCGCTGCTGGCGCCAGTGATTGGTGCACTGCTGACGCAGCTCTTTGGCTGGCACGCCTGCTTTGCCTTTCTGCTGCTGCTTTGTCTGGCGGTAACCGTCTCAATGGCACGCTGGCTGCCGGAGACCCGACCGCAGAGTGCGGAAGTGACCCCTTTCTTTAAACGCTACGCCCGCCTGCTCAGCGACGCGAATTTCGTTCGCTACATTGTGCTGCTGATTGGCGCGCTGGCCGGGATTGCGGTATTTGAGTCGAGCTGTGGCGTTCTGCTGGGCGGCGTGCTCGGCCTGCATAGCCTGACCGTCAGCATCCTGTTCATCCTGCCGATTCCGGCAGCATTTTTTGGTGCCTGGTTTGCCGGTCGCGAGCAGGGTTCATGGCACAGTCTGATGTGGTGGGGCGTAAATAGCTGCCTGCTGGCGGGCATCCTGATGTGGATCCCGGCATGGTTCGGCGTGATGAATATCTGGACGCTGCTGGTTCCGGCTGCGCTGTTCTTCTTTGGGGCTGGCATGCTGTTCCCGCTGGCGACTTCAGGCGCGATGGAGCCTTATGCCTGGCTGGCGGGTAGCGCGGGCGCGCTGATTGGCGGGATGCAGAATCTGGGATCGGGCCTGGTGGCGTGGCTGTCAGCCATGATGCCGCAGCGCGATCAGTTCAGCCTTGGCATGCTGATGTTCTTCACGGCGCTGGTGATGCTGCTCTGCTGGTTGCCGCTCTCACGTCAGCCGGAGCGCGGCAACCAGCCGGTTACAGGATAAAGGGATGGAGCGCCGGATCTTTACGGTCGAGATAGTGAATCGACTGAATACGGCGGATGGTGCGTGATTTACCGCGAATCAGCAGGGTCTCGCTGGTGGCGATATTGCCCTGACGCGTAATGCCTTTCAGTAGTTCGCCACTGGTAATGCCGGTGGCGGCAAACACCACGTTGTCATTGCGTGCCATCTCATTCAGCATCAGCTTTTTGCCCGCTTCAATCCCCATCTCTGCGCAGCGCTGCAGCTCCTGCTCACCCAGCAGACGGTTTTCAGCGCTGTCGCCTTTCACGTGGTGACGCGCCAGTAACCGGCCCTGCATATCCCCATCCAGCGCGCGGATCACCGCCGCAGAGACCACTCCTTCCGGTGCGCCGCCGATGCCATACATCACATCCACTTCGCTGTCCGGCATGCAGGTCAGAATGGAGGCGGCGACATCGCCATCCGGGAAGGTAAACACCCGCACGCCCAGTTGCTGCAACTGACTGATCACTGCGTCATGACGCGGCTTTGCCAGAATCGATACGGTTAGCTGTGATAGCGGCTTATTCATCGCGATGGCGATATTAAGCAGGTTGGTCTCCAGCGGCAGGTCGAGATCGATCTCTCCACGCGCTGCGGGGCCAACAATCAGTTTTTCCATGTACATGTCGGGTGCGTGCAGAAAGCTGCCCTTATCGCCTACAGCCATCACCGCCAGCGCATTAGCCTGGCCAAGCGCCGTCATGCGGGTGCCTTCAATCGGATCGACCGCAATGTCGACCGCATCGCCGCGGCCGGTACCGACTTTTTCACCGATATAGAGCATCGGAGCTTCGTCGATTTCGCCTTCACCGATCACAATCTGACCGTCGATTTCAATGGAGTTCAGGACATGACGCATGGCATGGACAGCCGCGCCGTCAGCCGCATTTTTGTCGCCGCGTCCTAACCAGTGATAGCCTGCCAGGGCGGCAGCTTCGGTTACGCGGGAAAATTCAATGGCAAGTTCTCGTTTCATGGCATCTACCTGACAAAAAACAGGCAGGCAGTGTAACACAGCGGGGGAGTGGAGCGGGGAAAAGGCCCGCGACAGCAACGGTCGCGGGCATTGATATTACTCTTGTTCTTCCCACGCCTGGGCGCGGGCTACAGCTTTTTTCCAGCCAGCATAACGGAAGTTACGCTCGGTGGTTTCCAGGCTTGGACGGAATTCACGCTCAATAACCGCTTTAGAGCGGACTTCATCCAGATCCTGCCAGAAGCCGACGGCCAGACCTGCCAGATAAGCAGAACCCAGCGCGGTGACTTCACGCACTTCCGGACGCTCAACACGAGTGCCGAGGATGTCAGACTGAAACTGCATCAGGAAGTTGTTGGAAACCGCGCCACCATCGACACGCAGCGCCTGCAGGCGGGTGTTGGCATCGTTCTGCATCGCTTCCAGCACGTCGCGCGTCTGATAAGCGATAGACTCCAGCGTCGCACGGATGATGTGGTTAGCATTAGCACCACGGGTCAGGCCGAAGATAGCACCACGGGCATACGGGTCCCAGTAAGGGGCGCCCAGACCGGTGAAAGCAGGCACCATGTAAACGCCGTTGGTGTCTTTCACTTTCATCGCAAAGTATTCAGAGTCAGCAGCTTCACTGATCAGCTTCATCTCATCGCGCAGCCACTGAATAGAGGCGCCACCGATAAACACAGCCCCTTCCAGTGCATAGTTCACTTCACCGCGCGGGCCACAGGCGATAGTGGTCAGCAGGCCGTGCGTTGAAGTTACCGCTTCAGTACCGGTGTTCATCAGCATAAAGCAGCCGGTGCCGTAGGTGTTTTTCGCCATGCCAGGCTGAACACAGAGCTGGCCATACAGCGCAGCCTGCTGGTCACCGGCAATACCGGCGATTGGAATACGTGTACCGCCTTTACCGCCGATGTTGGTCTGACCATAGACTTCAGAAGAGGACTTCACTTCTGGCAGCATTTCACGCGGGATATCCAGGATATCCAGCATACGCTGATCCCACTCCAGCTTATGGATGTTAAACATCATGGTACGGGAGGCGTTGGTATAGTCGGTGATATGCACGCGGCCCTGGGTCATTTTCCAGACCAGCCAGGTATCGACGGTACCAAACAGCAGCTCGCCACGTTTTGCTCGCTCACGAGAGCCTTCAACGTGATCCAGGATCCACTTCACTTTGGTTCCGGAGAAGTAAGGGTTAATCACCAGACCGGTGGTGTGCTGGATATACTCTTCCAGACCCTCTTTCTTCAGTTTGTGACAGTAGTCGGCGGTGCGGGGATCCTGCCAGACGATGGCGTTGTAGATCGGCTTACCGGTCTCTTTTTCCCAGACGATAGCGGTTTCGCGCTGGTTGGTGATACCGATTGCCGCAATCTCATCAGAGCGGATGTCGGCATGGGCCAGCACTTCAACCAGCGTTGAGCTTTGTGAAGCCCAGATATCCATTGGATCATGTTCAACCCAGCCCGCTTTCGGGTAGATCTGGGTGAATTCGCGCTGCGATACCGCGACGATATTAGAGTCGTGGTCGAGAACGACGGCGCGGGAGCTGGTTGTGCCCTGATCGAGCGCGACAATATATTTTTTATCTGTGGTAGTCATAAATTCTGTCCTGATGATAAAAGGTGAAACTTACGCTTTACGCTGCTGAGCGCGTGCAACCGGTTTGTCTGCTGGAACGCTTGCAGGTTCCTGGGCGGTACCTGGCAGGTAGCGACCAATCAGTGTGCGATAACCTACTGCACCCAGGCAGGCACCGACCAGCGGGCCAAAAATCGGCACGAGGAAGTAAGGGATGTCACGACCACCGGTAAAGGCAACGTTACCCCAGCCTGCCAGCCATGCGAAGATCTTCGGTCCGAAATCACGAGCCGGGTTAAGGGCGAAGCCGGTCAGAGGACCCATGGAGCCACCGATAACCGCAACCAGCAGGCCAATCAGCAGTGGAGCCAGTGGGCCACGTGGAATGCCGTTGCCGTCATCCGTCAGACCCATAATGACCGCCATTAATACTGCAGTGATGACCATCTCAACCAGGAAGGCCTGGCCGACACCGATATGTGGATTAGGGTAGGTTGAGAAGATGCCTGCCAGGTCGAGACTTTCAACCGTGCCGCGCACCATCTGGTGGCTCTGCTCATAATCAAAAAACAGGCTGTAGTAGAGACCGTATACCAGCGCCGCGGCACAGAAGGCACCGGCAATCTGCGATACGATATAAGGCAGAACTTTACGTCCTTCAAAATTAGCAAACAGGCAGAGTGCAACGGTGATTGCCGGGTTCAGGTGCGCGCCCGAAATGCCTGCGGTAAGGTAGGCGGCCATGGAAACGCCAAGACCCCAGATGATGCAGATTTCCCACTGACCGAAGGCGGCACCGGCGAGTTTCAGTGCAGCCACACAGCCTGCGCCAAAGAAAATAATCAAGCCTGTCCCCAGAAATTCGGCAATACACTGACCTTTGAGCGTGTTAGTTGTCTGACTCATAATAGTGGTTCCTGAAGCGAGGTTAAATTTTATCAGTTTTTGTTCTCATTCCATGAGGCACCCAGCTTTAATGTAGGGCTGGTGTGAATTTATCGTTAACGAACATAAACGAGAAATAGCGAAATCGTTTTTTGTGTACTGCGTCATAAAAATGCGCGTTTTCGCGTATTCTGGCTTTCCTTAGCCAATATTCGCGCCTGATGACGGGGATAACGCACCCGTACCAGAAAGCCGTCGCAGTCAGCGCAGCGTAAATTCAGGGATTGGCTGAAAAGTGTTACAGACTACGCCCGCAGCGGCCGCGTTGCTGGACTTGCGGGGTGAGGCTACATACAATCGGGACAACGTTGCTGGCTTAAGCTGGCATCATCAACGCCTTGCAGGAATTTAGGAGAGGTCAGAAAGATGTCATTTGAAGTGTTTGAGAAACTGGAAGCGAAAGTACAGCAGGCGATTGATACCATCACCCTGTTGCAGATGGAAATCGAAGAGCTGAAAGAGCAGAACAACTCACTGCGTAACGATGCGCAACAAGTCGCGGGCAACCACGATGCGCTGATGCGTGAAAATCAGCACCTGAAAGAAGAGCAACACGTGTGGCAGGAACGTCTGCGTGCATTGCTGGGAAAAATGGAAGAGGTTTGAAGCCTCAGCTGATGTGAAAAACGGGTGCTCAGGCACCCGTTTTCATGTCTGGCCTATTCGAGGTCCAGCGCATCCTCTGACAGAATGATACCGGTGTTGTCGGCATAGAGATGGTCGCCGGAGAAGAAGGTGACGCCGCCGAAATTAACGCGCACATCGCTTTCGCCAATTCCTTCACCCGCAGCGCCTGCCGGAATCGCGGCAATTGCCTGAATGCCAATCTCCAGCTCTTCCAGCTCATCAACCTGGCGTACCGAACCGTAAATCACCAGACCTTCCCACTCGTTGGTTGCCGCCAGACGTGCCAGCTGCGCATCCACCAGTGCACGGCGCACTGAGCCGCCGCCATCAATCACCAGTACCCGACCCCGGCCATTCTCTTCCAGCAGATCGTAAAGTAAGCCGTTGTCTTCAAAGCATTTCACTGTGGTAATCTGACCACCGAATGAAGTGCGCCCACCAAAATTTGAAAAAAGCGGTTCAACAACATTCACTTCTTCATGGTAGATATCGCAGAGTTCAGATGTATCGTATTTCATAAGGGTTTCGTCTGTTTGCCACAGGAAGGGTAAGTATATCGCTATATGCAGATTGTTGGCAAAATCATCAGTATGAAAAAAGCATCGTTCGATCAAGAACATGCATAAAAAAGCCCAGCCGGGTTGGCTGGGCTTCTGAAAAGCGCTGAATCAGTGGATCAGAGAATGAAGCGGCTAAGGTCTTCGTCAGCCACCAGTTCATCCAGATGTTTACCGACATAATCAGCATCGATGGTAACGGATTCACCATGACGATCGCTGGCGTCATACGAAATATCTTCCATCAGACGCTCCAGCACAGTATGCAGACGGCGCGCACCGATGTTTTCGGTGGTTTCGTTGACCTGCCATGCGGCTTCAGCGATCCGGCGAATACCCTCTTCGGTGAACTCAATGTTCACGCCCTCGGTATTCATCAGGGCTTTGTACTGCACGGTAATCGAGGCATTCGGCTCGGTCAGGATGCGCTGGAAATCGTTCACGGTCAGCGCCTGCAGCTCAACACGGATGGGCAGACGACCCTGCAGTTCCGGGATCAGATCGGATGGGCTGGCAACCTGGAACGCGCCTGAGGCGATAAACAGAATGTGGTCTGTTTTCACCATACCATGCTTGGTGGAGACGGTGCAGCCTTCCACCAGCGGCAGCAGGTCGCGCTGAACGCCTTCGCGTGAGACATCCGGGCCGCCAGCATTCTGGCCGCCGCGCTTACAGATTTTGTCGATCTCATCGATAAACACGATACCGTGCTGCTCAACGGCATCAATCGCGTCCTGCTTAAGCTCTTCCGGGTTAACCAGTTTGGCCGCTTCTTCTTCGATCAGCAGCTTCATCGCGTCTTTGATCTTCAGCTTGCGGGCTTTCTGCTTCTGGCCGCCGAGATTCTGGAACATTGACTGCAGCTGGCTGGTCATCTCTTCCATGCCCGGAGGGGCCATGATTTCGACGCCAGGGCTGCTGGCGGCCAGGTCGATCTCAATCTCTTTATCGTCCAGCTGGCCTTCGCGCAGCTTCTTGCGGAACGACTGGCGTGCTGCAGAGGGTTCAGCGCTCTGCTCTGACTGGCCCCAGTTGTTTTTTGCTGGTGGAATCAGCACATCAAGAATGCGCTCTTCCGCCATCTCTTCGGCACGATATTTGTTCTTTTCAATCGCCTGACTGCGCACCATCTTAATGGCCGAATCGGTCAGGTCACGAATGATAGAGTCCACTTCCTTACCGACATAACCGACTTCGGTAAATTTGGTCGCCTCTACTTTGATAAACGGCGCATTGGCCAGCTTAGCCAGACGACGCGCGATCTCGGTTTTACCGACACCGGTCGGACCGATCATCAGGATATTTTTAGGGGTCACTTCATGGCGCAGCTCTTCGTCGAGCTGCATGCGGCGCCAGCGGTTACGCAGTGCAATAGCCACGGCGCGCTTAGCGCTCTCCTGGCCGATGATAAAGCGGTTCAGTTCGCTGACGATTTCGCGAGGAGTCATCTCAGACATATTTATACCCTTACGACTTAGACGTTAATTCTTCGAAATTAACGTTGTGGTTAGTGTAGATGCAGATATCACCCGCGATATTCAGCGACTTTTCGACGATGTCGCGTGCGCCCATCTCGGTATTTTCCAGCAGCGCACGTGCCGCTGCCTGGGCGAAAGGCCCACCGGAGCCGATGGCGATCAGATCGTTTTCAGGCTGGATGACGTCACCGTTACCGCTGATGATCAGTGAAGCTGATTCATCTGCGACGGCCAGTAAGGCTTCAAGGCGACGCAGCATACGGTCAGTACGCCAGTCTTTAGCGAGTTCCACCGCAGCTTTCACCAGATGGCCCTGATGCATTTCCAGTTTACGTTCGAAAAGTTCAAACAGGGTGAAGGCGTCTGCGGTGCCGCCAGCAAATCCGGCAATCACTTTATCGTTGTATAAACGACGCACTTTTTTAACGTTGCCTTTCATCACGGTATTGCCGAGCGTAGCCTGGCCATCACCGCCAATCACTACCTGGCCGTTGCGTCGTACACTTACTATTGTTGTCACGGGCAGACCCCTTGTTGCAGTCGGAAAAGGACTCCGCGCACCGGGCGCGGAGTATCATGCAACAGATATGGGGCGGGTTTGACGGGTTTCAACCCCCGACGGAGAGCGGAATACAGCTGGAGTGTCCGGAACTGCGCAGGCGCTTCAGGGTGCTGTCAGCGGAGGCGCGGTCTTTATAAGGACCGATAACCACACGATTCCAGCCGCCACCGGTAGTGATACGGCTTTCAAATCCTTCAAAGGCTAATCCTGCGCGCACCGATTCGGCCTGGTCAGTACCCTTAAACGAACCACACTGCACCATCCAGCGCTGCGAAGAGGCTTTCTCCGCCGGTTTCGCTTTCGCGGTCTCCTGCGGTTTTGGCTGCACTTCCGGTTCACGCGTAACAGGTGCTGGCTGCGTCTGGCGCTGTACGTTTTGCTGCTGCTGCTGCTGCTGCTGCTGACGTTGCTGTTGTTGTAATTGCTGCTGTTGCTGGCGCTGTTGTTGTTGCTGCAACTGCTGCTGGCGTTGCTGTTGCTGCTGAGCCTGCAACTGCTGACGTTGCTGCTGAACCTGTTGCTGCTGCTGTTGTTGCTGAACCTGCTGCTGCTGACGCTGCAGTTGTTGCAACTGCTGCTGATGCTGCAGTGTCTGCTGACGTTGCGCCGGCGTCTGTTCGTTCCACGGCACTTCGTTGAGCTGCGTCGGCTGCTGACGCATATCCGCCTGCATCTGCTCCAGCAACTGGCGCTGCTCGTCGGTCAGCTGTGTCTGCGACTTCACTTCGCCACCCGAAGAGGGTTCGATAGGTGTCGGCACAGTGACCTGACGGTTCTCCAGCTCTTTAATATATTTCCAGCGCTCTTCTGGCTTCGGCGGCAGGCCATTGCCGTTGGCTTTATGATCCGTAATGACCGGCACGTCCTCTTTTTTGTGATGCGCCAGGAACCATAAACCACCGGCAAAGGTCACCAACACTGCGACCGCCAGTACAATCATCAATTTAGATGTTCCCGAACCGCCTTTGCTCTTCTTGCCACGGCTGGGGCTTTTTTTGCGACGCGTCCCTGTTGAACGCCCGCGGCCTACGTAATCTTTTTGTGCCACTCTCGTTCTTATACCCTTCAAAAATAGTGCCAGATGGGCGAAATGATGATTTTTACGCGCCCGGCAAGGAGTCCGCCATGTTACTTAAGGGTCGGAACTTTGACCAGCAGTGTTCGCCTTAAGAATCTACTGAAAAAATCAGACAAATACGCTTATTTTTCACGCTTTTTTGCTCGCGCCGTGCTGCCACGAATGGTTAAACCGGCATCCAGCAGCCGCGATCCGCTGATGACCCGTTTGCCATTTAACTCATCCAGCAGCAGAAGCATCGCTTCCCGGCCTATCTGGTAACGTGGCTGCGTGACCGTGGTCAGCGGCGGCTCGCAGTAACGTGATAGCTCAATGTCATCGAATCCGACCACAGAGAGGTCCTCCGGTATCCGCAGTCCGCAGCGCCGGGCCTGATTCATCGCCCCAAGTGCCATAATATCGCTGTGGCAGAAGAGCGCGCGCGGCGGTTGCGGCAGGGTCATCAGCTGATTCATGGCGGCAACGCCCGCTTCAAATGTGAAGTCACCGCGCACAATATAGGTAGGATCGACCGTCAGCCCGCTGCGACGCATCGCCTGGACATACCCCTGCAAACGATACTGGCAGAGCGGCATCTCTTCCGGCCCGGCGATACAGGCGATATGTGTGTGACCCAACTGCAGTAAATGATTTACCGCTTCAAATGCGGCGGTCAGGTTATCGATGTGGACAGTGGGCAGTGACATTTCCGGCGCAAACTCATTCGCCATTACCATAGGCGGCAAGTTGCGTTGCTCATCAATGCTGGCATCAAAAGGCAACTTTGAGCCGAGCAGCACCATGCCATCGATCTGTCGCGTCACCATCAGGTTGAGAAAAGTTCTCTCCTGCTGATTCTGATGCGCGCAGTCACCAATCAGCACCAGATAGCCCTCTTCGGCTGCCGTAACTTCAACGCCTCGGATGATTTCACTAAAGAAGGGATCGCAGATGTCAGGGACAATGACCAGGATGGTACGCGTCTCATTACGACGGGCGTTGCGCGTGGGGCCATGTGCCGCGTAGCCGACGGCGGCAACCGCCTGCTCGACTTTCTGGCGGGTGGCCGCAGAAACCTTCTCCGGATTCATCAGCGCACGCGATACGGTGGCGGTTGAGACGCCCGCATGTTCCGCAACATCTTTCATCGTGGCGGCGGGCGGTTGTTGATTCTGCTCCAACACATGCTCCTGACGCGTTATGGCGCGTTCAATTCTGTTTCTGCCTGACCTGAAGGCAAACCGGGCAACATTGTTAACGATTGCCCGGCTGGTTGTTACTTAATTTGCATAAAAATTGTGACTTATGCGACATTTTTCGATCTGGCTCGCAGTGTCAGCTTAAATCAGCTCTCGGTAGGGTCGATATCCAGCGTCCATTTCACTTTGCGCGCCGCGGGCAGTGTTGAAACCAGCGGCAACGAACTGCTCAGCAACTGTTGCAGACGCTGCCGGGAAGGATGCTGCAGCAGCAGTTGCCAGCGCCAGCGTCCACTGCGTTTTGGCTGCAGTGCAGGCAACGGACCCATAAACCACATCGCCTTATCGTTCAACGGGCTTGCCTCCAGCAAATTACGGAGTTGTTGCAGGAATTCCGCCGCCTGCTGGTTATCCATATCTTCAGCGCGGAACAGCGCATGGCGGCTCCAGGGCGGCAGATGGACTGCCTGTCGCTCCAGTAAGGCCTGCTGGGCGAACGCCGAATAGCCCTGGTGCAACAGCGTCTGCAGCAGCGGATGTTCCGGATGGTGAGTCTGCAGCAACACCTCGCCCTGTTTGCCGGCACGGCCAGCACGACCGGCGACCTGGGTGTAGAGCTGAGCGAAGCGTTCCGCCGCACGAAAATCGGCTGAGAACAGCGCACCATCGACATCCAGCAGCGACACCAGCGTAACATCGGGGAAGTGGTGGCCTTTGGCCAGCATCTGGGTGCCGACAAGGATTCGTGCGCCGCCGCGATGAACGTCAGCCAGATGCTGCTCCAGCGCACCTTTGCGGCTGGTGGTATCACGATCGATTCGCGACACCGGCACGCCAGGGAAAAGTGTGCCGAGCTGCTGCTCCAGTTGCTCAGTCCCGACGCCTACCGGTAGCAAATGGGTTGAACCACACTGCGGGCATTGGTTAGGCAGCGGACGCTGGCTGTCGCAATGGTGGCAGCGTAGCTGGCGATGGTGCTGATGCAGCGTGTAATAGCGGTCACAGCGGGTACACTCAGCAATCCAGCCGCAATCATGACAGAGCAGGGCGGGCGAAAAGCCGCGGCGGTTAAGAAACAGCAGCACCTGATTATCGGCCTGCAGATGCTGGCGCATTTTACCAATCAGGCCAGGTGCCAGACCGCCGATCAACTGCACGCCTTTTAAGTCGATAAGCTGTTGCAGTGCCGGTCTGGCATTGCCGGCGCGTTTTGTCAGGTCGAGCTGGCGATACTTGCCGCTGCGGACATTGTGCAGCGTCTCCAGAGCAGGGGTCGCCGATCCCATAACAATCGGGATATCCTCTTCATGTGCGCGGAAGACGGCCAGATCGCGCGCCTGATAGCGCCAGCCTTCCTGCTGTTTATAGGAGCTGTCATGCTCTTCATCGATAATAATTACGCCAGGACGGGCCAGTGGCGTAAACAGCGCCGATCGGGTGCCAATCACAATCGCCGTTTCGCCGCGCCGCGCACGTAACCAGACCGCCAGCCGCTCACTGTCATTTAATGCGGAGTGCAGCACATCAATGGGCGCATCAAAACGTTCGCGAAAACGGGCGATAGTTTGCGGGGTCAGGCCAATCTCCGGTACCAGCACCAGCGCCTGTTTACCGCGTGCCAGCACATTTTCCAGCACGCTGAGGTAAACCTCGGTTTTGCCTGAACCCGTGATGCCCGCCAGCAGCCAGGCTGCATAATGTTCATCATCTGCCCGAATCGCACCTACGGCCATCGCCTGATCGGTATTCAGCCGCAGACGTTCGCCTTTTACGGCATAAGTGGTACGCCAGTCGTGCATCTGCGGCTGATGCTCATGCAGTTCGCATAACCCTTTAGCGCGCAGCGCCTGCAGCGTCGCATCCGTGAGGTCATGTTCACTGACCTGATGACGATAGAGCGGTTGCTGACGCAGTGCAGCCAGCGCCTGCTGCTGTTTCGGTGCCCGCTTTAAACTTTCTGGCGCAGTCGCCCGACCCTGCTCGGTGATTTCCCAGCGCCATAAGGGATTGTCCTGCGCCGCTTTGCCCTGACGCAGCAGTACCGGAATAGCGTGACTCAGTACCTCTCCCTGCGGCGAATGATAATAGCTGGCGGCCCAGTTAAGGATGCGCCACAGCGATGCTGGATAGAGGGATTCACTATCCAGTACCTCGATCACGCGCTTGAGTTGTGCTTCCGGCAGATCGCTGCTGTCACGAAAGGCGACCACAATCCCGATCATCCTGCGATTGCCAAAGGGCACACTCACGCGACCACCAATGACCGGCTGCGCGCCCTGTGGCGGCAGATAATCAAACAGGCGGGGCAAGGGGACGGGCAGGGCGACCTGGACTACGGGCATAACTCTCTCTTTCCGGCTCAATGATCAGGGAAGCTAGTGTACACGCTGACCCTGATGGCGGGTATCTCAGCAGATATTTGCAGCAATCGAAACTTACCTGTATAATATGCCGCCTTCGGTGAGAAATATCTGGCCGGAGTACACCCTATAATGTTCAATCGCGTGTGGTGCTGTGCAGGTTAAAGCCTGGCACGGAGAGCGACACGGCCTTCAATGAGGTTTCCCATGAAACAAGGTATTCACCCGAAATACGAAGCAGTTACTATCAAATGTACCTGCGGCAACGAGATCCACACCCGTTCAACACTGACTCACGAACTGAACCTGGACGTTTGTGGCAAATGCCACCCGTTCTATACCGGTAAGCAGCGTGAAGTGGCAACTGGTGGCCGTGTTGACCGCTTTAACAAGCGTTTCAGCGTGCCAGGCGCTAAAAAATAAGATTAAAAGGCACCTGAACCTGCGGGTTCGGCGGCAAGAAAAAACCCAGCTTCGGCTGGGTTTTTTTATGGCTGAAAGATCAATACTCCCAGGTATCCGGATCGACACCCATCTGGCGCATGATTGCTTTTGCTTCTTCCGGAATCTCATCACTACGCTCTTTGCGCAGGTCGACGTCATCCGGCAGCGGTTGGCCCGTAAAGGCATGTAAAAAGGCTTCGCAAAGCAGCTCGCTGTTGGTGGCGTGACGCAGGTTGTTCACCTGACGACGGGTACGCTCATCCGTTAAAATCTTCAGCACGCTCAATGGGATTGATACTGTGATCTTCTTGACCTGCTCGCTCTTCTTACCGTGCTCAGCGTACGGGCTGATATATTCGCCGTTCCATTCAGCCATGGGTTACCTTAATTAATAAACGTTAAATGTTAGGAAATCAGCGGATTATGCCTGATTTTTTCCTGCCTGACCCCTGATATGGCGGGTTTTCTTCGCTCACTGCCTCTGTCTGACAGAGGGGAACGCCAGGCGATGACGCATAATTTTAGCGGTTATTGCGGTTTTGCTCAATCTATACGCAAAGACATTTAGATGTCCAGATGTATTGACGTCTAATTAGAGGGTGATATCCTGTGGCCTACATTTTATTCACTCTTCAGGAACAATTCGCTCATGACGCGTAAACCGGCAACCATCGCAGTGCGCAGCGGTTTGAATGATGACGAGCAATATGGCTGCGTTGTCCCGCCAATCCACCTCTCTACCACCTATAACTTCCTGGATTTCAATGAGCCTCGTGCGCATGACTACTCCCGTCGTGGCAACCCCACTCGTGATGTCGTACAGCGTACGCTGGCAGAACTGGAAGGGGGAGCGGGCGCGGTATTAACCAATACCGGGATGTCGGCGATTCACCTGGTCACGACGGTGTTTCTGAAGCCTGGCGATCTGCTGGTCGCGCCACATGACTGTTATGGCGGCAGCTATCGGCTGTTTGACAGCCTGAGCAAGCGCGGCGCCTATCGGGTGAAATTTGTCGATCAGGGTGATCCGGCAGCGCTGCAGGCCGCTCTGGATGAAAACCCAAAACTGGTGCTGATTGAAAGCCCCAGCAATCCGCTGTTGCGCGTGGTAGATATCAGCGCAATTTGCGCCGCTGCGCGTGCTGCGGGTGCCATCAGCGTGGTGGACAATACCTTTATGAGTCCGGCGCTGCAGAATCCTCTGGCGCTGGGTGCGGACCTGGTGATCCACTCCTGTACCAAATACCTCAATGGCCACTCCGATGTCGTGGCGGGCGCGGTCATCGCCAAAGATCCGCAACTCGCTACCGACCTGGCCTGGTGGGCAAATAACATTGGTGTGACAGGAGCAGCGTTTGACAGTTATCTGCTGCTGCGCGGAATCCGTACGCTTTCACCGCGGATTGCAGCCGCACAACGCAACGCACTCGCGATTGTAGAGTATCTGAAGCAGCAGAAACTGGTGAAAAAGTTGTATCATCCTTCGCTGCCGGAAAACGCCGGACACGAACATGCAGTACGTCAGCAGCGCGGCTTTGGCGCCATGCTGAGTTTCGAGGTCGACGGTGATGAGGCGCTGCTGCGTCGCTTCCTGAAAGCACTGCAGCTATTTACGCTGGCGGAATCGCTGGGCGGAGTAGAGAGTCTGATCTCCCATACCGCCACCATGACGCACGCGGGGATGTCGGCAGAAGCACGCGCGGCAGCGGGCATTTCCGATACGCTGCTGCGGGTTTCTGTCGGTATTGAAGATCACGAAGATTTAATTGCCGATCTGGATAATGCATTCCGGGTCGCAGCCGAGGGTTAAGCATGACGATTTCAGCAGGCGCGGGAACGCCGAACATCAGGCAGTTGCATAAGTTTGGCGGCAGCAGCCTGGCCGATGCGCGCTGCTATCAGCGCGTTGCCGGTATTATGGCGGACTACAGCCAGCCGGGCGACCTGATGGTGGTCTCTGCGGCAGGCTCAACCACCAACCAGCTGATTAGCTGGCTGAAGCTGAGCCAGAGCGATCGGCTCTCTGCGCATCAGGTGCAACAGGCCTTACGGCGCTACCAGAGCGAACTGATCAGTGCGCTGCTGCCTGCTGAGGTCGCAGAACCTTTAATCACCGCGTTTATCCGTGATCTGGAAAAGCTGGCCGCACTGCTGGATGCACCGATCACCGATGCGGTCTATGCCGAAGTGGTCGGTCACGGTGAGGTCTGGTCGGCACGCCTGATGTCAGCGGTACTGAGCCAGCGTGACCTTCAGGCCTGCTGGCTGGATGCGCGTGAGTTTCTGCGCGCTGAACGTGCCGCACAACCGCAGGTAGATGAAGGGAAGTCCTGGCCACTGCTACAGACTTTACTGGCGCAGCATCCGCATAAGCGCATCGTGGTGACCGGATTTATCAGCCGCAACGACGCCGGTGAAACCGTCCTGCTTGGCCGTAACGGTTCCGACTATTCTGCCACGCAGATTGGCGCACTGGCGGGTGTCGGGCGGGTGACCATCTGGAGCGATGTGGCGGGTGTCTACAGTGCCGATCCCCGTAAAGTCTCTGATGCCTGTCTGCTGCCGCTGTTAAGGCTGGATGAAGCCAGCGAGCTGGCGCGCCTGGCTGCACCGGTTCTCCACACCCGTACTCTGCAGCCGGTTTCAGGCAGCGATATCGACCTGCAACTGCGCTGCAGTTATCAGCCGGAGCAGGGCTCAACCCGCATTGAGCGCGTGCTGGCCTCCGGGACGGGCGCGCGTATCGTCACCAGCCATGATGATGTTTGCCTGATTGAGATTCAGCTGCCAGAGCAGCATGACTTCGCCATCCTGCACAAAGAGATAGACCTGCTGCTGAAGCGCGCGCAGCTGCGTCCGCTGGCGTTTGGCGTTCATCCCGATCGTCAACTGCTGCAGCTCTGTTACACCGCCGAAGTGGTAAACAGCGCCTTTACGCTGCTACAGGATGCCGGTTTACCGGGCCATCTGCAGCTGCGCGACGGCCTGGCGCTGGTGGCGCTGGTTGGCGCAGGCGTTACGCGCAATCCGCTGCATACCCATCGCTTCTGGCAGCAGTTAAAGGATCAGCCAATTGAGTTCATCTGGCAGTCAGAAGAGCACATCAGCGTGGTCGCAGTGCTGCGCGTCGGCCCGACTCAGCATCTGATTCAGGGATTGCATCAGTCGCTGTTCCGGGCAGAAAAGCGCATCGGTCTGATGCTGTTTGGCAAAGGCAATATCGGTTCACGCTGGCTGGAGCTGTTTGCCCGCGATCAGGAAACGCTGTCAGCGCGTACCGGCTTTGAATTTGTGCTGGCGGGCGTCGCGGACAGCCGTCGCAGCCTGCTGAGCTATGAAGGGCTGGAAGCCAGCCGGGCACTCGCCTTCTTTGATGATGAAGCGGTAGAGCGCGATGAAGAGTCGCTGTTCCTGTGGATGCGTGCTCACCCGTTTGATGACCTGGTGGTGCTGGATGTCACTGCCAGCACACCGCTGGCGCAGCAGTATCTCGACTTCGCCAGTCACGGTTTTCACGTTATCAGCGCCAATAAGGTCGCGGGAGCGTCTGACAGTCAGACCTGGCGCCAGATCCGCGATGCCTTTACCAAAACCGGGCGTCACTGGCTCTATAACGCCACCGTTGGCGCAGGTCTGCCGATCAACTACACGGTGCGCGATCTGCGCGACAGCGGCGATACCATCCTGGCGATCAGCGGGATCTTCTCCGGCACGCTGTCGTGGCTGTTCCTGCAGTTTGATGGCACGGTGCCCTTTACCGAGCTGGTGGATCAGGCCTGGCAGCAGGGTTTAACCGAGCCCGACCCGCGCGCCGATCTCTCGGGTCAGGATGTGATGCGCAAGCTGGTTATCCTGGCGCGTGAGGCAGGCTACAACATCGAGCCGGATCAGGTGCGGGTGGAATCGCTGGTGCCCAGTAACTGTCAGCAGGGATCTGTCGACCACTTCTTTGAAAATGGCGAAGAGCTGAATGAGCAGATGCTGCAACGGCTCGAAGCCGCGCAGGAGATGGACCTGGTGCTGCGTTACGTTGCCCGGTTTGATGCTAACGGCAAGGCGCGCGTAGGTGTTGAAGCGGTGCGTCCGGAACATCCGCTGGCCTCACTGCTGCCGTGCGACAACGTCTTTGCGATTGAGAGCCGCTGGTACCGCGATAATCCGCTGGTGATTCGCGGACCGGGCGCAGGCCGGGATGTCACCGCAGGCGCTATCCAGTCAGATATTAATCGCCTCGCACAACTGCTGTAACTCCTCCTCCTCAGGCGCTTCGGCGCCTGTTTTCAATGCGTTATCGCTCCCCTGTTGAATCGCCTTCATGTTGATTGAAAATTGATCACGACTGTTGACCATTTTTAAGTTGACGGCACAGTCAGATTACGTCATTTTGAACATCTGGACGTCTAAACGTGTAGATGTTCGCAGGCCGATTGTTAATCGATGAGGGTGCAGGATGAGTTTCTTTCATGCCAATCAGCGCGAAGCGCTAAACCAGAGCCTGGCTGAGCTGAACGGGCAAATTAATGTTTCATTTGAGTTCTTCCCGCCTCGTACCAGCGACATGGAAGAGACCCTGTGGACCTCTATCGATCGCCTGAGCAGTCTGAAACCGAAATTCGTTTCTGTGACCTACGGTGCGAACTCAGGTGAGCGTGATCGCACCCATAGCATTATCAAAGGCATCAAAGATCGCACCGGT
The DNA here is from genome assembly GCF_011800685.1 of Pantoea sp. EKM10T. NCBI lineage: Bacteria > Pseudomonadati > Pseudomonadota > Gammaproteobacteria > Enterobacterales > Erwiniaceae > Pantoea > Pantoea sp. EKM10T. Next base: position 96,353 of record NZ_JAALEU010000012.1, read on the forward strand.
CTGGAAGCCGCACCCCATCTGACCTGTGTCGATGCCACGCGCGATGAACTGCGCACCATCGCTCAGGATTACTGGAACAACGGCATCCGTCACATTGTGGCGCTGCGCGGCGATCTGCCTCCTGGTAGCGGTAAGCCAGAAATGTACGGCAGCGATCTGGTTTCGCTGCTGAAAGAGGTGGGTGATTTTGATATTTCGGTTGCGGCCTATCCGGAAGTCCATCCCGAAGCGAAAAGCGCCCAGGCCGATCTGATTAACCTGAAGCGAAAAATCGATGCAGGTGCCAACCGGGCTATTACCCAGTTTTTCTTCGACGTTGAAAGTTATCTGCGTTTCCGCGATCGCTGTGTCGCGACCGGCATTGACGTGGAAATTGTGCCGGGCATTCTGCCGGTCTCTAACTTTAAACAGCTGCAACGCTTTGCCACGCTGACCAATGTGCGTGTGCCGGGCTGGATGAGCGCGATGTTCGCCGGTCTGGATGATGATCCGGAAACGCGGAAAATGGTGGGAGCCAATATCGCGATGGATATGGTGAAAATCCTGTCACGCGAAGGGGTGAAGGATTTCCATTTCTACACGCTGAACCGTGCCGAAATGAGTTACGCCATTTGTCACACCCTGGGCGTGCGTCCTGCTGCTGCTGCGGCTTAACCGCTCTGCTTCAGCCAATAAAAAAGTCGGGAGAGTCCCGACTTTTTTTGTTTTTACTGCAGGGCGGCGCTGGCGATCGTCAGCACCTCACCACCATTAACCGGTATTGCGCATGCCTGCCGCGACACCGGCAATGGTCACCATCAGCGCCTGCTCAACGCGGGCATCCGGTTCATCGCCATTCGCTTCCCGCGCGCGCGAACGATGCAGTAGTTCGGCCTGGAGTACGTTGAGCGGATCGGTATAGACGTTACGCAGTGCAATTGACTCGGCAATCCACGGCTGATCGGCCATCAGGTGTGAGTCATTGGCAATGGTCAGTACCGCTTTGATATCCGCATCAAGCTGATCGCGCAGCTGTTTGCCCAGCGGCCAGAGTGATTTCTCGACCAGACGCTGATCGTAATATTCCGCCAGCCACAGGTCCGCTTTTGAGAATACCATCTCCAGCATACCCAGACGGGTAGAGAAGAATGGCCAGTCGCGGCACATCGCTTCCAGCTGATCCTGATGACCGGCGGCCATCGCCTGTTGCAGGGCCGCACCGGCACCCAGCCACGCAGGCAGCATCAGACGGTTCTGCGTCCAGGCGAAAATCCATGGAATCGCACGCAGCGACTCTACGCCGCCGGTAGGTCGGCGCTTGGCGGGACGTGAGCCCAGCGGTAATTTACCCAGCTCCTGCTCCGGCGTCGCTGAGCGGAAATAGGGCACGAAGTCAGCATTTTCACGCACATAACCGCGATACATCGCACAGGAGTCGGCGGAGAGCTGATCCATAATGTCGCGCCATTCGCGTTTTGGCTCCGGCGGCGGCATCAGGTTCGCTTCCAGAATTGCGCCGGTGTAGAGCGACAGGCTGGCGATGGTGACGGCGGGTAAACCATATTTAAAGCGGATCATCTCGCCCTGTTCGGTCACGCGCAGACCGCCGCGCAGGCTGCCTGGTGGTTGCGACAGCAGCGCTGCATGGGCGGGTGCGCCGCCACGGCCAATGCTGCCGCCGCGTCCGTGGAACAGCGTCAGTGAAATCCCGGCCTTCTCACAAGTTTTAATCAGGGCATCCTGTGCCTGATATTGCGCCCAGCTGGCGGCCATCACACCGGCGTCTTTCGCCGAGTCAGAATAGCCAATCATCACCATCTGTTTGCCCTGAATTAAGCCGCGATACCAGTCGATGCTCAGCAGCTGGCTCATTACGTCATTGGCATTATTCAGGTCATCAAGCGTTTCAAACAGCGGTGCAACCGGCATGGCATAGCCGATGCCTGCTTCTTTCAGCAGCAGATGCACGGCCAGCACGTCAGAAGGGGTTTTCGCCATGGAAATAACATAGGCGGCGATAGAACCCTGTGGCGCTTCAGCCGCGACGCGACAGGTCTCCAGCACTTCACGCGTTTCATCGCTGGGCTCCCAGCTGCGAGGCAGCAGCGGACGCTTGGAGTTCAGTTCACGGATCAGGAAGGCCTGCTTGTCCGCTTCGGACCAGCTTTCATAATCGCCGAGGCCCAGATAGCGGGTCACTTCAGCAATCGCTTCGGTGTGACGGGTACTCTCCTGACGCAGATCGATACGCACCAGCGGCACGCCGAAACATTTCACGCGGCGCAGCGTATCAAGCAACTGACCGTTGGCGATAATGCCCATGCCGCACTTTTGCAGTGACTGATAGATGGTAAACAGCGGATCCCACAGCTGATCGTTGGAGACCAGCAGATCGGCCGGGCGCGGCAGACGTTCACCTTTCAGGCGGCGTTCCAGGAATGACTGGGTAGTCATTAACTGGCTGCGCAGGCGTTTCAGGATCATACGATAAGGTTCAAGTGCTTCCGGATCGCCGCTGAGTTCCCGGATCTCTTCAGTGCACTCTGACATCGACAACTCAGAGATCAGTACGCCGATATCGCGCAGGAACAGGTCAGTGGCTTTCCAGCGACTCAGCTGCATAACGTGGCGGGTAATCGCCGCCGTAACGTTAGGGTTACCGTCGCGGTCGCCACCCATCCATGAGGTGAACTGAACCGGCACGAAATCGACCGGCAGCTTAATGCCGAACGCCTCTTCTACCTGCTCGTTCAGCTCACGCAGGAAAGCGGGTACGCCTTCCCACAGGCTGTTTTCCACCACGGCAAAGCCCCATTTGGCTTCGTCGATAGGGGTCGGACGATATTTGCGGATCTCATCGGTGTGCCACGCCTGTGCCACCAGCTGACGCAGACGGCGCATAATCTGGTTACGTTCGTAGTCGGAGACGTCGCTGTGATCGAGCTGTTTCAGGCAGCTGTTAACTTCGACCAGCTTGTGAATCAGCGTACGGCGGGTGATTTCAGTCGGGTGAGCCGTCAGTACCAGTTCCAGCGACAGCGACTCAATGGCCGCAAGGATGTCACTTTCGCTGATATCTTTCTGCTGCTTCAGGGTATCAAAGGTCTTTTTCAGCAGTTCGGGATGGTTCTCACCCTCGCCACTTTGCGAGATGGTCTGATACTGCTCAGCCACGTTGGTGAGGTTCAGAAACTGGCTAAAAGCGCGTGCAACCGGCAGAAGCTCCTCATTGGAGAGGTTCTGCAGCGTATTGAGCAGTTCTTTACGATGAGTGTCATTTCCTGCACGGGATGACTTGGAGAGCTTACGGATGGTTTCCACCTGGTCGAGGATGTTCTCTCCCAGTGCATCCTTAATCGTATCCCCGAGCAGTTTGCCGAGCATACTGACATTACTTCGCATTGCGGAATATTGTTCGTTCATTGGACCCTGACACCCTTATCGTCTTGAAAAACTTCTACACCCGACCTTTCAGGCAGCAGAAAAATCAGCAACGCCATGTTCCCCCTAATCTACAGGGAACCGGCTCCGTTGCCGCCTGTCCACATTCTGAAACGCTCTGGATAATTACCCGGTGGGCATAACATCGTCTTTTATCTAGCCACGTAATGTTGCGTTCGTCAAATGCGTTAAAGTGTGCTGAAGATGTGGCTAAATAACGGAAATTCGTAGAATTTATCGGGAACAAAGCGGGATAAGTTATTCTTATTGCTAAATCCCGCAGAATGAAGGGACATTTTACTGTTAATGCAGTGAAATGCCCCATTTGCTGTTAATCAGTGGCAAAAATGCTGCACAACCTGACTGATAAGCGCCCTTGTCGGCTTAATAAATGCAGTATCAATAAATTCGTCTGGCTGATGTGCCTGCTCAATCGACCCCGGGCCCAGTACCAGCGTTGGGCAGAGCTGCTGAATAAAAGGCGCTTCGGTGCAGTAGTTCACCACCTCAGTGGGTATACCCAGCAATTTCTCGACCACACTAACCAGTTCATGATCTGCCGGACACTCGTAGCCAGGAATCGGCGGATGCAACTCGGCAACCGTGACACGGCCCGGCCAGCGCGCACTGACCGGTGCCAGCGCCTCGTTCAGTAGCCCATCGAGATCGTTCAGCGACAGACCCGGCAGCGGACGGATATCCATATGCAGTTCACAGCAGGCGCAGATACGGTTAGCGGCGTCACCGCCATGAATATGGCCGAAGTTCATGGTGGGATAGGGGATGGCAAAGCCGTCATGGTGATAACGCTGCTGCAGCGTATTGCGCAGTTGCATCAGATGGGTGATCGACTCATGCATCAGTTCAATGGCGTTAACGCCACGTGCGGGATCGCTGGAGTGGCCCGATTTTCCCTCGATACGGATCACATTCGACAGGTGACCTTTGTGCGCACGCACCGGTTTAAGCGATGTTGGTTCACCGATGATGGCGCAGTCGGGACGCAGCTGCGTCGATTCAGAAAAATATTTGGCGCCAGCCATGGTGGTCTCTTCATCGGCCGTAGCGAGGATATAGAGCGGCTTGCTCAGCGTGCTGACATCCACATCGCGCAGCGTATCGAGAATAAAGGCGAAGAAGCCTTTCATGTCTGCCGTGCCCAGGCCATAGAGCTTGTTGTCGTGCTCGGTCAGGGTAAAAGGATCGCGTGTCCAGCGGCCATCGTCAAAAGGAACGGTATCGGTATGACCTGCTAGCAGCAGGCCGCCCGCACCGCTTCCGGTACGCGCCAGCATATTAAATTTATTGCGGGTGCCGGGCACTGGCTGTACTTCAACGCTGAAGCCGAGGTCGCGGAACCAGCCGGCCAGCAAATTGATTAAAGTTTCATTACTCTGATCCAGTGCGGCATCGGTTGCGCTGATCGACGGTGTGGCGATTAACTGGCGGTACAGTTCAATAAAAGGCGGTAATTTTGTCTTCACTGTTGGCGGTCCTTGGGTTAGGATGTATCCATATTCATGCAGTAATAGTGAATAAAAATACATTAACGTCCTCTGCAAGGGAACCTTAAATCACTGCAGATGACAGGGCGGGTAACGGGGCAAGGCCGCGACCCGGAACGTGCGACTGTAAAAAGGGTTACAGCCTGATGTTGAATACGCTGATCGTTGGTGCCAGTGGTTATGCTGGTACAGAGCTTGCCACCTTCCTGAATCGCCATCCACATATCAACATAACCGCTTTGGCGGTTTCGGCGCAAAGCCCTGATGCCGGCAAGCGCCTCTCCGATCTCCATCCGCAGCTGAAAGGTGTGGTGGATTTGCCGCTGCAGCCGCTGAGCAGCGCGGCCGAGTGGGCAGACAAGGTGGATGTGGTGTTCCTGGCGACGGCCCACGAAGTCAGCCACGATCTGGCGCCGGAATTTCTCAAGGCTGGCTGTGTGGTGTTCGACCTGTCGGGTGCGTTCCGCGTGAATGACGCTGATTTTTATACCCGCTTTTATGGCTTCACCCATCAGCATAGCGACTGGCTGGACAAAGCCGTTTACGGCCTTGCCGAATATCAGCATGAGAAAATCCAGCAGGCGCAGCTGGTGGCTGTGCCAGGTTGTTACCCGACCGCTGCGCAGCTGGCGCTGAAGCCCCTGGTGGATGCCGGACTGTTAAACGAGGCGCAGTGGCCGGTAATCAACGCCACCAGCGGCGTGAGCGGTGCCGGACGTAAAGCCAATGTCGGCACCAGCTTCTGCGAAGTGAGCCTGCAGCCTTACGGCCTGTTCAATCATCGTCATCACCCGGAAATCGTCGCGCACCTTGGTACGCCGGTGATCTTCACTCCGCATCTGGGTAACTTCCCGCGCGGTATCCTGGCGACGATTACCTGCCGTCTGAAAGCGGGTGTCAGCCGTGAAGATATCGCCGCAGTTTTCCATCGCGCCTATGACAACAAGCCACTGGTGCGGCTCTACGAACAGGGCGTACCGGCGCTGAAAGCCGTTGTAGGTCTGCCTTACTGCGATATCGGTTTTGAAGTGCAGGGCGAGCATCTGATTGTCGTGGCAGCCGAAGATAATCTGCTGAAAGGCGCGGCATCGCAGGCGGTACAGTGCCTGAACATCCGGTTCGGCTTCCCTGAAACGCAGTCACTGATTTAACGGACAAATATACCATGACCAATCCATTGATTATCAAGCTGGGCGGTGTGTTGTTAGACAGCGAAGAAGCGCTGGCCCGCCTGTTTGAAGCGCTGCTGACCTACCGCAGCGCCCATCAGCGTCCGCTGATTATTGTCCACGGCGGCGGTTGCCTGGTGGATGAACTGATGAAAAAGCTGGCGCTGCCGGTGAAGAAGAAAAATGGCCTGCGTGTCACGCCAGCCGATCAGATCGACATTATTACCGGTGCGCTGGCGGGAACCGCGAATAAAACGCTGCTGGCCTGGGCAAAAAAATCGGGCATTAACGCGGTAGGCCTCTGCTTGGGCGATGCGGGCATCGTGAATGTCACACCGTTTGATGAAGAACTCGGCCACGTTGGCCACGCAATGCCGGGCGATCCGGCATTACTGAACACCCTGCTGGCGGCCGGTTATATGCCGGTGGTGAGCTCAATTGGTATAACTGACAGCGGCGACCTGATGAACGTCAACGCTGACCAGGCGGCGACCGCACTGGCCTCGACGCTGGGCGCTGATCTGGTCCTGTTGTCAGACGTCAGTGGTATTCTCGACGGCAAAGGTCAGCGCATCGAAGAGATGACCGCCGACAAAGCTGAGCAGCTGATTACCCAGGGCATTATTACCGACGGCATGATTGTGAAAGTGCACGCTGCGCTTGATGCAGCGCGTACCCTGGGCCGCCCGGTGGATATTGCCAGCTGGCGTCACGCTGAGCGGCTGCCTGACCTGTTTAACGGCGTGTCGATTGGCACCCGGATTCTCGCTTAACGACTCTGATTCAAGGATTACGAAATGCAAACGCAAAACATCAAAAAAATCGTTCTGGCTTACTCCGGTGGTCTTGATACTTCGGCCATCATTCCATGGCTGAAAGAGAACTACGGCGGCTGTGAAGTCGTCGCTTTTGTCGCAGATATCGGTCAAGAGCGCGGCGATCTGGAAGGTGTAGAGAAGAAAGCCCTGCAGTCCGGCGCATCTGAATGCCACGTGGTTGACCTGCGTGAAGAGTTCATCAGCGACTATGTCTATCCGGTGCTGCAGACTGGCGCCCTCTATGAAGGCACTTATCTGCTGGGCACTTCAATGGCGCGTCCTATCATCGCTAAAGCACAGGTTGAGCTGGCGCTGAAAGTGGGTGCGGATGCGCTGTGTCACGGCGCTACCGGTAAAGGGAATGACCAGGTGCGTTTCGAAACCACCTACACCGCGCTGGCACCGCAGCTGAAAGTGGTGGCTCCGTGGCGTGAATGGAACCTGCGTTCACGTGAAGCGCTGCTGGACTACCTGAAAGAGCGCAACATTCCGACCACCGCGTCACTGGAGAAAATCTACAGCCGCGACGAAAACGCCTGGCACATCTCCACCGAAGGTGGCGTGCTGGAAAGCCCGGCCAATGCACCGAATAAAGATTGCTGGGTCTGGACTGTCGATCCGCTGGAAGCGCCTGACCAGCCTGAAGAAGTGACCGTGACCGTGGAAAAAGGTCGGGTCGTGGCGGTTAACGGTGAAAAACTGAGTCCGTTCCAGTGCCTGGAAAAACTTAACGTGCTGGGCGCAAAACATGGCGTCGGCCGTATCGATATCGTTGAAAACCGTCTGGTAGGGATTAAATCGCGCGGCTGCTACGAAACCCCTGGCGGCACCATCATGGTCAATGCGCTGCGTGCGGTTGAGCAGCTGGTGCTGGATCGCGATAGCTTCAAATGGCGTGAGCAGCTCGGCCACGAGATGTCCTATGTGGTTTATGACGGCCGCTGGTTCGCCCCGCTGCGTAAGTCGATTCAGGCCGCTGCCGAATCGCTGGCGGAAGAGGTTAACGGTGAAGTGGTACTGCAGCTCTACAAAGGCCAGGCGACAGCCACCCAGAAGCGTTCCGCGAACAGCCTCTACTCGGAAGAGTTCGCCACCTTTGGTGAAGATGAAGTGTACGATCACCGTCATGCGGGCGGCTTTATCCGTCTGTTCTCGCTCTCTTCGCGTATCCGCGCCCTGAACGAGCAGAAGAAGTAATTTTCAGGCGAGGTGCGCCTCGCCTCACAGTTTCATTTCAGGGGCGGCATTTATGCCGCCCCTTGTTTAACGATTCAGAGGAGTTTTCACATGGCACTTTGGGGTGGACGGTTTACTCAGGCAGCGGATCAACGTTTTAAACAGTTCAATGACTCGCTGCGCTTCGATTACCGCCTGGCAGAGCAGGACATTATTGGCTCTGTTGCCTGGTCCAAAGCGCTGGTGACGGTAAATGTCCTGACTCAGGATGAGCAGCAGCAGCTGGAAGCGGCCCTGAATACGTTACTGGATGAAGTCCGTGAGGATCCTGAGCAGATTCTGCAGAGCGACGCCGAAGATATCCACAGCTGGGTTGAAGGCCAGCTGATCGACAAGGTGGGCGCGCTGGGCAAAAAACTGCACACCGGACGTAGCCGTAACGATCAGGTCGCGACCGATCTTAAGCTGTGGTGCAAGGTGCAGATTGAGGCGCTGCTGGGTGCCACCCGTGATCTGCAGCAGGCGCTGGTGGTCACCGCTGAAGCCAATCAGGATGCGGTGATGCCGGGCTACACGCATCTGCAGCGTGCGCAGCCGGTGACGTTTGCGCACTGGTGCCTGGCCTACGTTGAAATGCTGGCGCGTGACGAGAGCCGTCTGCAGGATACGCTGAAGCGGCTCGATGTCAGCCCGCTGGGCTGTGGCGCACTGGCCGGTACCGCGTATGAGATCGATCGTCAGCAGCTGGCAGGCTGGCTGGGCTTTGCTTCTGCCACGCGCAACAGTCTGGATACCGTATCAGACCGCGATCACGTGCTGGAGCTGCTTTCTGACGCTGCCATCGGCATGGTGCATCTGTCGCGCTTCGCCGAAGATATGATCTTCTTCAACACCGGTGAAGCGGGCTTTATCGAACTGTCAGATAAAGTGACCTCCGGCTCATCGCTGATGCCGCAGAAGAAAAACCCGGATGCGCTGGAGCTGATTCGCGGCAAGTGTGGCCGGGTGCAGGGCGCGCTGACCGGCATGATGATGACGCTGAAAGGTCTGCCGCTGGCATACAACAAAGATATGCAGGAAGACAAAGAGGGGCTGTTTGACGCGCTCGACACCTGGCTCGACTGTCTGCATATGTCAGTTCTGGTGCTGGATGGCCTGCAGGTTAAACGTCCGCGCTGCCAGGAAGCGGCTGAACAGGGTTACGCAAACTCCACTGAACTGGCTGACTATCTGGTCGCCAAAGGCGTGCCGTTCCGTGAAGCTCACCATATCGTTGGCGAAGTGGTGGTTGCCGCTATCGGTCAGGGTGTGGCGCTGGAAGCGCTGTCGCTGGCACAGCTGCAGGAGTTCAGTGCGGTGATTGGCGAGGATGTCTATCCGATTCTGGCGCTGCAGTCCTGTCTGGATAAGCGTAATGCACAGGGCGGCGTCTCGCCACAGCAGGTTGCGCGTGCCATCGGTGACGCAAAGCAGCGTCTGGCGTAATTAACAGGCAAAAAAAAGCGGGCACATTAAATGCCCGCCAACCTCTAGCTTCAGAATTACTCATTTTTATAGGCACATCATCAAAGCGCCTGCTCTCCCGGCCGACGCTCAGATTCTCTTACGCTGACAGCAAATATTGCTGCAGATCCTCACTGCCGCCAATGTGACGACCTCCCATGAAGATCTGCGGTACCGTCGCCCGGCCTGAAACGGCGCGCAGACTCACGGTTGTTGCATCCTGTCCCAGCACGATCTCTTCGTACTGAATACCATGATCCATCAGCATCTGTTTTGCCTGGGTGCAGAAGGTGCAGCCAGGTTTAGTGAAGATTGAGACCGACTCCTGAGCTTTACACTCGGGCGCCAGATAGCGCAGCATGGTGTCGGCATCAGAGACCTCAAATGGGTCGCCCGGCTTGTTGGGCTCAACAAACATTTTCTCTACCACGCCGTTACGCACCAGCATCGAGTAGCGCCATGAACGTGGGCCAAAGCCGAGATCGGCTTTCTCAACCAGCATCTCCATGCCGCGGGTAAACTCGCCGTTGCCATCAGGGATAAAGGTAATGTTGTCTGCACGCTGTTCTGCTTTCCAGGCGTTCATCACAAACGTGTCATTCACCGAGACGCACAGAATGCTGTCCACACCCTGCTGGGCAAACAGACCCGCTAATTCGTTGTAACGCGGCAGATGGCTGGAGGAGCAGGTCGGTGTGAATGCGCCCGGCAGTGAAAAAACGATGACCGTTTTGTCTTTAAACAGCGCTTCAGTGGTGACATCGACCCAGCGATCGCCCTGACGTGTGTGAAAAGTCACTGACGGAATAGCTTTACCTTCCTGACTTGCAAACATTTTTTTCTCCTGACATACCGCGTTCCATTTGATGTGCGCATTATTCCCAACCACCCTTGATAGGGCCAATCGTTCATTGCTATTCTATCTATCGCCACGGTCTATCGTGGCTTGGAGGGTAATAATGAATATTCGTGATCTTGAATATCTGGTTTCGCTTGCTGAACACCGTCATTTCCGCCGTGCTGCGGATGCGTGTCATGTCAGTCAGCCGACGTTAAGCGGGCAGATCCGTAAGCTGGAAGATGAGCTGGGTGTGATGCTGCTGGAGCGCACCAGCCGTAAAGTGCTGTTCACCCAGGCAGGTTTGCTGCTGGTGGATCAGGCGCGTACGGTGCTGCGTGAAGTGAAAGTGCTGAAAGAGATGGCCAGTCAGCAAGGGGAAGCGATGTCAGGTCCGCTACATATCGGCCTCATCCCGACTACCGCGCCCTACTTATTGCCACAGATTATCCCGACGCTGCACCAGACATTCCCGAAACTGGAGATGTATCTGCACGAAGCGCAGACGCAGCAACTGCTGGCACAGCTCGATAGCGGCAAGCTGGACTGCGCGATTATCGCGCTGGTCAAAGAGAGCCAGGCCTTTATCGAAGTGCCGTTGTTTGATGAGCCGATGAAGCTGGCAGTCTATGCCGATCATCCCTGGTGCGATCGCGACCGGGTGCCTATGTCCGATCTGGCAGGCGAGAAATTGCTTATGCTGGAAGATGGGCACTGTCTGCGTGACCAGGCGATGGGGTTCTGCTTTGAGGCGGGCGCCGATGAAGATACCCATTTCCGTGCGACCAGTCTTGAGACGCTGCGCAATATGGTGGCGGCAGGCAGCGGGATTACGCTGTTACCGGCGCTGGCAGTCCCACCGGAGCGTATCCGAGATGGCGTCTGCTATCTCACCTGCTACAAACCGGTGCCACAGCGTACAATTGCGCTGGTCTATCGTCCGGGTTCACCTCTGCGCAGCCGTTATGAACAGCTGGCAGAGGCGATTAAAACCCACATGCAGCACTATTTCGACGCCGCGTTAAAACAGGCGGTTTAAGCCGTTTAACGCCGCAACGCGATAGGCTTCGGCCATGGTCGGATAGTTAAAGGTGGTATTCACGAAGTACTCAATCGTGTTGCCACCGTTTTTCTGCTCCATGATCGCCTGACCGATATGAATAATCTCGGCGGCACGTTCACCAAAGCAGTGAATTCCCAGAATCTCTTTGGTTTCCCGATGGAACAGAATCTTCAGGCTGCCAACGTTCATGCCAACGATCTGCGCTCGCGCCAGATGTTTGAACTGCGCGCGGCCTACTTCGTAAGGCACCTTCATTGCCGTCAGCTGCTGCTCGGTTTTACCCACGGAGCTGATTTCCGGAATGGTGTAAATCCCGGTTGGGATATCTTCAATCAGGTGCGCTGACGCTTCCCCTTTGATAATCGCCTGAGCGGCAATACGGCCCTGATCGTAGGCGGCTGAGGCCAGGCTTGGATAGCCAATCACGTCACCAACGGCATAAATGTGCGGCTGAGCCGTCTGATACATGCTGTTCACTTTCAGCAGGCCACGACCATCCGCTTCCAGACCCACATTTTCCAGCGACAGCGAATCGGTGTTGCCGGTACGGCCGTTGGCGTAAAGCAAGCAGTCGGCTTTTACTTTCTTACCCGACTTCAGATGCATGATGACGCCATCTTCCACCCCTTCGATCTTCTCAAACTCTTCGTTGTGACGAATCACCACGCCGCTGTTCCAGAAGTGGTAAGAGAGAGAGTCAGACATCTCCTGATCAAGAAACGCCAGCAGGCGATCGCGGGTGTTAATCAGGTCAACTTTGACGTTCAGTCCACGGAAAATCGACGCATATTCACAGCCAATCACGCCCGCGCCATAAATTATGACGTGGCCTGGTTCGTGGTGCAGATTGAGAATAGAGTCGGAGTCATAAACGCGTGGATGGGTAAAGTCGACATTGTCAGGATGGTAAGGTCGTGAACCACAGGCGATAACAAACTTCTCTGCCGTCAGCGTCTCACGCGTGCCATCCGGTTGCTCAATCTCAATGGTATTGGCATCAACGAAATGCGCATCGCCCTGATAAAGTTCACAACGGTTACGCTCGTAGAAGCCCTGACGCATGGCTGTCTGCTGGCTGATCACGTTTTCAGTGTGATTGAGAATGTCGGCAAAAGAGGAGCGAAGCAGTCGGGTATGATCGCTGTAGAGCGGATTTTGGTTGAATTCAATAATGCGACTGACGGCGTGGCGAAGGGCTTTAGAAGGGATGGTGCCCCAGTGCGTACAACCGCCGCCGATGTTGTGGTAGCGTTCGATCACGGCGATGCGCGCTCCCTGTTTTACCAGCCCCATCGCCGCCCCTTCACCGCCGGGCCCTGAGCCAATCACAATGGCATCGTAATCGTAAGACTTTTGCATACCGATACGTCCTATTATTTATACATTTTTACAACGAGATTCTAACATCTCGTCGCGCACTTCTGAATTCTATCAGCGATTTTCATCACATTTTGACAAAGAGTGAGGTTCACAGGCGGTGACAAAGATTGCCAATCTGTACGCTGAAAATTTTGTTATAGTGCCTGCTTAACACCGCTAAAGGCAGAGAGAATGGGCGTCAGAGCGCAACAAAAAGAACGTACACGACGTACACTGATTGAAGCCGCCTTCAGTCAGCTCAGCGCCGAGCGCAGTTTTGCCAGTCTGAGTTTGCGGGAGGTTGCCCGTGAAGCAGGGATTGCACCTACCTCCTTTTATCGTCATTTCAAGGATGTTGATGAGCTTGGCCTGACGATGGTAGATGAAAGTGGGCTGATGTTGCGACAGCTGATGCGCCAGGCGCGCCAGCGTATTGCCAAAGGCGGCAGCATCATTAAAACGTCGGTGTCGACCTTTATGGAGTTTATCGGCAACAATCCCAACGCTTTCCGCCTGTTACTGCGTGAACGTTCCGGCACCTCTGCCGCTTTTCGTGCCGCCGTGGCGCGTGAAATTCAGCACTTTATCGCTGAACTGGCCGATTATCTTGAGGTCGAAAATCGCATGCCGCGCAGTTTTACCGAAGCGCAGGCTGAAGCGATGGTGACCATTGTTTTCAGCGCCGGTGCAGAAGCACTGGATGTTGATGCTGAGCAGCGACGTAAGCTTGAGGATCGGCTGGTGTTACAGCTGCGTATGATCGCCAAAGGCGCTTATTACTGGTACCGCCGGGAGCAAGAGCGACTGGCGGCCACCCTGGAAAAACCCGAAGAGCAATGAGTAAGGATCAGTCCATGACCCACCCAGGTACTCGCGATAAAAGCACACTGGTACTGGCTTTTATTACCGGCTTAGCAATTAACGGCTCGTTTTCTGTGCTGTTCAGCGCCTTTGTTCCATTTTCGATTTTTCCGCTGATTGCGCTGGGTCTGGCAGCCTGGTGTCTGCATCAGCGTTACCTCAACACCAATATGCCGGACGGCATGCCAGGACTGGCAGCGGCGTTTTTCCTGTTGGGGATTCTGGTTTATAGCGCGCTGGTGCGGGCAGAATACCCGGATATTGGCTCCAACTTCGTTCCCACCGTTCTGATGGTAGCGCTGGTGTTCTGGATTGCGACGCGTTTTAAGCGCAAGCGTAATCAGTAGTGATAAAAAAAACGGGAACCTCAGGGTTCCCGTTTTTGTTTACGCTTTACGTGTCAGCAGGACACCGCATTCCATATGGTGGGTATAGGGGAACTGATCAAACAGCGCCAGCCGCGTCACATCGTGCGTTTCCGCCAGCGTCTGCAGATTGTCGCTGAGGGTCTGCGGATTGCAGGAGATATAAAGGATGCGCGGATACGCCTGCACCATTTTCACCGTCTCTTCATCCAGTCCGCTGCGCGGCGGATCGACAAAAATCGTCTCGCATTCGTAGCTGGTCAGGTCAATTCCTTCCAGACGATTAAAGCTGCGCACGCCATTCATCGCCTGGGTAAACTCTTCCGCCGCCATACGAATGATCTGCACGTTATCAATCTGGTTCACGGCAATATTGTATTGTGCTGACGCAACAGAGGGCTTGGCGATCTCAGTCGCCAGAACGCGGCGGAAATTGCGTGCCAGCGCCAGCGAGAAGTTGCCATTACCGCAGTAGAGTTCCAGCAGGTCGCCCTGTGAATCCTGCGTCACATCCAGCGCCCACTCCAGCATCTGAATATTCATCGCCGCATTAGGCTGGGTAAAACTGTTTTCGACCTGACGATAGATAATCTCGCGACCCGCTACCGACAGACACTCATCAACGTAGTCGCGATCCAGACAGATTTTGGTTTTGGTGGCGCGTCCAATCAGCTGCACATCCAGCCCTTCCGCGCGAAGCTGGTCACGCAGCGCCACGGCTGCCTGCTGCCACTCATCATCCAGTTTGCGGTGATAGAGCAGCGAAATCACAATCTGATTGCTCAGGGTCGACAGATAGTCGATCTGGAACAGTTTATGACGCAGGGTACGGTTATCACGGATCGCGGCGATCATCTTTGGCATCAGCTGATTGATCAGCTGGCTGGCCGCCGGGAACTGATCAACACGGATCCGCTCGCGTGTCTGCTGATCAAAGATGATGTGATAGATATCATCGCCGTCGTGCCACAGGCGGAATTCGGCGCGCATCCGATAGTGGCTGACCGGTGAACGGAACACCTCCACGTCGGGCGCAGCAAACGGTGTCATCATCGTCTCTAAACGACTGACTTTTTCCGCCAGCTGTGCGTCATAGTCTTCAATGGGGAGATGTTCGGGTGTCATGAGCAATCCTGATTAATAGCTTACCAGCGGGCGATTGTAGGCATTCACTTGCTGATGTCCAGTCCCGCAGCGAGAAGATGTTTGGCAGTCTGGACTTCCGTATCTCCACTCCGTAGACTGCAGACGCCGGCCTCAAGCCCGAGTTAATAGGGAATCCAGTGTGAATCTGGAGCTGACGCGCAGCGGTAAGGAATGTCGTGATGAGTGCAATTGCAGACACTGTCCTGTGGGATGGGAAGTCATCATCACTTATGGTTCCCAGCCCGAAGACCTGCCGGTGTAACGTCGCTACTCGTACAATCATCGCGTGCTATTGATTGTCGGCCTGCGGCATCCTGCTTCGTCTTATGGATGCGATAAAAATGACAAAAAAAACTGCTTCGCTGTTCGCTCTGAGCGCAACGGCGATTTCTCTCTGGGCGCAATACGGTTTTGCTCAGGGGAATGATGATACGCAAATAGTCACCGCCAACCGTTTTGCTGAACCTGTTTCAGGTGTGCTGGCACCCACCACCGTTGTCACACATGATGAGATTGATCGCTGGCAGGCCAAAAGCCTGACGGATGTGATGCGCCGCCTGCCGGGTGTCGATGTCGCGCAAAGTGGCGGGTTAGGGCAGCAGAGTTCGCTGTTTATTCGGGGCACCGAATCGAGACATGTACTGATCCTGATTGATGGTATCCGGCTTAATCAGGCGGGCATCACCGGTTCGTCTGACCTCAGCCAGATCCCGCTGTCACTGGTGCAGCGCATCGAATATATTCGCGGTGCGCGTTCTGCAGTCTACGGTTCCGATGCGATTGGCGGCGTGGTGAATATCATTACGGGCCGATCGCAACCCGGCACCACGCTGACGGCGGGCGTCGGGTCCAACGGCTATCAATCCTACGACGGCTCAACCCAGCAGATGCTGGGCGATGCGACAAAGCTCACCCTGGCAGGCAACTACACCTATACCAAAGGGTATGATGTGGTGGCGGGTTATCCCAATGACTTTAGCCCGGCGCAGCACGATCGCGACGGCTTCATGAGCAAAACCCTGTATGGCAACCTTGAGCATCAGTTCAGCGATGAGCTCAGTGGTTTTGTGCGCGGCTACGGGTTTGATAACCGCACCGCCTACGACGGTTCATATACCTACGATAATAATTTCAATATTATTGGGCTGGCGGATACCCGCCAGCTCTACAGCCAGACCTGGGACACCGGGTTACGCTTCAATCGTGACTTCTACTCTACCCAGCTCATCGCCAGTTATGGCCATACCAAAGACATCAACTACGATCCGCGCAATGGTCGCTACGGTGCCGCGTCCACCTTTGATGATGTCACCCAGTACAATCTGCAGTGGGGCAACACCGTGCAGGTGGGGCAGGGGGCGATCAGCGCGGGTGTCGACTGGCAGAAAGAGACGACCGAGCCGGGCACGAACTATTTGTCAGATGGCTATGAGCAGCGTAATACCGGTCTCTACCTGACCGGCCAGCAGCAGTTTGGCAGCGTCACCCTTGAAGGTGCGGTACGCGGTGACGACAACAATCAGTTTGGCTGGCATAACACCTGGCAGACGGCGGCCTCATGGGAGTTTATCTCCGGCTACCGCGCGTTCGCCTCTTATGGCACCGCTTTTAAAGCACCTAATCTGTCGCAGGTTTACAGCCCGTTTTATGGCAATCGCGACCTCGATCCTGAAAAAAGTAAGCAGTGGGAAGGCGGTTTTGAAGGGCTGAGCGGACCGGTGAACTGGCGTGTGTCGGGCTATCGCAACGACATCGATAATCTGATTGATAATGATCCGGCGACTTTCCGTTACTACAACATTAAGCAGGCTCGCATTAAAGGCGTTGAAGCGACCGCAGGATTCGACACCGGGCCGCTGGCGCATCAGCTCTCTTATGATTATGTCGACGCGCGGGATGGCAGCACCGATCAGCCGCTCGTACGCCGGGCTAAGCAGCAGGTGAAATACCAGCTCGACTGGACGCTGTATGAGTTTGACTGGTCAGTCACCTACCATTATCTGGGTGACCGTTATGATACGGACTTTAACAGCTCTCCCAGCCGTCGCGTGAAGTTAGGGGGCGTCAGCCTGTGGGATCTCGCCGTCTCATATCCTGTCACTTCACAACTCACGGTTCGTGGTAGAATTGCCAACCTGTTCGATAAAGATTACGAGACAGTGTATGGCTATCAGACACCAGGACGAGAGTATTACCTCAGCGGCAGCTACAACTTCTGATTTGCGTCCCACCGTGCTGGTGTTTGATTCCGGCGTCGGTGGGCTTTCTGTCTATGATGAGGTCCGTCAGCTGTTGCCGGATCTTCATTATCTTTACGCCTTCGATAACGCTGGCTTCCCTTACGGTGAGAAAAGCGAGACTTTCATTGTGGATCGGGTGGTCGCTATCGTTGAGGCCATTACCCGCAGCTATCCTCTCTCGTTAGTGATCATCGCCTGTAATACGGCCAGCACCGTTTCATTGCCCGCTTTACGTGAACGTTTTGCCTTTCCTGTCGTGGGGGTGGTTCCGGCGATTAAACCGGCCGCGCGCCTGACGCGAAATGGTGTAGTGGGCTTGCTGGCGACGCGTGCCACGGTGCGCCGTCCTTATACCCATGAGCTGGTGTCGCAGTTTGCCGGTTCCTGCAAGATAGAGATGCTGGGATCAGCGGAGCTGGTTGAACTGGCAGAAGCGAAGCTCCATGGTGCGGAGGTGGCTCTGGATGAAGTGCGCCGTATTGTTCAGCCGTGGCTGCGGATGGCGGAGCCACCGGATACGGTCGTTTTAGGCTGTACGCACTTTCCTTTACTGCGCGAAGAGTTGCAGCAGGTGTTACCGGAAGGGACGCGTCTGATTGATTCCGGTGCGGCAATTGCACGACGCACAGCCTGGCTGCTGGAGCATGAAGCACCTGAAGTGCATTCATCGCAGCAGAACGTTGCATTTTGTACGGAGCTGGATGGCGAAGCGGTACAATTATCACCCGTTTTACGGCGTTATGGCTTCCCGTTGCTGGAAAAACTGGCGCTTTAGCGGCTTTTAGCTGAAAAAATCAGCACTCGGAATTTTATTTGAAATTAGCACTTGTCACCCTCCGAGAACTCCCTATAATGCGCCTCCACTGACACGGCACAACGGCTTACGAAGCGCCGGGTTGAGTAGGTTCGAAATCATACGAACCAGTGAGTTAAGCGAAAATAAATGCTTGACTGACAATGCGGAAAGCGTAATATACGCAGCCCGCGCCGCAGTAAATCGCGGTATGCTCTTTAACAATTTATCAGACAATCTGTGTGGGCACTCGCAGGATTGATATCAGCGTCTCCGGACGTAAAAAATATCAAGCCTCACGAGTGAACACATAATGAAATTCATTATGACGTTTTACAGATGAGCACCGCTTAACTTGTTTAAGCAAATCAAACTTAAATTGAAGAGTTTGATCATGGCTCAGATTGAACGCTGGCGGCAGGCCTAACACATGCAAGTCGGACGGTAGCACAGAGGAGCTTGCTCCTTGGGTGACGAGTGGCGGACGGGTGAGTAATGTCTGGGGATCTGCCCGATAGAGGGGGATAACCACTGGAAACGGTGGCTAATACCGCATAACGTCGCAAGACCAAAGAGGGGGACCTTCGGGCCTCTCACTATCGGATGAACCCAGATGGGATTAGCTAGTAGGCGGGGTAATGGCCCACCTAGGCGACGATCCCTAGCTGGTCTGAGAGGATGACCAGCCACACTGGAACTGAGACACGGTCCAGACTCCTACGGGAGGCAGCAGTGGGGAATATTGCACAATGGGCGCAAGCCTGATGCAGCCATGCCGCGTGTATGAAGAAGGCCTTCGGGTTGTAAAGTACTTTCAGCGGGGAGGAAGGCGATGCGGTTAATAACCGCGTCGATTGACGTTACCCGCAGAAGAAGCACCGGCTAACTCCGTGCCAGCAGCCGCGGTAATACGGAGGGTGCAAGCGT